>NZ_JADPJQ010000124.1:397633-629423 GCF_023073515.1 Bradyrhizobium sp. 17 | reverse complement strand
CCCCCCCCATCCACGAACTTGATCGCCAACCGCGCGAAGAACGTGGATGCCCGGGACAAGCCCGGGCATGACGAAATAACTCAGAGCGCGTCGAGCGGCATCATCACCCCAGCACCGTCTTGCCGTTCTTGATCACAGTGACGCCGCGCGACTTTACCTTGGCTTCGAACGAGATCACGCTACCGTCCTTCCAGAGGTCCATGGTCACGGTCTCGCCGGGATAGACCGGCGAGGAGAACCGCGCGACGTGCTGGCGGACGGCGGAGGCGTCGTAGTCGGCGTAGGTCTGGAGCACGCCGCGGCAGGTGATGCCGTACGTGCACATGCCGTGCAGGATCGGACGTGGGAAGCCGGCCTTCTTCGCGAACTCAGGGTCGGAGTGCAGCGGGTTGCGATCGCCGCAGAGACGATAGACCAGCGCCTGGTCGGGACGCGTCACGATGTCGATGGTCGTGTCGGGTGCGCGGGACGGGCTCTTGTGCGGATCCGGCTGGGTCAGGTTCGGCCCGCCAAAGCCGCCGTCGCCGCGGGCGAAGCGGGAGGCGACCAGAGTTGCCAGCTTCTCGCCGTTCTCGTTCTTGAGCACGGTCTGATGGCTGATGACCACGCCCTTGTCCTTGCCCTTGTCGTAGACTTCGACCACGGAGGAATCGGCGGTGATGTGCGCGGCGACCGGTAGTGGCTGGTGGAAGGTGATGTCGCGCTCGCCGTCCACCACCATCACGCGGTTGAGGTTCATCTCGCCAGGCCCCGCGCCCCACGCGGCGACGGATGCAAAAGTCGGCACCACCTTGAGCGGTCGCGGCGTCAGCGTGCCCTCGTTGACGAAGGCGAGCTCGTTCTCGTCCATCGGATCGGCGCCAAGCCCAATGCCGTAGGCATAGAGCATCACTTCGCGGTCGGTGTAGGCATATTTCTGGCCGAGGTTTTTGAGGCCTTTGAGTTCGTCGTATCTGGCGGACATTTTTGTTGTTTCCTCCCGGCAGTTTCAGCGAATGGCGGCGCCCATTGATGCGCCCTCTCCCCTTGCGGGAGAGGGGTCCAAGGTGCTCGCAACAAACTCGTTTGGGTGAGGGGTTCGCTCCGCATCGAACAATCTCTCGGTGGAGAGAGACCCCTCATCCGGCGCTTCGCGCCACCTTCTCCCGCAAGGGGAGAAGGGAAGAAAGCGACTACGCCGGCGTAAAGAACGGCAATGGCGCGCCGTCGGTCGGCTTGAACACCACCTTCACCTTCTGGCCGATCTTCAACGTCGTCAAATCGCAATCGACGAAATTGGTCTGGAGCGATGGGCCTTCCTTCAGCGTGACGTAGCCGATCGCGTAAGGGCCGGTCGGCGACTTCCGCATCAAGCTGTAGGTGTAGATCGTACCCTCGCCCGAAGACTCCTCCCACACCGTCTTGTCGGAGTAGCAGAACGGGCAGATCGCACGCGGGAAATAGTGCGCCTCGCCGCACGCGATGCAGCGCTTGATCATGAACCTGCCCTCTTTGGCCGCATCCCAGAACGCGGCTGTCTCAGGGTTCGTCACCGGGGCCGGATATTTCTTGGCTTCGCTCATCACACGCGCTCCAGAATGGCCGTCGAGGCGGCGTGGCGAACACCCAAAAGCCCGCCGGTGCCGTGGGCGATGGCGAGATCGCAATTCTTGACCTGCACCTTCGGATGCGCCTCGCCGCGCAGTTGCCGCACGGCCTCGAGGATCTTGGTCATGCCGCCGCGATTGACGGGATGGTTGCTGCAGAGGCCACCGCCATCGGTGTTGAACGGCAGCTTGCCGACGCCCGAGATCAGATTGCCGTCGGCGACGAACTTGCCGCCCTCACCTTTCTTGCAGAAGCCGAGGTCTTCGAGCTGCATCAGGACGGTGATGGTGAAGCTGTCGTAGATCGAGGCGTATTTGATGTCCTTCGGCGTGATGCCGGCTTCCTCGAAGGCACGCGGGCCGGACCAGATGCCGGCGGAGTATGTGAGGTCGAGATCCTTGCCGCCGCGCGGGCCCTTCATCGCCTCGCCATGTCCGATCAGCTTGACCAGAGGCTTCTTCAGGCTCTTGGCGATTTCAGGCGTGGTCACGATTAGCGCGCCGCCGCCGTCGGAGACCACGCAGCAATCCATGCGATGCAAGGGATCAGAGATCATCGGCGAGTTCAGGACGTCCTCGACGGTCACGACGTCCTTGAGCATCGCATGCGGATTGTATTGCGCATGGTGCGAGGCCGCGACCTTGATCCAGGCGAGCTGCTCGCTGGTGGTGCCATAGTCGTGCATGTGGCGCATGGCACACATGCCATAGGCATTGTGCGTGGTCGCGCCGTAAGCCGTCTCGAAATCGGCCTCGGCGCCCGCCGCGCGCGGCGGCATCGGCCCTGTGCGCGGCTTGCCGGCCAGCGTGATCAGCGCGATCGAGCACTTGCCCGCGGCGATCGCTTCAGCGGCATGGCCGAGATGGATGATGTAGGAACAGCCGCCGGTCTCGGTGGAATCGACATGGCGCAGTTTTTTGGTGTTCAGCCCGAGATAATCAACCATCGGCCAGGCGCCGCCCGGGGCGTCGCCCGCGCAGAAATAGCCGTCGACATCGTCCTTGCTGAGCCCGGCATCCTCGATCGCGCCCTTGGCGACCTCGGCATGGAGTTGCGCGGCGGATTTGTCCGGCGCGTGCCGGGTCGGGTGTTCGTAGATCCCGGCAATGTAGGCCTTGCCCTTGATGGTCAAATAAGGTCTCCGCTGGCGTTTCTCACTTCCGGTTTTTTCTGAACCGCTGCCGCCCTGTTGGCAAGCGCGGAAATATTCCGTCGGGCGAGAGGGCAGCGGGCTGGCGCAAATGGCCGCCGCATCATCCGAGGTGCGGTGGAAGGCCCTGCTGCCGCAGTCGTCGTTGCGAGCGCAGCGAAGCAATCCAGGAATCTTTCCACGGACGCACTCTGGAATTGCTTCGCTGCGCTCGCAATGATGGGAACGACGGGCAGAACCCTAAAGCTGTTTTGCCCGACGGCACAAGGGATTTCGTTTTATCGAAAAATGTTTTTTTGCGAAAACAACCCCATGCACAGTAGAACGGTGGTTGATTTCAAACAGGAATTTGCAGGGTGGATTAGCGAGTCCACCCCACGAAAATTCTACTCCGCCGCGATCTGCCTCGGCGCCGGCGGCGGGTTCGCGAGGTCGGCGGCGAGCTGGGCGTAGCGGGCCTTGGCGTCTGCTACGGCCTTCTCCTTCACCGGGCCGTAGCCGCGGATGCGGTCGGGCAGCGAGAGCAGCTCCACCGCGGTATCGATCGTCAGCGGCGACAGCAGGCCGAGCACGGTGGCGACGTCCTTCTCGTAGCCGGCGATCAGATCGCGCTCGAGCTTGCGGTCGGCACTGCGACCGAAGATGTCGAGCGGCGTGCCGCGCAGGAACTTGAATTTTGCCAGCACGCGGAACACCGGAAGCATCCACGGGCCGAAGGCGCGCTTCTTCGGGCGGCCGAGCGCATCGACGCCCCTGCTCAGAATGGGCGGGGCCAGGTTGAAGTTGAACTTGAAGTCGCCTTCGAACTGGTCGCGGAGCTGCTTTTCGAACGCGCCATCGGTGTAGAGGCGCGCGACCTCGTATTCGTCCTTGTAGGCCAGCAGCTTGGCGTAGTTGACCGCAACGGCGCGGGTCAGCGCCTCGTCATAGCCGCCCTGCCTGGCGACGTCGCTGACCTGATCGACCAGCTTGCGGTAGCGTTTCGCGAGGCGGCCGTTCTGGTACGCCGTGAGATGCCTGGTGCGATGCTCGATGACCTCGTCGAGCGTCATTGCGTCCAGGGACTTGGGCGCAACGACCTCATCCGTTCCCTTCAGCATGCCGGCAAGCCGTGCGGGATCGGCGACCGCGAGGCGGCCGAGGCGGAAGGCTTCCTTGTTCATCTTGATCGAGACGCCGTTTACCTCGATCGCCTGCTCGATCGACTCCGCTGACAACGGCAAGAGGCCCTTCTGATAGGCGTAGCCCATCATCATCATGTTGGTGGCGATGCTGTCGCCGAGCAGCTGTTCGGCCGGCTTGGTGAAGTCGAAGAATACCGAGTCCTTGTGCAGCGCGGTTTCCAGCAACCCGTTCAGCTTGCGGGTCTGGAAGTTGAAATCGCGGTTGAGGACGAAGTCGGCGGTGGGAATGACGTGGCTGTTGATGATGCCGCTGGTGCGGCTGCTGTCGCAGAGCGAGATGGTGTCCTTGGCAACCGCGACCACCTCATCGGCTGCGAGCACCACATCGGCCGTACCGGTGACGATGCGCGAGCAGGTCACCTCGGCCGGATGATCGGACAGGCGGACGTGGCTCAGCACCGCCCCGCCCTTCTGCGCCAGGCCCGACATGTCGAGGATCATCGAGGCCTTGCCCTCGATATGGGCGGCCATGCCGAGCAGCGCGCCGATCGTCAGCACGCCGGTCCCGCCCACGCCGCCGACAGCGATGTTGTAGGGCTTGTCCAGGTTGGGGCGCGATGCCGGCTCAGGCAGATCGCCGATATCGCCGACGCCCGCCGGCGCGCGCTTGCGCATCTTGCCGCCATCGACGGTGACGAAGGACGGGCAAAAGCCTTTGACGCAGGAATAATCCTTGTTGCAGGTCGACTGGTTGATGGCGCGCTTGCGGCCGAACTCGGTCTCGAGCGGCTCGACCGAAATGCAGTTCGATTGCACCGAGCAATCGCCGCAGCCTTCACACACTGCAGGATTGATCAGCACACGGCGCGCCGGATCCTCCATCGTGCCGCGCTTGCGGCGGCGCCGCTTCTCGGCGGCGCAAGTCTGCACGAACACGATCGCGGACGCGCCCTTGACCTTCCGCAGGGTCTTCTGGACCGCGTCGAGTTCGTCACGATGCGCGGTCTTGACGCCGGGCGCGATCTCGTTCGCCGGATAGGCGTCGGGATTTTCTGAGACCAGATAGATCTCGCGGATGCCTTCGCTGTGTAGCTGGAAGGTGATCTGCTGCGGCGACAATTCCCCGTCGACATGCTGGCCGCCGGTCATCGCGGTCGCGTCGTTGTAGAGGATCTTATAGGTGATGTTGGCGCCGGAGGCGATCGCCTGGCGGATCGCGAGGCTGCCGGAGTGGAAATACGTGCCGTCGCCGAGATTGGCGAAGACGTGCTCTTCCTTTGTGAAGGGGGCAACGCCGACCCACGGCACACCCTCGCCGCCCATGTGGGTGAAGGTCTCGGTGGAGCGATCCATCCACAGTGCCATGAAGTGGCACCCGATGCCGGCAAAGGCGCGACTGCCTTCGGGCACCTTGGTCGAGGTGTTGTGCGGGCAGCCGGAGCAGAAATACGGGGTGCGGGCGACAGGCGCGGTCGCCTGCATTTGCGACGCCTGGCGGCCGTTGAACCAATCGGCCTTGGCGCGCAGCATCGTTGCAATTTCGGGATTGAGATCAAGTCGAAGCAGCCGCTCGGTCAGCGAGCTCGCCAGCGAGGCGACGCTGAGTTCTTCGGCAAAGGGAAGGAAGCGCTTGTCGTGATCGTCCATCTTGCCGATAATGCGGGGACGGACATCGTCGCGCCAGTTGAACAGCTCCTGCTTCACTTGGTTCTCGACGATCTCGCGGCGCTCTTCGATGATGAAGATTTCCTCGAGTCCTACAGCGAATTGCCTGACGCCTTCCGGCTCCAGAGGCCACGGCATGCCGATCTTGTACAATCGAAGTCCGATCTTGGCGGCGACCTCGGGCGTGATCCCGAGCTCGCGCAGCGCCTGACGGATATCCTCGTAGCTCTTGCCGGACGCCATGATGCCGTAGCGGGCGTTGGGCGAGTCCATGGTGACGCGATTGACCTTGTTGGCGCGTGCAAAGGCGATCGCGGCAAAGCCCTTGTAGTCCTGCAGGCGGCGGTCCTGGGCGAAGCGGTCGTCGGGCCAGCGCAGATTGAGGCCGCCTTCGGGCATCTCGAAATCGGTCGGGATCACGAACGGCGTCATCTCGTCGGTGAGGTCGATCTCGGCGGTGGTCTCCACCGTCTCCGTGATCACCTTCATGCCGACCCAGCAGCCCGAGTAGCGCGACATCGCGATACCCAGAAGACCCATCTCGATCATCTCGTGTACGCTCGACGGGTAGAGATAGGGCATCAGCGCCGACATGAAGGCGTGGTCGGATTGATGCGGGACCGTCGAGGATTTTGCGCCGTGGTCGTCGCCGGCGAGACACAAGACGCCGCCGTTCTTGGCGGAGCCCGCGGCATTGCCGTGGCGGAAGACGTCGCCGCAGCGATCGACGCCGGGGCCCTTGCCGTACCAGATGCCGACCACGCCGTCATACTTGGCGCCCGGCGAGAGGTTGAGCTGCTGCGAGCCCCAGACCGCGGTCGCGGCCAGATCCTCGTTCACGCCGGGCTGGAACTTGATGTTGTACTGCTCGAGATGCTTGCGCGCGGCGAAGAGCTGCTGGTCATAGCCGCCGAGCGGCGAGCCGCGATAGCCGGAGATGAAGCCGGCGGTGTTCAATCCCGCGGCACGGTCGCGCCGGATCTGGGCCATCGGCAGCCGGACCAGGGCCTGAATGCCCGTCGTGAAAATATGTCCGGTGTCCTGGGTGTATTTCTGATCGAGACTGATCGGACCCTGGTTGATGCCCATTATGTCCTCTTCCGCCCTTTTGAGCGCTTGGCTGCTTAAGCCGTTGCCTGCCCGTTGTTTTTAGCTAGGGCGCGCCGACCATTTCCGCCACTCTATGTCAGATATTTCACGCTCCGCATCACAATTCTGGACCAAAGGGAGCGCCGGGTAAAAATCGCAATTTCGTGGCTGCATTGGCATCCGCGATTTTCATTTTGTGTCACCATACCCCCGCCGTCGCGCAACGAATTGACGCCCCGTCATCCGGCGGCGTCGATGGGTCGCAGGAGAGGCTTTCGATGCGGACGATTCTCACTGGCCTGGCTCTCGTGGGCCTGGCGTTGTGCAGTGCGGTTGCGAGCGCGGCCGGCGCCGCCGAGCCGTCACCGGAGCTGATCGCCTACGGCAAGTCGCTGGTGGAGGCCGGCGACTGTGCCGGCTGCCACACCGCCGATCCCGCCAAACCGTTCGCGGGCGGAAAGCGCATCGACACACCATTCGGCGCGATCTATGCCCCAAACCTGACGCCGGACCGCGACACCGGCATCGGCGCCTGGACCGACACCGATTTCACTCGCGCCGTGCGCACCGGTGTCGCCCCAGACGGCTCCAACTATTACCCGGCGTTCCCCTACCCCTATTTCACGCGGATGACGAAGGACGACACGCTGGCGATCCGGGCCTATCTCGGAACGCTCGCGGCCGTCACCAGCCGCAACAAGCCGCCGGAACTACGCTGGCCGTTTGGCTATCGCGGCCTGATGCGGATCTGGAACATGGTCTATTTCAAACCCGGCCTGTTCGAACCGGACCAGAGCCAGAGCGCGGCGTGGAATCGGGGCGGCTATCTCGTCACCGGGCTCGGTCATTGCGGCGCCTGCCATACGCCGAAGAACTATTTTGGCGCGGACAAGCAGGCGCAGGCCCTCGCGGGCAACGAGGTGGGCGGCTGGTACG
The DNA here is from genome assembly GCF_023073515.1 of Bradyrhizobium sp. 17. Lineage (NCBI taxonomy): Bacteria > Pseudomonadati > Pseudomonadota > Alphaproteobacteria > Hyphomicrobiales > Nitrobacteraceae > Bradyrhizobium > Bradyrhizobium sp. 17. The sequence continues at coordinate 621,872 of NZ_JADPJQ010000124.1, read as the reverse complement.
CGCCACGGCTCGATGGCGCCGCCCGCACCGGGCTGAAATCGTGGAGTGTCGAAGACATCACGGAATATCTTCAGAGCGGGCGCAACGCCAGGAGCCATGCCAGCGGGCTGATGGCGGAGGTGGTCGTCAATTCGACTTCGAAGATGAGCGATGCCGACGTGCGCGCGATCGCGGTTTACCTGAAGAACCTGCCGCCGGCACGGCGTGAGACGATCGTGACGCCGCCTGACGATGCCGAGATGAAGGCCGGCCAGGCCATCTACGCCAAGTTCTGCATCGCCTGCCACGAGGCCGACGGATCCGGCGCACCGCGCATCTATCCGCCGCTGCCCGCCAACGCGCTGCTGCAATCGGTCAATCCGTCCTCGACCTTGCGCATCATCCTCGACGGCGCCCACACCGTGACGACCCCGCGCGCGCCCAACACCGGGGAGATGCCGGCCTATTCCAACCAGCTGTCCGACGCAGAGATCGCGGCGGTGACGAACTACATCCGCAATTCCTGGGGCAACGCCGCGCCGCTGGTGACGCCGGCGCAGGTGGCGAGGGCGCGGAAGCAGGAGCCGTAGCTCAAGGCTCCCGCTCCTCCTCTTCCGTGAAGACGAATTTCGGCATCTCCCATTTGTAGCGCACCGCCAGCAGGCGGAAGCTGATGCCGAGGACGAATGTCAAAATGGTCCAGAGCTCGGCGTTCAGCTTAAGACCGAACGCGGTGGCATAGAACAATCCCGTCACCACCGAGACGCTGGCGTAGAGCTCGGAGCGGAACAGCAGCGGCACGTCGTTGCAGAGCACGTCGCGCAACACGCCGCCGGCGCAACCGGTCACCATGCCGGAGACGATGACGATCGGCAGCGTGGCATCCATCTGCCAGGCGATGTCGCAGCCGGTCATGGTGAAGACGACGAGGCCGATGGCATCGAGCACGATGAAGGCCAGTTTCAGCCGGTGCACCAGGCGCGCCATCAGGATGGTGAGGAAGGCGGCGCCTCCGGCCAGTGCGAGGTAGATGGGGTTCTGCACCCAGGCCAACGGATAATGCCCCAGGAAGAGATCGCGCAAGGTGCCGCCGCCGAGCGCCGTGATGCAGCCGAGGAAGCAGACGCCGAGCCAATCCATGCTGCGGCGGCCGGCAGCGAGCGCGGCGGTCATGCCTTGCGCCGCGACCGCAACCAGCGACAACAGATGCAGCACGCTATAATCGCTCGGCGGCAAGCTCCACATCGCTTTGTTCCCTTCCGTCAGCGGAGCTTACGCGTCAGGTTCCCCAGCGAACAGGTTCCCGATTCCCGCCGCGGGCGCAACATGCGACGAAAGCATTAAGGAGGGCGGAACAGAATCTCGCATCCACGGGTTGTCCCGCCGCAATGATCGAGGAGAACCAATCGATGGCTGACGACCGTTTTATCAACGATCCGTACCGCCCGAATCTCGCCGATGATGAGTATCGCAATGCGGCGCGACGGGATGCCCAGCTTCAGGTCGACCCGGAGCTTGGCGAAGGCCCCGCCTCCAGCGGCAAAGTAGCCCTGTTCGCAGTGGCAATCGCCTTGGTGCTGGGTGCCGTATTCTACGGCCTGAACAACACCGGCACCAGCAACCAGGCCAGCACCACGCCGGCGACGCAGACAGCGCAGCAGGCACCGGCCACCAATCCGGCCGCACCTCCCGGCATGCGCGACGTGACGCCGCGCACCAATACCGGGCCGGGCGTGACCACGGGCGCCGCGCCGAGCAAGGCGGCCCCGGATACGCCGGCACCCGCTGACGGCGCGAAGTAACGAATTGCAACAATATGCAACAGCGGCGGGATTCAGATCCCGTCGCTTTCGTTTGTCTTAGCTGAACATCTTGTTGAGCTCGCCGCCGGGATAGCCGCTCGCCAGCTCCGCGAAGGTCCCCTTCTCCGCCATTTCCTTCGCGGCCCGCATGAAGCCGCCCCAGGCGGCGCGAGCGAGTGAACCGCCGACGCTGATCCGGCGCACGCCAAGATCGGCAGCTTCCTGCAATGACAGCCCGGAGCCGCCGATCAACAGGTTGAACGGTTTGGGTGCGACAGCCTTCACCACCGCGGCGATGTCCTCGCGGCCCTTCAGGCCCGGCGCGTAAAGGCAATCGGCGCCAGCATCTGCGTAGGCCGTCAGCCGGTCGATGACCAACTTGAGGTCGGTCACGCCCCACAGATCGGCCTCGCAGCGGCCGACCAGCAGCACGCCGCTATCGCCGATCGCCTTGCGCGATGCCTTGATGCGCTCGACTGCGAGCGCGCGCTCGTAGATCGGCTTGTCCTTGTCTCCGGTGGAATCCTCGATCGACAGGCCGGCAACGCCGGTGCGCACACAGCGATCGACATTGTCCGCGACCTGGTGCGGCTCGACCGCAAAGCCGCCCTCGAAATCAGCGTTCACGGGGATGTCGACCGACGTGCTCAATGCCGCCAGATGCTGACAAACGTCCTCGACGGTGACGTGGTTGTCGGCTTTGCCGATGGTCCAGGCAAAGCCCGCACTCGACGACGCGAGTGCCTTGAAACCGAGATGCTGCAACGCTTTCGCGCTGCCGACGTCGACCGGATTGGGCAGGATGAAGCAGCCGCTCTCGTGCAGCTTCCTGAAGGCCGCGCGCTTGTCAGCAGTTGTCACGTGCATGTTTCTCTCCCTTGTTGGCCGCGCAGAGATGGGGACGTGCCGCCACGAGCGCTAGTGCGCGTCGTGCACCGCGCGGCTGTCCTTTGGCGCCTGCTCGCGATCATTCATGCTGTAGTCACGGATGACGCTGGCGATACGCAAGTGATAATCGGCGAAGATTTTCGCGCGGCCCTTGGCCTGGGTGCGGCGATGCTCCATCGTGTTGCGCCAGGCTTGCACGGCCGCCTCGTCCCGCCAGAACGACACCGATAAGATCTTGCCCTTCTCGGTCAGGCTTTCGAAACGCTCGACCGAGATGAAGCCGTCGATGGTTTGCAGGATCGGCTTGAGGTCGGCCGCGAGGTCGAAATAATCCTGGCGGTGTTCCGGCTTCGGCCAGACCTCGAAGATCACGGCGATCATGGGCGTCTCTCCTGTCGTTGATGGCCTACGATAGCACTTACAAAACCACTTGGCGCAGAAACGTGCGCTCTTCCGCGAGGATGAATTTGTGCTCCTCGGCGAAGTGGAAGTTGGCCATGCCTTCCGTATCCTGACGCAGCCGGGCGCGATAGGCCTCATACGCAGCCAGACTCTCGAAGGTAATCAGCGCAAACGCGATGTTGTTGGTGCCCTCGTGCGGCATGAAATAGCCGATCAGATCGCCGCCGCATTTCGGGATGATGGTGAGCCAGCGCTTCGAATACTCCTCGAACTGCGCGCGCTTGAAGGGATCGAGCTGGTAGCGGATGAAGACGGTGACGGACATGATGGGCTCCTCTGGTTCCACACCGCCATTGCGAGCGCAGCGAAGCAATCCAGGAATCCCTCTGCGGAGGCAGCCTGGATTGCGTCGTCGCTTCGCGCCTCGCAATGACGAACAACCCCACGCTACGCGCTTGCCCGACCGCAATGCTTCGGCTACCATCGAAGCATGAAATCAGGTCCCGACATCGCCATGATCGCCTCGCTCGTCGGCGATCCCGCACGCGCCAACATGCTCACGGCGCTGATGAACGGCCGCGCGCTCACCGCGAGCGAGCTGGCGCAGGAGGCCGGCATCACGCCGCAGACCGCGAGCTCGCATCTTTCCAAGCTCGAGGCCGGTGGCCTGATCGAGCCGGAGAAGCAGGGCCGCCACCGCTACTACCGCCTCACCGACGACGATGTCGCCGGGGTGCTGGAGGGGCTTGCGGGCCTCGCCGCGCGGACCGGCCATATGCGCGTGCGCACCGGGCCGAAGGATCCGGCGCTGCGGCGTGCCCGGATCTGCTACGACCATCTCGCCGGCGATCTCGGCGTGCAGATGCTCGACACCCTCCGCGCGCAAAACCTGGTCAGGCAGAAGAAGCAAGAGATTGAGCTGACGGCCGAGGGCGAGCGGTTCCTGGCGAAGCATTTGCAGATCTCGCCCGACATGCTCGCCCATCCCCGCCGGCCGGTCTGCAAGGCCTGCCTCGACTGGAGCGAGCGGCGTCACCATCTCGCGGGCACGCTGGGCGCCGCCATGATGCAGCGTTTCGCCGAGCTGAAATGGGCTGCCCGCGACGCCACGCCCGGCAGCCGCGTGGTGAATTTTACGCGCACCGGCGAGAAGCAGTTTGCCGCGTTGTTCGGGACTGCGAAGGACTGAACACAAGCGCGTGTAAGCGTCTCTCGTCGTCATGGCCGGGCTTGACCCGGCCATCCACGTCTTTAGTGCAGTTTGCGTGGCACCACGTGGATGCCCGGGCCTTCGCCTCGCCGAAGCGGCTTCGGCCGCGCAGGCGGGCCAAGCCCGGGCATGACGGAGAATGTGTCTCCTAGCGCCAACATGACTCAGAGCCTTCAATGATCCGCCTCCTCCCGGCCGTGCTTTGCACGGCTCTTCTCGCCGCTCCTCTTACATCCCACGCCGCCGACACCGCCCCGCGCGAACCCTACGGCATCGCGCTCGAAGGCTTTGCCTATCCCTATCCCGTGCACCTGCTGCCTCTGATCAATGACAGCGAGCAGCTCAGCATCGCCTATATGGACGTGCCGCCTGCGCAGCCGAACGGCCGCACCGTCGTGCTGCTGCACGGGCGCAATTTCCCGTCGAGCTACTGGGCGCCTGTTATCAAGATGCTGAGCGAGGCCGGCTTCCGTGTTGTGGTGCCGGACCAGATCGGCTTCGGCAAATCTTCCAAGCCGATCGGCGAATTGCATTTCGACAATCTGGCGCGCAACACCATCGCGCTGCTCGATCACCTCAACATCGACAAGGCCGAGATCGTCGCCCATTCGCTCGGCGGCATGCTGGGCGTCCGCATCGCCCGCGCCTTTCCCGACCGCGTCGCCCACCTTGTTCTGACGGCCCCGATCGGGCTGGAAGATTACCGCCTCTATGTACCGCCGACGCCGACCGAGAAGATCATCGAGACCGAGGACAAGCTCACGGCCGATGGCTATCGCAAGCAGCTTCAGACCAATTATGCGATCAAGCTGCCGCCGGACGCGATCACGCCGTACATCGACGCCCGCTTCAACATCAAGGGCAGCCCGGATTATCCGCGCTGGCTGCGTGCCTTCGTCAGTTCCGGCCAGATGATCTATCGTGAGCCGGTGGCGCACGAGATCGCACTGATCACCGAGCCGACGCTATTCATCATGGGCGCCGACGACCACAACGCTCCGGGCCGGCCGAACGCGCCGGAGGCGCTGCGCGCGAAAATGGGAGAGAACGCCGAGCTGGCGAAGGCACTCGCGGCGAAGATGCCGAATGCGCGGGCCGAGGTGATCCCGGACACCGGCCATCTCGTCTTCCTCGAGGCGCCTGAGAAGTACAGGGAGCTAGTCCTGGGCTTTCTCGGCCGCTAGCGTCATTGCTGTCGTCCGGAGCCGCGTGCGGGGAATGTTCATGCCGCATTCAGGTCATGATTGGCAGATTTGGCTGGCGTCGTGTCGGCATGTTGCGATTTTAACGTGTCGAATCGTGTCTTTTGATTCATGGTGCGCCGAAAAGCGCCAAGCCCTCCTACCTGCCCCCAAAACCTACACCCAAGGACGAGAAGGAAGATCAAATGAAATACCTGTTTGCCGCCGTGATGCTCGCCAGCGCGGTCGTTGGTTTCAGCGAGGCGGCGAGCGCCGCCGGCGGTTGCGGCCCCGGCTGGTACCGCGGCGCCTATGGCGGCTGCCGCCCGATGCGCGGTCCGGTCGTTGTCCGCCCGGGTCCGATCGTGGTTGCGCCGGCCCCTGTCGTGGTCGTGCCGCGCGCCCGCGTGTGCCCCTACGGCTTCCGCTGGTACGCCGGCCGCTGCCGCCCGTTCTGATCTCGTTTTTTTCGCATTGCGAAATGGCCGCGCGGCGAAAGCCTGCGCGGCCATTTTCTTTTTGAGCGCCTGACGTCGCACCGGGATGTTTCGAATCAGAACGGGGACCGCGATCGCGGTCCCCGTTCAAGCCTGGTGCGCGAAGCTTACCAATGGCGGCGGTGCCATCGCCGGCGATGCCAGCCCCAGTGACGGCGGCGCCAACCCCAATGGCGATGGCGGCCGTGCCAGTGCACCTGCTCCGGCTTCAACTGCGCGGCTTCTTCGCTGCTGGTGACTGCGGGATGAGCGTCGGGATTGCCTTGCGGCATGCGGGGGTCACCGAGCGGCTGCGGCGCCAGCGGCGCAGCCTTTGCGGCGGTCGTGAACGCGGCAGCTCCGGCCGCGACACCGATTGCAAATTTTAAAAAGTTCCGGCGCTCCATGACTTCTTTCCTCTTGGATGGTCGTGCCAGTGATGCAGAGGCGAGTGTCGTGGTGACGACATGAACCGAAGCTGAATCGCGCGTTCAGCTTCGCTGCGACTCCGACGGTGACAGCCCGCCGCCGGGCGCTACTTGCCAAACTCCTGCGCCAGCACCAGCAACTCGCGCGTGCGCGTCACGTCGGGCCAATCGCGGTTGAAATCGGCCACCAGTTGCGTCAGCGCTTCGCCCTTCAGCATGGCGTGCAGCGCAGCCTCGCTCGCGAACTGATACATCGCCTGATGCAGTGAGGGATCGTCGACGCTCCAGAACCGCCAGGCCTTGCTCACGCCGAAGGCCTTCATCGCGTCGGGCAGATGTTCGGTCTCGTACCACCTGTCGAAGGCGGCGCGCTTGCCGGCATCGGCGACGACGGCGCGGACGACGAAGAAGGCTGACGGCATCGGATTTTCCTCCTGTTGTTTGGGGTGAGACTAGCCGATGACGTCGGCGACGACAAAAAAGGACGGCACCGGTGTCGGAACGCGCATCTCTCACCCGTCCTATGCCTGAACAGCAGACGGAGACACCACATGCCCGACCTCACGCTCACCACCTTCGACTGGGTTCCCCCGCCCCCGCGCGGTTTCGTGCGCGACCTTCGGGTGCGCTGGGCGCTCGAAGAGGCCGCATTGCCCTATCGCGTCGCGAGCGCGCCGTTCGACGGGCGCGGCGCCGAGCATCTTGCGCACCAGCCGTTCGGGCAGGTGCCGTGGCTGACCGACGGCGATCTCTCGATCTTCGAGAGCGGCGCGATCCTGCTGCATCTCGGCGGCCTCAGCGCGAAGCTGATTCCATCAGATCCGCGCGGCCGCAACCAAGCCACGGAATGGCTGTTCGCCGCGCTCAATTCGGTGGAGATGGCGAGCCTGCCCTGGACGATGTCGAAGTTCATGGGTCATCCGAGCGATACGGCCGCGTGGAAATTTGTCGACGACTTCCTAAAACTCCGCCTCAAGCACATGGAGGCGGTGCTGGCCAACCGCGAATGGCTGGCAGGCACGTTCTCCGTCGCCGACATCCTGATGTCAGACGTGCTGCGCATCGTCGATCAGTTCGATGGGCTCGCGGACAGTCCCGCCTGCCGCGCCTACGTCGCGCGCGCCACCGCCCGCCCGGCCTTCGCCAAGGCCCATGCCGACCAGATGGCGCATTTCGCTGCGGCGGACGCGACCCGCTGACGCGGCGCCCGCGTCAGATGTGACGTGCCTCACATAATGAATCCGGCGATGGCCGTAGGGTCACGGCCATCAAATCATCCCTGCGGAAGGTGACACATGGCCCGCATCGCATATCTCAGAGACCAGCTTGCCCGCGCTGAAAGACTGGCTAAGGCGATCCTCGACCGGCAAACCGCGGAGCAGCTTCAGGCGTTCGCAGCCGAATGCCGCGAGGAGCTGCAGGTGCTGTCGCGCAGGGCTGCGGCGTGACATTGGCCTGCGAGCGCCGCGTCACACCAGCTTCATCGGCGCATCGGCGACCACGCGAAGGTCAATGCGGCTGATCAGTTGAGACCGAAGCGCCTCCGCATCCCCGATCGCGCTCTCCGTCTGCCGCAGCGTGCTGACGTTCGAACCGAGCGAGACGATCCCGCCGAGCACCAGAGCGATCGATCCGAGCGCGGCGGTCTGGCCCATTCCGAGCAAGCCGAGGATCGTGATCAGCAACAGCGCAGCACCGCCACCGATCGCGAGCTTGGATGCCAGGATGTACTTCCGACATCGTTCGGCGATCTCGGCCAAAGCCTCGATCCGCGCTTCGATGTCTGAAATCTCGTCGGTCGGATCGTCTTCGGTCATTGGATTTGGATCGAGGATGCCAACTCAGAAACAGAATCGGTAGCCCGCATGAGCAAAGCGACATGCGGGAAGCTTGACGAAGAACCCGGATGTCGCTTCACTCATCCGGGCTACGAGGCGTCACAACGGCAAATTGTCGTGCTTCTTCGCCGGCGTTTCCACTTTCTTGTCCTTCAGCATCGACAGCGCCCGCGCGATCCGCTTGCGGGTCGAGTGCGGCATGATGACGTCGTCGATGTAGCCGCGCTCGGCGGCGATGAAGGGGGAGAGGAAACGGTCTTCGTATTCCTTGGTACGCGCGGCGATCTTGTCGGGGTCGCCGATGTCGGCGCGGAAGATGATCTCGACCGCGCCCTTGGCGCCCATCACCGCGATCTGGGCGGTCGGCCAGGCATAGTTCATGTCGGCGCCGATCTCCTTGGAAGCCATGACGTCGAAGGCGCCGCCATAGGCCTTGCGGGTGATGATGGTGACCAGCGGCACGGTGCACTGCGAATAGGCGAACAGCAGTTTCGCGCCGTGCTTGATCAGGCCGCCATATTCCTGCGCGGTGCCCGGCAGGAAGCCCGGCACGTCGACGAAGGTGACGATCGGGATGTTGAAGGCATCGCAAAAACGAACGAAGCGTGCCGCCTTGCGCGAAGCGTCGGAGTCGAGCACGCCGGCGAGCACCATCGGCTGGTTGGCGACGAAGCCGACGGTGCGGCCGGCGATGCGGCCGAAGCCGGTGACGATGTTCTTGGCAAAAGCGTCCGCGATCTCGAAGAAGTCGCCCTCGTCCACGACCTTCAGGATCAGCTCCTTCATGTCGTAGGGCTTGTTCGGATTGTCGGGGATCAGCGTATCGAGCGACATGTCGACGCGGCCGATGTCGTCGAAGCTCGGCCATTCCGGCACGCCGTCGGTGTTGTTGGACGGCAGGAAGTCGATCAGGCGCCGCATCTGCAAGAGCGTCTCGACGTCGTTCTCGAAGGCGCCGTCGGCGATCGAGGAGCGCGTGGCGTGCACCGAGGCACCGCCGAGCTCTTCCGCCGTGACGACCTCGTTGGTGACGGTCTTCACCACGTCGGGGCCGGTGACGAACATGTAGCTGGTGTTCTTCACCATGAAGATGAAGTCGGTCATCGCGGGCGAATAGACGTCGCCGCCAGCGCAGGGACCCATGATGACGGAGATCTGCGGGATCACGCCGGAGGCGAGCACGTTGCGGCGGAACACGTAGGAATAGCCGGCCAGGGCTGCGACGCCCTCCTGGATGCGGGCGCCGCCAGCGTCATACAGGCCGATGATGGGCGCACGCGCCTTCATCGCCATGTCCTGGAGCTTTGTGATTTTCAGCGCGTGCGTTTCCGACAGCGAGCCGCCGAACACCGTGAAATCCTTGGCGAAGACAAACGTCTTGCGGCCGTTGACGGTGCCCCAGCCGGTGACGACGCCGTCGCCGGGCACCTTGTTCTTCTCCATGCCGAACTCGGTGGAGCGGTGCTCGACGAACATGTCGAATTCCTCGAACGATCCCTTGTCGAGCAAGAGCTCGATGCGCTCACGTGCGGTCAGCTTGCCGCGGGCGTGCTGCGCCTCGATGCGCTTCTCGCCGCCGCCGAGCTTTGCACCGGCGCGACGGTCTTCAAGGGCGTCCAGGATATTCTTCATTTGCTCCCGCCAGTTCTTAGCCTAAATGCGATTGCCGGGGGTTCTAACACGGCATTTTGCGGGCCGGGAAGCGGCTTTCGGTCCCGCAGGGCTGCCTTGCCGCAGCGGGAAAGCGCAAGGAATTTCAAAGTTTTGCCTGGGAGACGAGCATGACCGAAGGAGCGGCCGAGACCGGCGCGGCGACGGGCGGCGTCAACATCCTGCTGCGGCTGGAGGGCCTGACCCTGTTTGTGGGGATGGTGATGCTCTACTGGGCCTGGGACGGCTCATGGCTGGTGTTCGCACTGCTGTTCTTCGTCCCCGATCTCAGCTTCCTGGCATACCTGTCGGACGCCAAACTCGGCGCGATGGTCTACAACGCCGCCCACAGCTACATGGCGCCGGTCGCGCTGCTGACGCTCGGCTTCGGCCTCGCCTCGCCGCTCACCCTGTCCATCGCTTTGATCTGGCTCGCCCATATCGGCATCGACCGGGCGCTGGGCTATGGCCTGAAATATTCGGCCGGGTTCGGCTTCACCCATCTCGGCCAGATCGGTCGGCAGAAGGATACCTGACCGCAGCGCGCTGCCCGTAAATATGGCGGCCCGGCCCGGTTGACCGGACTTGCCGATTCAGGCTTGCTCAGGTTTACGATCAGGCGCCGAATGTTGCGTGAGCTCAGTCGGTACGGCGGCGGTCATCATTTCCGGCTGCAAGCATCACCTCATGTCCGCGACGGTCGTTCCACTGCCACCGAACCCATCGTCCGAAACCACCGACTTCCTGCGGCGCATGGCCAGCATGGTGTCGGGGCGGAACGGCGAGATGTTGCTGCGCGCGGCCGCGCTGATCGAGTCGCTGACGCAACGGGCGATGTCGGCGGAACGGCTCTATCACCGGGAGCACGAAGAGAACACGCGCAACAGCGACCTGCGCGAGGCCGGTGAGATGGCGTCCGACGCCATGGTCAAGCAAATCGACGCGCTGCGCAGCCAGCTTGCCGAGGTCACCGCGGCCGCGGCGGCCGAGCGCGCGGCATTCGATGCCAAGCGCGGCAGCCTGCTCGGCCTGATGCAGCACGCCGAGAGCCATATCGGCAAGCTCACAAGCGAGCTGGAGACGCTGCACGCCTCGGTCGACAGCTTCAACGAGACCGCCATCTCCGTGCCGATCGAGGTGCTGCGGCTGGCGCGCACCCAGTTCGATGTCCTCTCTGCCGGCTTTGCCCGCAAGGGCGACGTGATCTCGCAGGCGATGAGCGAGATTGGCGGTTTTGCGATCGACCAGGCGCTGACGGTGAAGAAGCCTGACACCGCCTGAGGCGAACCGCCGGCTTGCGTCAATTTGACAGCGCGCGGGCCTGTTGTTCTACTCACTGAAAATCACGGGGGAGGATCCGATGCCGACGGCATTCCGCGTCGCCATGGCGCTCTGCATTTCAACGCTGTTCGTCGGCATGGGCGCCAACGCACAATCGCTTCCCCGGGAAGTCGCCACCCGCGCCGAGATCTACCCGATCTCCTCGCTCACCCTCTCCGACCAGCAATTCCTCAGCGGCGACGCCGCGGCCGGCAAGCCGGTGACGGTCGCCGGCGAGCTGCGCGTGGCGCAAGGCAGCGGAAAACTCCCCGTCGTGGTGCTGATGCACGGCTCGAGCGGCGTCGGCGCAACGACCGAAGCCTGGGTGCACGCGTTCAACGCCATGGGCATCTCGACTTTCCTGATCGACGGCTTTACCGGCCGCGGGCTGACGGTGGTGGGGCCGAACCAGGCCCTGCTCGGTCGGCTCAACCTCGTCATCGACATCTACCGCTCGTTGGAGATCCTTGCAAAGCATCCCCGCGTCGATCCGGATCGCATCGTGCTGATGGGCTTTTCACGCGGCGGACAGGCGACGCTTTATGCGAGCCTCGAGCGCTTCCACAAGCTCTGGAACAAGTCCGGCATCCAGTTCGCCGCCTACATTCCCTTCTACCCCGACTGTTCGACGACCTATCAGAACGACACGGACATCGCCGCGCGCCCGATCCGCATCTTCCACGGCACGCCCGACGACTACAATCCCGTCAAGAGCTGCAAGGCTTTCATCGAGCGGCTCAAGACGGCCGGCCGCGACGTGGTGCTGACCGAATACCCCGACAGCGCGCATGGTTTTGACAGTGGGCTGCTCGGCGTCAATACGGTTGCCGTGTCCACGGGTGCGCAGACCGTGCGCAACTGCCAGATCCGCGAAGGCGACGGCGGCGTGCTGATGAACGCCGATACGAAAGCGCCGTTCACCTACCAGGACGCTTGCGTCGAGCTCAATCCGCATGTCGGCGGCAATCCAACGACTGCCGCCGAGTCGCGCAAGGCCGTTGAGGAGTTTTTGCAGGCGCTGTTCAAGCTGGGTTAGGCCAGCGCGACATGTTCCGTCATTGCGAGCGCAGCGAAGCAATCCAGAATCTTTCCGCCGAGGCAGTCTGGATTGCTTCGTCGCTTCGCTCCTCGCAATGACGAAGGCTACGGCTCGCCCGGCTTGAACGGCTCCTGCTTGTCCGGCGGCACGGTCTCTTCGGCCATTGCGAGCAACATCGCGACCATCACGTAATTGCCGGCGACCGCGGTGAGGTCGACGATCTGCTGGTCGTTGAAGACCTTCTTCGCGCGCGCGAAGGTTTCGTCGCCGACCTTCTTCGTCGCGGTGAGCTCGGTGACGAAGTCGTAGACGACGGCCTCGTCCTCGGCCATGTTCGCAGGCCGCTTATTGGCCTTCAGCTCCGCGACGATGTCGGGCGACAGGCCCGCTTTCGCCGCGAGCGGCGCATGGGCGTACCACTCCACCTGCGAGCGCCATTGCCGCCCGATGATCAGGATCGCGAACTCGTTGAGTTTTGTCGGGACCGAGGTCTCCCAGCGCAGATAGTGTAATAGGTCGAACAGGCGCTGGCCGAGCACCGGGCTGCGGATCATCGGATTGTAGGGACCGCCGATGCCGACGCTCGAGACCTTCATGATCTGCTCGCCGAGGGGCTTCTGCTTGGCGTCGAGCTGGTCCATGGTGAGCTGAGGAAAGCGCGGCTCCCTGCTGGTGGCGGGACCGGCAAACATCGTGGCGGCGAGCCAGCCGCCTGCGGCGGCAAGCGTGAGCGACGGCAGCCAGAGTGGCGTTGAGTTCATGTTCTCCTCCCGGTTTTTCTTGACCCGGGGGATGCTAGTCGAGCAGCGCCAGCGCGGTATCGCTAGATAGCGCCGATCTCGGCAAGGCAGGCTTGCGTCAGCGGCATGCGCTCTCCGACCAGGCGCGGCTCCTTGCAGTCCATGTTGAGCGCGAACACGGTGTGCGCTTCGCCCTTCTCGGCCCAGCCCACCATCCAGCCAAGCGATGGCTCGCCGCGCTCGGCGCCAAGCAGCCCGGACTTGGCGCGAATGACGCTATCGCCGACCTTGGTCACCGGCAGGATGTCAGCGACGAGATCCTGGCTGCGTTTCGAGATCGGCAGTGCGCGGCGGCGCAGCCGGTCGATGAAATCGACCTGCTCGACCGGATCGATGCGCAAGGCGCCGGTGAGCCAGAACTGATCGATGCCGCCGCCGATGTCGCGATTGCCATAGTCGAACAGATCGACGTACTTTTGCATGCGTTCTTGCCCGATCCGGCGCGCGATCTCCTGATAGACCGGCACCGCGCTGACGAGAATCGCGCTGCGCAGCGTGTGGTCCTTGTTCCAGGCCTCGATCGGACGCTTCACGCCGTCCCAGGGAAATACGTCCTTGTCGGGGTCAGTGACCACGCCGGTTTCGAGCGCAATCAACGAGTTCGGAATCTTGAAGGTCGAAGCCGGCAGCTTCGCCTCGCCCGAACGTTCCTTGTCGCTGGCGACGACCAGATAGTCCTCGACCTTGTAGCCGACGAACGTCCCCGCCGTGCCGAGGTCAGTGAAGCGCTTTGCGAGGCTGTCACGGATTTCATTTCGCGGTGGCGCGACGTGAGCGAATGCACGCGATGGCAGGATCGCGGTTGCGGCGAGAAGGCCGAGAGTGGAACGGCGGGTAAGCACTGGCGATGTCCGTTACGCGATGAAGATGGCCGCGACCATGCAGCCGCTAACGTGGTGAAACGATGACAGCTACCGCCTGCCCGACAGCCGCAGCACGAACACCAGCACCTCGGCGACGGCCTTGTAGAGGTCCGGCGGGATCTCCTCGCCGAGTTCGACCTTGGAGAGCGCACCGGCCAGGATCTCGTTCTCCTCGATCGGGATGTCGTTGGCCTTGGCGATCTCGACGATTTTTTCGCCGATCGTGCCCTTGCCCTTGGCGACGACGACCGGCGCGTTGCTGCCCCTCTCGTAATGCAGCGCAATCGCAAGCTTCGACGGGTCGCTCATGTAGCGCGATCCAGAAAGTGGCCGGCGCGGGCCGGTGCGGGCTGTGGCGGCGTGCCATCGCGGACCAGGATGTCGCCGGGCTTGAGCTCGGCCCTGGTCAGTGCCTGGTTGAGCTCGCCGATTCCGGCGCGAAGCTGCTGTGCGGTCGTCGGCCGCTCCGACCACATCCGCACGAAGGTCTTGTCACCGTTGAGCGTAATCAAAGCGTGCACGGGGCCAGCCGGCTCGACATTCAGCGTGAAGCGCGCGCGCCAGGCGCGCCTGGCGGGATCGGCGGATTCATTGCCGCCGTCGCGTGAGATCTCGAACTGCGCCATTGCCGTGCCCTGCGGCGTTGCGAATGGAATCTCGAAATTCCACTGCGGCACGCTCGGATCAATCTTGTGACCGCTGGCGTCGGTGCGATCGGGGAGCGAAGCAACCTGGAGCAACGTCTGGCGCGCGAGAGCGGCATCGGTGTCATCGAGCAGGCGATGCACGGTCGCAGCGAGCGGCGTATCCGGTACGAGTGACGGCGAGGCAATGAATTGCGGCGACGGCAGCGCGCCGCGAACCGGTGGTGGCGTCGCGCGCGCGGCGGCTTCGAAAATATGTCCCTCGGGTACGGCCTTGTTCGAGCCCGGCACGTTTCCCGTCATTCGCGGCAGGCTTTGCGTGATCTCTTGCAGGAGGCTCGCGGCAAGGCCTGCGGTCATGGCCCGCGGCACCGCGGCCTGCGGAGCACCGCCAGCGATGTCCGCCAACACAGAGGCTGCGATATTGACGCTGCGCGGCATTTGCGGTGATTGGGCGATCTCGGGTTCGGTTGCGGGCAATGCGGCCTGCGTCTCCGCGGCAGTGAGCTGCGGTGTCGCCACGGTACCAGCCGGAAGCGCGGCACCTTGCGCCTGTGGCGCAATCGCCTCGAGCGTCGTCAGCGTTTGGCGCAGCACCAGCAATGCCGCCTTCAGGTCCGGCATCGTGCCGGAGGACGACGTCGCGCCCTCGGCGAGCGAGGCTTCGAGGAATAGGCCGGATTTTTGGAATGCGGATTCAATGTCGCCGCCATCGAGCCCGGTGTTGAGCGGCGTCTGCTGCGCCAGCACGCCCAGCATCGCCTGCTTCAGCCCCGCCGGAAGATCGCTGCCGGTGACGACCGCGGCCAGATTGGCGAACAGCGGCGCCTGGCTGCCCTGCTTTGTGACCGCCTCGGCCGAAGCTGCGGTAACGGCGACCTGCTCCGATGGCGTCAGCACGTTGCGTCCCGCGCTCGCCGACGGAGCAATCGGCGGGCTGTCAACCAGCGAGGCCGCAGCCGGCGTCAGCGTGACCTGATCGGCGCTCGCCTCGCCTGCCCCGCCCATGACGGCGAGCCGGATGGTGCCGCCGTTCTGCGACACCGCAAGCTGGAGATTTTGGCCTGGTGCCAGCGCCACCTCGGACATCACATCCATCGACAGGTTGGCGATCGCGATCCGCACCAGATTGCCGGCGAGCACGCTGACGACTCTTGCGTCGACGACGCTGCCGGCCTGCAGCACAAGATCGGGCGTCACCGCGTCAGCAACAGGGCTGGCGGCACTGACGGGAACGATCGAGCTTATCGGCGTCGGCATGGCGAGGGGCCTGGGGAGCGTAGGCCCTACCCTAAGGCCGCCCTCGTAAACCTCTCGTTAAGGACCTTTGGCCGCGGGCGCGTTCACAGCGGCCAAAACGGTCACGGCGGCATGAAAGTCCTTGAGGCGGGCGGCGCGGCGGTCGGCGGCTTCCTCGTCGACTCCCCATTTCTCGGCATTCCAGTCCTCATCGACATAAGCCGCCGCCCAGACCTGGCCGGCATCGCGCACGCCATGGGCCAGCGCCAGCGCCAGCAGGGCCGAGCCGGTCAGGGTGGTGATCACGTGGAGGGCGGCGACCGACCAGGCATCCCCCGGCAGCGCCGCACGCGCGGCCTGGACGGCCGCCTCCGGCTGCGTTACAGGCATGACGCCTTCGGACAGGATGAAATGCGCTCCCAGCGTCTCAGCGGCCCAGAACAACACTGGGTCCCAATGCGCCGCCTCGCGGGCGACGAGCCCCTCGGGATGGCCGGCGCGATAGAACAGCAGATCGGACTGGAGATACTTTGCGAGGTCGTCGCTGACGAGATCGACGTGGTCGACGACGCCCTCGACCACGCTATTGGCGATCCGCGTCAGCGGCATCGTCATGGGATTGATCGTCTCTTTCTGATCCGCCCACTCGGCAGCCACTGCGTCGGCTAGCACGCGCGCAGGGATGATCACCTGGCGGCCGGAAGGCGTGCGGATCGCCTTGCCGTCAAGCGTGATGGCAAAGCCGCCCTCAGCCTCAGCGACCCCCACCTCCTTGTAGAAGCGCTTGCGCAGCGGCACGCGCGAGGCCTGGCGGACCAACTCCTGCGGATCAAGCGGGGATCGCCCCGCAGCTTCATCGAACAATTCGCGCATCTGGTTTTCGGCCCTGATCACTCAATGCTAGCCTTGTAAGGTAAGAGCGACGACCGATAAAGCGAGCGGCAGGTATGAGGGAACTTGCGGGCATTGCGGCTCTCCTTGCCGGGTTTTGGCCGGCCGCGGCGCAGGCCGGCTTTCGGACTCCGGAATCGGTGGTCCGCAACGTCTACGCTCATTACGGCCAGGGCGCGCCGGAGCTCTCAAAAGGCCTGCCGCAGGATGGCGCGACCGCCCGGCAATTCTTCGACCCCTCGTTGCGCAAGGTGTGGTGCCGCGGGTCGAGCCCTACGATTTCCTGGTGCAGAGCCCGAGCTGGAAGCTCGGCCCCGTCGCGATCGCGGTCGTTCGCAGGCAATACGACAAGACCTATGTCGCGGCGAGTTTCGACAATCGCGGCCGGCCGCTCCGGCTGAACTTCATCCTGGTGAACGGCCCGGAGGGCTGGCTGATCACGGATGTCGAGAGCACGCACGACAGCTTGCGGATGTTTCTCGAGCAGTTTCGACTGACGTAACCTAGCCGATCTGGCGTTCGTCGCCAGCCATGTCTTGCAGAAGGAAGCAATGACTACATGCGACTATTGCAGTGGGACTTATAGAGCCTGAGCGATAGAGGACGGGCTTATCGTAAGGTGCTTTGTCACTCAAGGCGGAGAGCATTGCTCAGTTGCTTCGATGGAGCGTCTTTGAGGTGCGGCAGGTTGCGTCAGCATGTCCCGGCAGGTTACACACAGGACAGAGATTTCCTCCGCCGAAAGCCCGGGCCCAGCGCCTTCCGTTCCGTCTGCAGGAATGGCGAAAGTCACGGGACCAAGGCCGTCGATCTGGCCAAGGCAATAGACGTTGCGCGCGAGAGCCACTAAAGGTTTGGAAAAGAGCTGGTGGACAATCAATACCGGTGAGCTTCGCCGATGGCCGCCACAGCCGACGTCAGATCAGGCTAGTTTTGGTAGCTCCCACCTATCATGGGCAAGAACGAGTCAGCTTTGGATGATTTGCTAGAGGATGGACCAGGAGACATCGAGCAAATGGCTATTGCAGCCGGTAGAGGAATGGTCGGGAAATAAACAGCCCGTCACGTCCGTTCTGTTGGGCATTTTGGTGTGTTCCGGCGCCATCATGATCCTCTTGCATGGGATCGGGCTCGGATCGTGGTCAAGCGCCGCAGTGCTAATTTGCCCGCTGGTCGGTCTTGTCGCCGTGGGCCACTTCCGGAATACGATCTGGGATTCCGTCTTCCTCCTGTTCGTGCTTTGGCTTGGCATTTCTACCGTCGTCAATGGCCCAGGGCCTCTGAAGGAGGAAATCCTATTTATCCTCACCTTGGCGGCTTATCCCGCAGCTCGGTTGTCTGGAACGACCGGGCGACCATTTTTCGCGGTGCTCGGTCTGGTCGGGTTCCTTGGCCTGGTATGCATCGTCGTGGCGCTCCGAGATCAATGGAGCGATCTCCACGGGAAACCATTGGTCTTCGGCACTTTTGATGCCGCTCCGGCCCAGATTTCCGTTTGCTTTGCTCTTCTGCTGGCTGGTCTCGTCGCCTCACACCTCAATCGCTTATGGTTGGTTATCGGCTACATATGTGCCGGCGTGGTATTTGCCATCTTGGCGGCGTCACTCCTGCGTTTTTCGTTTGTGGCGCTGCTGTGCACGTTAGCCTGCGAAGCTGCTATCTCTCGCCGCACCCGAACTAAGGCACTCGTCGCCATCTTGGTGGTTTCGACCTCCTGGGCCGCCGGGTATTACACTCGCGTCGCTACCGCCGAGCGTCTAGCCGTCGCCATATCGGCTTCTCCTCCTGCTGAGGTGGGCTCTCCCGCTCAGGTGGGCCCTCCTGCTCAGGTGGGCGCTCCGGGCGAGCTCGGTCCTCGGGGCGACGTCGGTCCTCGGGGCGAGGTCAGTCCTCAGGCTGAGGTCGTTCCTCAGGCTGAGGCGGGCCCAGCGCCGTGCGGCGACCTAAAACAATATAATTCTGTCCTGACACGAAAGAAGCTCATCAGCGACGTGGCCAGCGCCATACCTCGTGCGGGGATCTTTGGTCACGGCCTTTCGAGCTTCACCCAGATGACATGCCTGGGCATGGAAACCCACCTCAGCCTAGCCCAGGTTGTCATTGAGTTCGGATGGGTGGCTGGCGTGCTGCTTGGATTTATAGCGCTTGGAGCGCTTGCCATGACCGCCCGCTTGGAACGAGCCGAGGCCAGATTTGCCTTTATGGGCTTCCTTTTCGTGGCAATGCTAAGCTTTGCTCATTGGCGATTTGGCGCGAGACGGGCTGCTTTTCCTGTTCTTGGGCTACCTGGTACGAATTTCGGAGCCGCAACCGTAGCGCTGGTATTTCGTCGTCGGGATCCCGCAGTGGCGTTTGACCGGTTTCGCAAGCGGTAGGAATGACGTAGCCAGCCAACCTGCGCGCCGCACTTAATTACTCTTCCGGCGCGTTCTCGATCGGATCAAACCGGCTCGCATCGAGCCCGAGCAGGTTCCATGACTGCTGCATGTGCTGCGGCAGCGGCGCGGTGGCATCAATGAAGCCGCCGCGGGGATGCGGGATGACGATGCGGCGCGCCAATAGGTGCAGCCGGTTTTGCAGGCCGCCCGGCAGTTGCCAGTTCTCGATGTTGAAATATTTGGGATCGCCGACGATGGGGTGGCCGATATGCTCCATGTGGGCGCGCAACTGGTGGGTGCGCCCCGTCACCGGCTTCAGCGACACCCAGGTCAGCTTGTTACCGGCGGTTTCGACCACCGCATAGTATGTCACCGCGTGACTTGCGCCCTCGTCGCCATGCTGGGCGATGCGCATGATGGTGTCGTCCTCGCTCTCCTCCTTGGCAAGGAAGGTCGAGATGCGGCCCTGCTTCGGCTTCGGGAGCCCCGGCACGAGCGCCCAATAGGTTTTTCGCGCCGACCGCGAACGGAAGGCGCCGGTCAGATGCGAGGCGGCAAAGCGGGTCTTGGCGACCAGGAGGCAGCCCGACGTCTCCCTGTCGATGCGGTGCACGAGGCGCGGCTTCTGGCCCTTAGAATCGCGCATCACCTCCAGCATCTGGTCGATGTGTCGCGTCATGCCCGAGCCGCCCTGCACGGCAAGTCCGGCCGGCTTGTTCAGCACGAGAACGTCGTCGTCCTCGTAGATCGTCATCTCCTTCAGCGCGGCAAGCGTCTTTTGCGCCGCCTCCGACTGCGGGTTGGGTGCCTTCGGCGTGTCGAGCTTCAGCGGCGGAATGCGGACGCTCTGGCCCTCCTCCAGGCGGTCCTTGCTGTCGACGCGCTTGCCGTCGACGCGCAGCTCGCCTTTACGAACGACGCGCTGGATGTGGGAGAACGACAGGCCGGGAAAGTGCGCTTCAAGGAAGCGATCGACGCGCATGTTGTTCTCGTCGGCCGTCACCTTGACGGTCTGCACCTTGGTCGGCAGCAATACCTCGACGGGCTTTGCCGGTGCAGCCTTTTCCGGTTCGGCTTTGGGCGCGCGCCGCTCGACGCGCTCGCTCGCAAAGCGCGGCGGCTTCGCACCGGGCTTGCCGCCCGGCCGCAGCCCAGCAGGCTTCGCGCTGCGCGCCTTGAACGGGCGCGCCTCCTTGCGCTCATCGCGCGAACGGGGCTTTGGATCGGTTCTTTTGATGCGGCGGCTCATGGTGCCTGCGTAGCTCAAAAGCAGCCTCGCGTCACGGCGAAATGGCGATTTTGGCTTCAGCCACCCCGCTCCTTCCGCAACTTCGCCCAATAATCCAGCCGCTTGCGGATCTCCCGCTCGAACCCCCGCTCGGGCGGGTCGTAGAAGGTCTGGCGGCCCAGGGCTTCCGGGAAATAATCCTGGCCGGAGAAGGCGTCGGGCGTGTCGTGGTCGTATTCGTAAGATGCGCCGTAGCCTTCCGACTTCATCAGCTTGGTCGGCGAGTTGAGGATGTGCTTCGGCGGCAGCAGCGAGCCGGCCTGCTTTGCGACCTGCATCGCCTTGCCGAAGGCGGTGTAGACGGCGTTCGATTTCGGTGCGGTGGCGAGATAGACCACCGCCTGCGCGATCGCGAGCTCGCCCTCGGGATGACCGAGGAAGTCGAAGGCGTCCTTGGCCGCGTTGGCGATGACCAGCGCCTGCGGATCGGCAAGCCCGATATCCTCGACCGCCATGCGAACGACGCGGCGGGCCAGAAACAGCGGGTCCTCGCCGGCATCGAGCATGCGCGCGAGATAATACAGCGCGGCATCGGGATCGGAGCCGCGCACCGACTTATGCAGCGCCGAGATCAAATTGTAATGGCCGTCGGCCGACTTGTCGTAGATGGGCGCGCGACGCTGCAATATCTCCTGCAACTGCGCGGCGTCGAAAATCTCGTCCTTGCGCGCGGCGCGCCAGACTTCCTCGACGAGCGTCAGCGATGCGCGGCCGTCGCCATCGGCCATGCGCACCAGCACGGCGCGCGCTTCCTCGTCGAGCGGCAGCTTGCGGCCCTCGACCTCCTCGGCATGCGCAAACAGCTTTTCGATCGCGGCCGCGTCGAGCGAGCGAAACACCAGCACGCGCGCCCGTGACAAAAGCGCCGCGTTGAGTTCGAAGGACGGGTTTTCGGTGGTGGCGCCGACCATCACCACCGTGCCGTCTTCCATGACCGGCAGAAACGAATCCTGCTGGGCGCGGTTGAAGCGATGCACCTCGTCGACGAACAGCAGCGTGCCCTTGCCCATCTCGCGGCGTGCACGCGCGGCCTCAAAGGCCTTCTTCAAATCGGCAACGCCGGAGAACACCGCGGAGATCTGCTCGAAATGCAGATCGGTGGCGTCCGCGAGCAGCCGCGCCACCGTGGTCTTGCCGGTGCCGGGCGGGCCCCAGAACACCAGCGAGCCCAGCGTGCGCGTCTCCAGCATGCGCGTGAGCGCGCCGTCGGGACCCAGGATGTGATCCTGGCCGACGACCTCCGAGAGCGCGCGCGGCCGCAGCCGATCCGGCAGCGGATGCGGAGCCTCGTGATCGAGCCCCGCCGCGGCGAAGAGAGTTGGCGTCTCCTGTGGTCGCTTCGGACTCATCCGCCCAGCGTGACGTTGATCTGCTGGCCGCCGCGCACCAGCGTGATGCGCCAGATGCGCTGGCGCTCGGCCGCCGCCTTTTCGAGATCGCTGGTCTTGCTGATCTTTTGGTTGTTGACCGCCAGGATGACGTCGCCCTTCTGGAAGCCGACATTCGCGGCCGCACTGTCGCCGCCGAGATCGGTGACCACCACGCCTTCGGTATCGGCGTCCAGATGCAGCTCGTCGGCGAGCGCCGGGGTGATGGTCGAGACCTTCGCGCCCTGGAGCGGCGAGCGCGCGGTGATGACGAGCTCGTTGCGGCCGGCATCGGGCGCGGCGTCCAGCGCCACCGTCAGCTTGACCGGCTTGCCGCCGCGCTGCACGTCGATCTGCGCGGTGCCGCCGAGCGGCCGTGTGGCGAAGCGATAGTCGAAAGCGTTGGGATCATCCACGGTCTGGCCGTCGATCGAGACGATCAGGTCGGAGGATTTCAGCCCGGCCTTGGCCGCCGGCCCGTTCGGGACAACGCTTGCGACCAGCGCACCGGTGGGCGAACGCAGGCCGAGACTCTCGGCGATCTCCGGCGTCACCGCCTGCAACTTCGCCCCGAGCCAGGGCCGCTTCACCGCCTTGCCGCCGCCCTTGGCGGAGGCGACGACGACGCGCACCATGTTGGCGGGGATCGCGAAGCCGATGCCCTGCGAGCCGCCGGAGCGCGAATAGATCGCGGTGTTGATGCCCGCGAGCCTGCCGTTCATGTCGACCAACGCGCCGCCGGAATTGCCAGGATTGATCGCCGCGTCGGTCTGGATGAAGAACTGGTAGTCGGTGATACCGACCTGCGTGCGCGCCAAGGCCGAGATGATGCCGTGAGTCACGGTCTGGCCGACGCCGAAGGGATTGCCGATCGCCAACACGACGTCGCCTACCATCAGCTCGTCCGAATTGGTAAATTCGAGAGCCGGAAACTTCTCCTTGGTGTCCTTCAGACGCAGCACCGCGAGATCGCTGCGAGAGTCCTTCAACACGATCTCGGCCTCGAACTCACGCTTGTCCGACAGCGACACCTTGACCTGGTCGGCGCCTTCGATGACGTGGACGTTGGTGACAACGAGCCCCGACGCATCGACGATCACGCCCGAACCGAGCGAGCGCTGCACCTGCTCCTGCTGCTGGCCGGGCACGCCGAAGAAGCGGCGGAAGATGGGGTCGTCGAGCAGCGGGTTGCGGTTCTGCACCACCTTGGCGGCGTAGACGTTGACAACCGCCGGCTGCACCCGCTGCACGATCGGCGCATAGGACAGCCGCAGTTCGGCGGGCGAGGACGGCACACGGCGGTCCTGCGCGGCGGCCGGATTGAAGTTGGCCGAAAAAGCTATGCACAGTGCCGTGACGACGGCGGTCCAGGTCGATCGAAACATTCCTACCTCTTGGAAAAGACGCCGGAATATAGGCGCGTTCGCCCCCCATTAGAAGGGCGCCCGGCGGCATATTCGACCCCCTTTGGCGTGTCCGGCCTGCAAGCTGTGCGTGCGAAATAGCAATTTGCCGGGGCTGTGGATTGGCATGATGTGCGTCATCTTGCATGGTGGTGCAAGGCGGATTCGGTTGCGGCGAATTTACACCAGTGGGAACCGCGCAACCGGCCGCAGCGTCGCGGGGCAGTCATCGATCAAACCTAGGCTCTCCGCCAGCGACTTGGGGAAGTTCGTCAAACGATGGAGTCATGACGTGAGCAGGACAAGAATTGCAGCCACGGCGATGGGTCTCGCCGCCGCACTGGCAGCCTCGCAGGCCCAGGCCCAATCGGCGAGCAGCAGCGACCAGGAGATCGCGCTCCTGAAGCAGCAGCTGAAGATGCTGGAGCAGAAGCTCGACAAGCTCCAGAGCCAGACCGCCGCGAATACCGCGGCCACAGCGAAGGCCAGGCTTGAGGCGAAGGCGGAGGCGAAAGCCGAAGCGCGTTCCGAAGCGAAGGCCGCCGTCGCCAACGCCAACGCGGCGATCCCGCTCAAGGGACCGGCGCCCGCATCCGGCGTCGTCGTGACAATGCCGAACAACCGACCGACCATCTGCACTGCCGATGGGGCTAACTGCGTCGGGATCACAAGCCGCGTGCATTGGGATGTCGGCGGCTACGACTATCGGCCCAACACGGCGGCGACCGTGCCGCAAAAGCTCGACAGCGGCGAGAACGTCCGCCGCGCGCGCATCGGTGTCGCCGGCAAGTTCTTCCACGACTGGAATTTCGCGCTGGTCTACGACTTCGGCGGCTCCTCCGACGGGTTTGGCGGCGCAGCTCCGGGTTCGCTGCCCGGCGGCGGCGTCTCCGGCATCGAGAACGCCTATCTCAGCTATACCGGCCTGAAACCGTTCGGCGGCAAGATGGCCATCGAAGGCGGCATCATGGACCTGCCCTACACCCTCGATGAGGCCACGAGCTCCAACGAC
This sequence comes from Bradyrhizobium sp. 17, assembly GCF_023073515.1. NCBI lineage: Bacteria > Pseudomonadati > Pseudomonadota > Alphaproteobacteria > Hyphomicrobiales > Nitrobacteraceae > Bradyrhizobium > Bradyrhizobium sp. 17. The sequence goes on along the minus strand of NZ_JADPJQ010000124.1, from coordinate 597,774 downwards.
ATCATGTTCATGGAACGCGCCTCGGCGGGGATCGTCGCCACGAGCATCGCTGCGGGCGACTTCCGTTCGGCGGTCGGCACGCGCTGGTACAACGACGTGTTCTGGGCTGGCGCCTATGTCACCGGTCCCGCCACCGGTGCGATCCACTCAGCGTCGAGCGTTGCGCCGAACGGCACCACGGAACAATACGGCGCGGTCGCGCGTGTCGCCGGCCAAGTCGTCAGCGGCAAAGACTACTCGGTCCATCTCGGCGGCAATGCCGAATGGCTGATCCAGCCGACGCGCAATCTGGTGACGGGTGCACAGACGGTGACGCTGAACGATCGTCCGGAACTGCGCATCGATCCCACGGCGCTGGCTACGACGGGCGCAATCGCCAATGCCTCCGGCGCGCAGGTCTACAGCGTCGAAGCGGCCGCCACCTATGGACCGCTGATCCTGCAAGGCGAGTATTTCTGGTACAACATCGATCGCAGCGCCAATACCGGCCTGCCGCCGCTGGGTGCGCCAAGCCTCAAATTCCAGGGCGGCTATGCGCAAGCCGGCTACGTGCTGACGGGCGAGGGTCGCAGCTATAATGCGGCGAATGCGGCCTATGGCGGCGTCAAGCCGGCACACCCGTTCTCCCTCGAGGGCGGCGGCTGGGGCGCGTGGGAGGTCGCGGGACGCTTCTCCACGATCGACCTCAACGATCAACTCGGGACCGCAACCGGCATCGCAGGCGGCCGGCAGACCGTCTACACGGCAGCGCTGAACTGGTATGTCAACGGCAACGTCCGTTTCATGCTGGACTATCTGCATGGCACGGTATCGAGGCAGGCCACGCCGATCTCGACCGCCGATGTCGGTTCGAAGTTCGATGCGGTCGCGATGCGGACGCAGTTCGCGTTCTAGGTCTCGCTTGTCATCCCGGGGGCGCGCGAAAACGCGAACCCGGGACCCGGCATCTGCAACACTATCTGAAGGAGACAAGCCATGAAGGCCGTCGGCTACAGGAAGTCGCTTCCGATCGAGGATCAGGACGCGCTGTTCGATTTCGAGACCGCCAAGCCCGAACCCAAGGGCCGTGATATCCGCGTGGCTGTGAAGGCGATCTCGGCCAATCCGGTCGATTACAAGGTGCGCAAGCGCGCAGCCCCGCCCGAGGGCGAGACCAAGATTCTGGGCTATGACGCGGCCGGCGTTGTCGACGCCGTTGGTCCCGACGTCACGCTGTTCAAGCCAGGCGACGAGGTATTTTACGCCGGCTCGATCCTGCGCCAGGGTACCAATTCCGAATTCCACCTGGTCGACGAGCGCATCGTCGGCAACAAGCCGAAGAGCCTGTCGTTCGCGCAAGCCGCCGCCCTTCCCCTCACCTCCATCACCGCTTGGGAGCTGTTGTTCGATCGGCTCGGTGCGGTGCCCGGCAAGAGTGTCGATCCGCGCACGCTCTTGATCACGGGCGGCGCTGGCGGCGTTGGCTCGGTCCTGATCCAGCTCGCCCGCCGCCTCACCGGGCTGACGGTGCTCGCGACCGCGACGCGGCCGGAGTCGCAAAAATGGTGCCTCGGTCTCGGCGCGCATGCGGTGATCGACCACGGCCAACCGATGAAAGAGCAGGTCGAGAAGCTTAAGCTGCCGCCCGTCGCGCTGGTGGCGAGCCTCACATTCACCGACCAGCACTACAAGAGCATCGCCGAGTTCATGGCGCCGCAGGGCAGATTCGGCCTGATCGACGATCCCCCGGAATTCACTGTGAGCGCGTTCAAGGGCAAGGCCATCTCGGTGCATTGGGAATCGATGTTCACGCGCTCCTCCTTTCAAACCGCCGACATGATCGCGCAGCATCATCTGCTCAACGACGTCGCCGACCTCATCGACAAGGGCGTCTTGCGCACGACGCTCGACCAGACCTTCGGCACCATCAACGCGGCCAACCTCAAGCGCGCGCATGCACTGCTCGAGAGTGGCAAGTCGCGCGGCAAGATCGTGCTGGAGGGATGGTAGCGGCCACTCACTCCGTCATGCCCGGGCTTGTCTACGGTGCCACGCCCTCGACAAACAGCAGCCGACGCTCCAGCGCCGTGTGCCGCAGCTTCAGCGCCTCGGCGTACTCGGCCGAGGCATACCATTCCTGCGCCCGCGCCATCGATGGGAACTCCACGATGATGATGGTCTTGGGCGGCGGGCCGCCCTCCACCAATTCGGCGGCGCCGCCGCGCACGAGATAGCGGCCGCCATATTGCGCGATGGTTGCTACGGCCAGCTCGCGATAGGCTTCCATCGCGGCTCTGTCGCGTACCTCGACCTCGGAGATCACATAGGCCGGCATCCGCAGGCCTCAGGCAATCGTATTGATGATGCCGCCCTCCGCACGCAACGCCGCGCCGTTGGTCGCCGAGGCTTCCTTCGAAGCCGCATACACCACCATGTTGGCGATCTCATCGACGCTGGCGAAGCGCTGGAGCAGCGAGCTTGGGCGATGTTGTTTGACGAAATTGGCCGCGGCCTCATCGACCGACTGGCCGTTCTGCTTGGCAAGATCCTTCACGAACGTCTCGACGCCCTTCGACATTGTCGGGCCCGGCAGCACGGAATTGACGGTGACGCCGGTGCCCCGTGTGAGCTGCGCCAGGCCCCGCGCGACCGAGAGCTGCGCCGTCTTGCTCATGCCGTAGTGGATCATCTCGACGGGAATGTTGAGCCCGGACTCTGAGGAGATGAAGACGATTCGGCCCCAGTTGCGCTTGAGCATGCCTTTCATATACGCACGCGAGAGACGCACGCCGCTCATCACGTTGACCTCGAAAAAGCGGCTCCAGTCCTCGTCCGGAATGTCGAAAAAGTCCCTCGGCTCGAAGATGCCGGCATTGTTGATGAGGATGTCGACGTCTGGCAGCGCCGCGGCCAGCGCCTTGCAGCCCGCCGCGGTCGAGACGTCGGCGGCGATGCCGCGGACCTTTCCGCCCGCCCCTTCCAGCTTGCGCACGGCCGCATCGACCTTGTCCTGGCCGCGTCCGTTGATCACGACGCTCGCACCCGAGCCGGCAAGGCCCTTGGCGATGGCGTGGCCGATGCCGGCAGTCGAGCCGGTGACGAGGGCGGTCTTTCCGGATAGGTCGATGTTCATGCGTGATCTCCGTTGATGCTTGCGGAGATATTGGGCGCTGCCGGCACGATAGCAATCGGCACTCACCGACGCGTGAGGAGCGGGACGTAACCAACAGGACGGCCAATAAAAAAGCGGCGCCCGAAGGCGCCGCTTTCTGAAAACTCTCTGCCGGTCGGCTTATGCCGCCTCGGCTTCCTTTTCCTGCACCGGACCGGAATCCAGGCCCTTGGCATCGACATCACGATCGACAAACTCGATCACGGCCATCGGGGCGTTGTCGCCGTAGCGGAAGCCGGCCTTGATGATGCGGGTGTAGCCACCCTGGCGATCCTTGTAGCGGGGCGCGAGCGTGTCGAACAGCTTCCTGACCTGATCCTTGTCACGCATCTCCGAGATGGCCTGACGGCGCATGGCCAGCCCGCCCTTCTTGCCGAGGGTAATCAGCTTCTCGACGATCGGACGCAATTCCTTCGCCTTCGGCAGCGTGGTGACGATCTGCTCGTGCTTGATCAGCGCGGCGCACATGTTGGCGAACATCGCGCGGCGATGCTCAGCGGTGCGGTTGAGCTTGCGATGAACCTTGCCGTGACGCATTTATCTATTCCTTGAATTTCATTCGTCGCGACGGTTCGTCGGACCAGTTGCTCAGGTGGGCTGCCTGCGTTCGCCCGCTAAGGCGCGATGAATTCGCGCCTTAGCCTGTTGTCGTTCGGATCAGTAGTGATCCTCGAAGCGCTTGGCGAGCTCGTCGATGTTCTCCGGCGGCCAGCCCGGCACTTCCATGCCGAGGTGCAGACCCATCTGGGCCAGCACTTCCTTGATCTCGTTCAGAGACTTGCGGCCGAAGTTTGGAGTGCGGAGCATTTCCGCTTCGCTCTTCTGCACGAGGTCGCCGATGTAGACGATGTTGTCGTTCTTCAAGCAATTGGCCGAGCGCACCGACAGCTCGAGCTCGTCCACCTTCTTGAGGAAGGCCGGGTTGAAGGCGAGGTCCGGGATGATCTCCTGGGCGACTTCCTTGCGCGGCTCTTCGAAGTTGACGAACACGTTGAGCTGATCCTGCAGGATGCGCGCCGCGTAGGCCACGGAATCATCCGGCGTCAGTGCGCCGTTGGTCTCGATCGTCATGGTCAGCTTGTCGTAGTCGAGGATCTGGCCCTCGCGGGTGTTCTCGACCTTGTAGGAGACCTTGCGGACCGGCGAGTACAGGCTGTCGACCGGGATCAGGCCGATCGGTGCGTCCTCGGGGCGGTTGCGCTCGGCGGGAACGTAGCCCTTGCCGGTTGCGACCGTGAACTCCATACGGATCTCGGCGCCCTCATCGAGCGTGCAGATCTGCAGGTCGGGATTGAGCACGACGACGTCGCCCACGGTCTGGATGTCGCCGGCGGTGACGACGCCCGGTCCGGACTTCTTGACGACCATGCGCTTGGGGCCTTCGCCCTGCATCTTGATCGAGATGTCCTTGATGTTGAGCACGATGTCGGTGACGTCCTCACGGACGCCCGCGATCGAGGAGAACTCGTGCAGCACGCCGTCGATGTGCACCGACTGCACTGCCGCGCCCTGGAGCGAGGACAGCAGGATGCGGCGTAGCGCGTTGCCGAGCGTCTGGCCGAAGCCGCGCTCGAGCGGTTCGGCGACGATGGTCGCGAAACGGGTCGGATCGCTGCCGGGCTGTACCTGCAGCTTGTTCGGCCGAATCAGTTCTTGCCAATTTTTCTGGATCGTCACTGTTTCACCCATACAGGCCAGTCAGACTGCTGTTGCAGGCACTGGCGTTGGAGAAAGGCCGCAGATCATTTCCACGGCTTTGCAAAAAATCATCGCGGGCGCCAATGCGCCCGCAATCTGGTATCAAACGCGCCGACGCTTACGGGGACGGCAACCGTTGTGCGGGATCGTGGTCACGTCGCGGATCGAGGTGACGGTGAAGCCCGCGGCCTGCAGCGCCCGGAGCGCCGATTCGCGGCCCGAACCGGGACCGGCGACTTCGACTTCCAGCGTGCGCATGCCGTGCTCCTGCGCCTTCTTCGACACGTCCTCGGCGGCAACCTGTGCGGCATACGGGGTCGACTTGCGCGAGCCCTTGAAGCCCATCGTGCCGGCGGAGGACCAGGCAATCGTGTTGCCCTGCGCGTCGGTGATGGTGATGGTCGTGTTGTTGAACGACGAGTTCACGTGCGCGACGCCGGAGGCGATGTTCTTGCGCTCACGACGACGAACGCGGGTGGCTTCCTTGCCCATAGACTACCTTTCCTGAAGATCTCAACGCCGCCGTAATGCCAGCGGCTACACCTGTGGAACGAAAGGCGCGTGGCGAACGGGTCATCCCCGGGTCGCCACACGCCGTGATTGGATGCGAAAACTTACTTCTTCTTGCCGGCGATGGCCTTGGCCGGACCCTTGCGCGTACGCGCGTTGGTGTGGGTACGCTGGCCACGCACCGGCAGACCGCGACGATGGCGCAGGCCGCGATAGCAGCCGAGGTCCATCAGACGCTTGATGTTGATGCCGACCTCACGACGCAAATCGCCCTCGACCATATAGTCGCGGTCGATCACTTCGCGGATCTGGAGCACTTCGGCGTCGCTGAGCTGATTGACGCGACGATCCACCGGGATCTTCACCTTCTCCAGAATCTCACCGGCGATCTTCTGACCGATGCCATGGATGTACTGGAGCGCGATCAGCACGCGCTTGTTGGTCGGGATGTTCACGCCGGCAATACGGGCCACGGCCTTCTCTCCTGTCGCCAATCCCTCGTCAGGAATCGGGCTATAAGTGCTTGGTTTCTCGGGCAGGTGTTCACAAACGCGAACACGACGCCCACCCCTGGTCTTCCTGGGGCCCGGCATCGTTTGAAACTATCCGACTTGGATGCGGGCTTATTAGGGGATTCAGGGGGCTTTCGTCAACCGCTGCTAGCGCTTAGCTCGCCTTTTCGTGACCTTTTTTGCGGCCTTTTTGGCACCTTTCTTGACAGCCTTCCTGGCGGTCTTCTTGGCTGCCATCTTCTTTCCTGCCTTCTTGGCGGCTTTCTTGACGATTCTCTTGCCCGCCTTCGTAGCCTTCTTGGCCGCCTTCTCGGATTTGGCAGCCTTTTTGGCCGCTTTCGCAGACTTTTTGGCCGATTTCTTCGCCGCCTTGGCCTTTCTGGCCGGGGCCGCCTTTGTCGCACTCCGGGCGCGCGTCTTGCCATGTGCCTTGCCATGCGTCTTGGGCTCGACCGCCCCGAGCGCCAGGAGCTGGCGATGGATGGCGCGGGTGACCTCATCGATGGCCATCATGCCGTCGATGGTCGAGAGCTTGCGCCGCTCGGAATAGTAGTGAATCAGCGGTTCCGTCTGGCTGCGGTAGCTGGCGAGTCGCTTGGTCAGGACCTCCGGGGTGTCATCGAGCCGGACCTCTTCCCCGCGCTCGCGCATCTGGGCGACGCGAGTCTCGACGCGATTCAGGAGCGCGCTTTCGTTGACGCGGAGCTCGATCACGGCATCGAGCTTGAGGTGCTTGTGCTTGAGCAGCTCATCCAGCGCCTCGGCCTGCGGCACGGTCCGCGGGAAACCGTCAAGGATGAAACCGTTTTTGGCATCCGGCTGATCGATCCGATCGGAGATGATCCCCACCACGACATCGTCTGGCACGAGACCGCCGCTGGCCATGATCTCCTTAGCCTTGAGCCCGACCGGCGTTCCGGCCGCCACCGCTGCACGCAACATCTCGCCGGTCGAGAGCTGGACGATGCCATAGCGCTGCACCAGCAGCTGCGCCTGGGTGCCCTTGCCCGATCCCGGTGGCCCCAGAAGTATAATTCTCATCGGCGTACGCCCCCCGATTGGTGCGCGATACGTCGCGCGCCCGTGTTTTGAAGTCCAGTTACAGTGCAAATCATAATCAGCGCCGCACCGCTACCCATATCATAGGGGAGCAAATGGCCGGACGCCAAGAAGCCTTTGAGATCAATGCTTGCACGACAGGAAGAGCGACTCTGCCGAGGCGACCGAATGGCCGGCTCGCCGTCCGCGCGCATTGCACGCGCGGCGAATCGGCGGCGCAATCGCGCCGCCCGAGGGACGCCGCGCTTAACGGCGGCGGCCGCGCAGCTTCGACTTCCGGATCAGGCCTTCGTACTGATGCGCCAGGAGATAGCCCTGCACCTGCGCCACCGTGTCCATGGTGACGCTGACGACGATCAACAGCGAAGTGCCGCCAAAGTAGAACGGCACCGACGCGTAGGAGATCAGGATTTCCGGAATCAAGCAGACGATCGCCAGATACACCGCGCCGAGCACGGTGATCCGCGACAGCACGTAGTCGATATATTCCGCGGTACGCTCGCCCGGGCGGATACCCGGAATGAAGCCGCCGTGCTTCTTCAGATTGTCCGCGGTCTCGGTCGGATTGAACACGATCGCGGTGTAGAAGAAGGCGAAGAACACGATCAGCGCCAGATACATGATCAGGAACAGCGGACGGCCGTGGCCGAGCTGGGTGTTGATCCACTGGAACCATTCCGGCCCGCTGCCCGCGTTGAAGTTCGCAACCGTGGTCGGCAGCAGCAGCAGCGAGGACGCGAAGATCGGCGGGATCACGCCCGAGGTGTTGAGCTTGAGCGGCAGATGCGAGGACTGCCCCTCGAACATCTTGTTGCCGACCTGGCGCTTCGGATACTGGATCAAGAGCCGGCGCTGGGCGCGCTCCACGAACACGATGAAGGCGATCACGGCCACCGCCATGATGATGACCACCAGAATCAGGCCGGTCGACATCGCACCCTGACGGCCGAGCTCGAGCATGTTGGCGAGCGCCGCGGGCAGCTCGGCGACGATGCCGGAGAGAATGATCAGGGAAATGCCGTTGCCGATGCCGCGCGAGGTGATCTGCTCGCCCAGCCACATCAGGAACATGGTGCCGCCGGTCAGCGTGATCGCCGTCGACAGGCGGAAGAACATGCCGGGGTCGCTGACGACGTTGCCAGCGCCTTCGAGGCCCACCGCAATGCCGTAGGACTGGAACGCGGCCAGGATCACCGTGAGATAACGGGTGTACTGGTTCAGCAGCTTGCGGCCGGACTCGCCTTCCTTCTTCAGCGCCTCGAGCTGCGGCGAGACGGTGGTCAGGAGCTGGATGATGATGGACGCCGAGATGTACGGCATGATGTTCAGCGCAAAGATCGCCATGCGGTGAATGCCGCCGCCAGCGAACATATTGAACATGCCGAGGATGCCGCCCGCCTGGGAGCGGAACACCTGCTCCCAGATGTTGGGATCGATGCCGGGCAACGGGATGTAGGTCCCGAGCCGATAAACGAGCAGCGCGCCCAGGGTGAACCAGATGCGCTTCTTCAGTTCGTCGGCCTTGGCAAACGCACCGAAATTGAGATTGGCTGCCAGTTGTTCCGCTGCAGAGGCCATCTTGGACTTTCTCCCGCCGCTTATTGCGCCGTTATGCCCGCGGCCGGGCTACATTATACCGGACACCGGACATTATCTGGGGCTACGGCTTCGATAAGTCCATCGTCCCGCGTGCGTAAAGGCCCGCGAGCCGCGGGCCGATGACGCAGTTGTTACGCCGCCTCGCCTTCTTCCTTGGCAGGCGCGAGGATCTTCACCGAGCCGCCGGCCTTCTCGACTGCCGCGATCGCGGTCTTCGAGGCGCCGTGCACTTCGATGTTGAGCTTGGCCTTGAACTCGCCGCGGCCGAGCAGCCGCAGGCCACCCTTGGCGCGGCGCAGCACGCCGGCCTTGACCAGGGATTCGACGTTCACGACGCTGCCGGCGTCGATCTTCTTGGCATTGACCGCATCCTGGAGCCGGTCGAGATTGATCTCGGCGAACTCCACGCGGAAGATGTTGTTGAAGCCGCGCTTGGGCAGACGGCGATGCAAGGGCATCTGGCCGCCTTCGAAACCCTTGATACGCACGCCCGAACGCGCGGTCTGGCCCTTGCCACCGCGGCCGGCCTGCTTGCCCTTGCCCGAACCAATGCCGCGGCCGACGCGCATACGCTTCTTGCGCGAGCCGGCATTGTCGGCGATATCGCTGAGCTTCATCGCCCTGCTCCTTGTTTCTTGCGCATGACCTTCACCGAAAACGGGTCCCGCTTCGGGATCGTGCGCCTTTGCTTACTTCTCGTCGACAATGCGAACGAGATGGTGAACTTTCAAGATCATGCCGCGGACCGCCGGGGTGTCCGGCAGTTCGCTGATGCGGCCGATCTTGTTGAGCTTGAGCCCGATCAGCGTCGAACGCTGCGAGTGATGGCGGCGGATCGCGCTGCCGGTCTGCTCGAGCTTGATCGTCTTTGCGGTCGTAACGGCACTCTTGGCCATAGGCGTCTACTCCGAAAAGCTTCCGTTATTCGGCAACCGCCTCGGCGTCACCACCGATACGGCGGGACTGGAGGGTGGACACCTTGATGTTGCGGCGGGCAGCGACCGAGCGCGGCGAATCCTGATGCTTCAGCGCATCGAAGGTCGCGCGAACCATGTTGTACGGGTTCGACGAGCCGATCGACTTCGCAACCACGTCCTGGACGCCGAGCGTCTCGAACACGGCGCGCATCGGACCGCCGGCGATGATGCCGGTACCGGCCGGAGCTGCGCGCAGGTAAACACGGCCCGCGCCATGACGGCCGGCGATGTCGTGATGCAGCGTGCGGCCCTCGCGCAACGACACGCGGGTCAGGTTGCGCTTGGCGGATTCGGTTGCCTTGCGGATCGCCTCGGGCACTTCGCGCGCCTTGCCGTGACCGAAGCCGGCGCGGCCCTTCTGGTCGCCGATCACGACCAGCGCTGCGAAACCGAAGCGCTTGCCGCCCTTGACGACCTTGGCGACGCGATTGATGTGGACGAGCTTGTCAACGAACTCGCTGTCGCGCTCTTCCCTGCGTTCACGTCCGCCGCCGCGTTGATCGCGTCCACCACGTTGTTCGCGTTCTGCCATGGTTTTTCCAGTCCTTCAGAGGCTTACGCCTCAATCCTCAAATTCTGTTAGAAGCTCAGCCCGCTTTCACGCGCCGCGTCGGCAAGAGCCTTGACGCGCCCGTGATAGAGATAGCTGCCGCGATCGAACACGACTTCCTTGACACCCTTCTCGGCGGCGCGCTCGGCCAGCAGCTTGCCGACCGCCTTCGCCGCATCGATGTCGGCGCCGGTCTTGCCGCCATCGCGCATCGACTTCTCGAGCGACGAGGCAGAGGCCAGCGTCTCGCCCTTCAGGTCGTCGATGACCTGGGCGTAGATGTGCTTGGACGAGCGGAACACCGACAGGCGCGGACGGCCGCCACCCGAGCGGCGCAGCTTCAGTCGTACACTGCGCTTGCGCCGGGCATTCGTAACCTTGGCTTTCGACATGACCGGCTCCGTTACTTCTTCTTGCCTTCCTTGCGGAAGATGAATTCGCCAACATACTTCACGCCCTTGCCCTTGTAGGGCTCCGGCGGACGATAGGAGCGAATCTCGGCGGCGACCTGGCCGACGCGCTGAATGTCGCTGCCGGTCACCGTGATCTCGGTCGGCTTCGGCACGGTGATCGTGATCCCCTCCGGGATCGCGTAGACCACATCGTGGCTGTAGCCGAGCGCGAGCTGCAGGTTCTTGCCCTGCAGCGCGGCGCGGTAACCGACGCCGGTGATTTCGAGCTTCTTCTCGAAACCCTTGGTGACACCCTCGACCAGATTCGCGACCTGGGCGCGAGCGGTCCCGTACAGGGCCCGCGCGCGGTTGGTCTCGACCCGCGGGTTCACCTTGACCTGGCCGTTGTCGAGCTTCACCTCGACGTCGTTATGGACGACGAACTGAAGCTGGCCCTTCGGCCCCTTCATCTTGACAGTCTGCCCGTCGACGGTCGCGGTCACACCCGACGGCACCGCTACCGGTCTTTTGCCAACACGTGACATGGATCAAAAATCCTTCTCAGAACACCGTGAAGAGAACTTCGCCGCCCACGTTCGCTTCACGCGCACTGTGGTCAGCCATGATTCCCTTCGGCGTCGACAACACCGAAATGCCGAGTCCGTTATTGACCCGCGGCAGGTTCTTCACCGAGGCGTACACGCGACGTCCGGGCTTGGAGACACGCTCGATCTCACGGATAACGGGCTCGCCGTCGAAATACTTCAGCTCGATCTCGATCTCGCTGCGGCCCGAGGAATGCTCGAGCGTCGCGTAACCGCGGATGTAGCCTTCGCTCTTCAGCACCTCGAGCACGTTCTCGCGCATCTTCGAGCCAGGCGTGGAGACCTTGTTCTTGGAACGCATCTGCGCGTTACGGATGCGGGTGATCAGATCGCTGATTGGATCGTGCGTAGACATCTAAACGACCCTCCTTACCAGCTGGACTTCACGAGGCCCGGGACCATGCCCTTGGAGCCAAGGTCCCGCATTGCGATGCGGGACAGTTTGGTCAAGCGATAGTTCGAGCGCGAACGGCCCGACAGCTCGCAACGCAGACGGATGCGGGTCGCCGACGAGTTGCGCGGCATTTCCGCCAGCTTCAGGGTCGCAGCGAACCGCTCCTCCATCGGCAACGTCTTGTCGGCGATGATCGCCTTCAACCGCTCGCGCTTCGGGGCGGCGTTCTTCGTCATCCGCTTGCGCCGGTTGTTCTTCTCGATTGAACTCTTCTTTGCCATGCTTGGCTCCTGGGTATCCGCGTTTGAGAGGCTTTAGGTCAGCGTCTCACTGCCGGAACGGGAAATTGAATGCGGTCAACAAGGCCCTCGCCTCGTCGTCGGTCTTGGCCGTGGTGCAGACGGTGATGTCCATACCGCGGGATTCCGTGACCTTGTCGAAGTCGATCTCGGGGAAAATGATGTGTTCCTTGAGGCCGAGCGAGTAGTTGCCGCGGCCATCGAAGCTCTTCGGGTTCAAGCCGCGGAAGTCGCGGACGCGGGGCAGCGCGACCGTCACCAGACGATCGATGAACTCGTACATACGGGCCTTGCGCAGCGTGACCTTGCAGCCGATCGGCTGGTTCTCACGCAACTTGAAGGTCGCGATCGCGATCCGCGAATAGGTCACGATCGCCTTCTGGCCGGCGATCTGGGTCAATTCCGCAGCGGCGTTCTCGGCCTTCTTGCGGTCGTTGACGGAATCGCCAACGCCCATGTTCAGCACGACCTTGTCCAGGCGCGGAACCTGCATGACGTTCTCATAACCGAACTTCTCGGTCATTTCCGTCCGGATCTTCGCGTCGTATTCCGCGCGCAGGCGCGGTGTGTAAGCGGCCTCAGCCATCGATCTCAGCTCCCGAGCTCTTGGCGATGCGGACCTTCTTGCCGTCCGCCAGAATCTTGAATCCGACGCGGGTCGGCTTCCCGTCCTTGCCGACATACGCGATGTTGGACAGTTGGATCGGCGACTCTTTCGAGATGATGCCGCCCTCCTGGGCCTGCGTCTGCTTCTGGTGGCGCTTGACCATGTTGATGCCGCGCACCAGCGCCGTACCGGCGTCGGGACGCACTTCGAACACCTCGCCGGTGCGGCCCTTGTCGCGGCCGGTCAGCACGACGACCTTGTCGCCCTTGCGGATCTTCGCAGCCATCACAGCACCTCCGGCGCGAGCGAGATGATCTTCATGTGGTTCTTGGCGCGCAGCTCGCGCGGCACGGGCCCGAAGATACGGGTACCGACCGGCTCGGACTGATTGTTGATCAGAACGGCGGCGTTGCGGTCGAAGCGGATGACCGAACCGTCGGCGCGGCGAATGTCCTTGCGGACGCGCACCACGACGGCCTTCATCACGTCGCCCTTCTTCACCTTGCCCCGCGGAATAGCTTCCTTGATCGAGACAACGATGATGTCGCCGATCGTGGCGTAGCGGCGCTTGGAGCCCCCGAGCACCTTGATACACATGACACGGCGTGCGCCAGAATTATCGGCCACGTCGAGGTTGGTCTGCATCTGAATCATTGATGCACCTCGTCCTCTTCTCTTTGCGCCAGCCCAGCCGGCGCTCAACATTAACCTGAAGTCAGTCGGCTAAAGCCAACAGATCAGGCGCTTTTCTTGTGTTCGCCCCGGATCACGACCCAGCGCTTCAACTTCGAAATCGGCTTCGATTCCTCGATCCACACCATGTCGCCCGGCTTGAACTCGTTGCTCTCGTCGTGCGCGTGGTAGTTCTTCGAACGGCGGATCGTCTTCTTGTAGATCGGGTGCGTAAAGCGGCGATCGACGCGCACCACGATGGTCTTGGCTTGCTTGTCGCTGACGACCACGCCCTGCAAAGTACGTTTCGGCATCTTCGTAAGCCTCTTACTTCTTCTTCGCGCGCGTCTGCGCGGCGACGGTCTTGATCCGGGCGATGTCACGGCGGGCTTCGCGCAGGCGCGAGGTGTTCTCGAGCTGCCCGGTGGCGCGCTGGAAGCGCAGGTTGAAGCGCTCCTTCTTCAGGTTCAGGATGGCGTCGTCCTGCTGATCGGGGCTCAACGCGCGGATGTCTTCGATTTTCATCTGGGCCATGGCCATTACTCCGCAATGCGCTCGACGAAGCGCGTCTTGATCGGCAGCTTGGCTGCCGCCAGGGTCAGCGCTTCACGCGCCGTCTGGGTGTTGACGCCGTCGATCTCGAACAGCACCCGGCCCGGCTTGACGCGCGCGACCCACAATTCCGGCGCGCCCTTGCCGGAACCCATGCGGACTTCGGCAGGCTTCTTCGACACGGGAACGTCGGGGAATATGCGGATCCAGACGCGGCCGGCGCGCTTCATGTGGCGGGTCAGCGCGCGGCGAGCGGCTTCGATCTGGCGCGCGGTGACGCGCTCAGGCTCGGTCGCCTTCAGACCGAACTGGCCGAACGCCAACGTCGCGCCCGAAGACGCAACGCCGTGGATACGGCCCTTATGCGCCTTCCGGAACTTCGTTTTCTTAGGTTGCATCATGGCTTCAAGCCCTCAAATTCTCTGTGCTGGCGTCAGGCTGCAGCGTTGTCCCGGCGCTGCCGGCCGCCGCGATCGCCGCCGCCACCAGTCTCACCTTCGGCCATTCTCTTGTCCTGGGCCATCGGATCGTGCTCGAGGATCTCGCCCTTGAAGATCCAGACCTTGACACCGCAGGTGCCGAAGGTCGTGAACGCGGTCGCAACCCCGTAGTCGATGTCTGCGCGCAGCGTGTGCAGCGGCACGCGACCTTCGCGGTACCACTCCATGCGCGCGATTTCCGCGCCGCCCAGACGTCCCGAGCAGTTGATGCGGATGCCTTCCGCACCGAGACGCATCGCTGACTGCACGGCGCGCTTCATGGCGCGGCGGAACGCCACGCGGCGCTCCAGCTGCTGCGCGATCGACTCGGCCACCAGCGTCGCATCGAGCTCCGGCTTGCGGATTTCGACGATGTTGATGACCACGTCGGACGCCGTGATGTCCGCGACCTTCTTGCGCAGCTTGTCGATGTCGGCGCCCTTCTTGCCGATCACCACGCCCGGACGAGCCGAGTGGATGGTGACGCGGCACTTCTTGTGCGGACGCTCGATCACGATGCGGGCAACGGCTGCCTGCTTGAGCTCCTTGTGCAGGATCTCACGAATCTTGACGTCCTCGTGCAGCAGCTTGCCGTATTCCTGCTTGCCGGCGTACCAACGGGAATCCCAGGTCCGGTTGATGCCGAGACGCAGACCGATCGGATTGATCTTTTGACCCATCGTGTTCTCCTGCGTCCCTTAAGCCGCTGCTGCGGCTTCGACCTGACGAACGATGATCGTCAGCTGTGAAAATGGTTTGTAGACACGGCCCGAACGGCCACGGCCGCGGGCGGCAAAGCGCTTCATCACGAGGCCGTTGCCGACGAAGGCCTGCGCCACGACGAGATCGTCGACGTCGAGGTCGTGGTTGTTCTCGGCGTTGGCAATAGCCGATTCCAGGCACTTCTTCACGTCAACCGCGATCCGCTTGCGCGAAAACTGCAGGTCGGCGAGCGCAGCAGCCGCCTTCCGGCCGCGAATGAGCTGGGCGACCAGGTTGAGCTTCTGCGGGCTCACCCGCAGCATCCGGGCGACCGCCTTGGCCTCGTTCTCGGCGAGGCTCCGTTCGCGCTTAGGTTTGCTCATCGTTTAATCCTCAAGCCTTCTTGGCTTTCTTGTCCCCGGAGTGGCCATGGAAGGTGCGGGTCGGCGAGAACTCGCCGAACTTGTGACCGACCATTTCCTCGTTGACGGCCACCGGCACGTGCTTCTGACCGTTGTAGACGCCGAAGGTCAGGCCGACGAATTGCGGCAGGATCGTCGAGCGACGGCTCCAGATCTTGATGACGTCGTGACGGCCGGACGAGCGCGCGGCATCTGCCTTCTTGAGCAGAGAACCCTCGACGAACGGGCCTTTCCAGACTGAACGAACCATGTCCGGCGTTCCTTACTTCTTCCGCTTGTGGCGGCTTAGGAGAATGAATTTGTTGGTCGACTTGTTGGAGCGGGTCTTCTTGCCCTTGGTCGGCTTGCCCCACGGAGTAACCGGGTGGCGGCCGCCCGAGGTACGACCTTCACCACCGCCGTGCGGATGGTCGATCGGGTTCATCGAAACGCCGCGGTTGTGCGGCTTGCGGCCCAGCCAACGGTTGCGGCCGGCCTTGCCGATCGACGTGTTCATGTGATCCGGGTTCGATACCGCGCCGATCGTGCCGCGGCAACGGCCGTGCACCAGGCGCTGTTCGCCCGAGTTCAGGCGGATGATCACGTAGTCCTGGTCGCGACCGACGAGCTGGGCGTAGGTGCCCGCGGAACGGGCGAGCTGGCCGCCCTTCCCGATCTTGACCTCGATGTTGTGGATGATCGTGCCGACCGGCATGTTGCCGAGCGGCATGACATTGCCCGGCTTCACGTCGACATAGTTGCCGGCGACGACGGAATCACCGACCGCCAAACGCTGCGGCGCCAGGATATAGGCCTGGGTGCCGTCTTCGTACTTGACCAACGCGATGAATGCGGTGCGGTTCGGATCGTACTCCAGCCGCTCGACCGTCGCGGGCGCATCGACCTTGTCGCGCTTGAAATCGACGGTACGCAACGTTCGCTTATGACCACCGCCGCGGAAGCGCACGGTGATGCGACCGGTGTTGTTACGGCCGCCGGAGGAGTGCTTGCCTTCGGTGAGCGCCTTGACCGGCTTGCCCTTGTAGAGGGCCGAACGATCGACCATGACCAGCTGGCGCTGGCCCGGCGTCGTGGGATTGAATGTCTTCAGTGCCATCGTCGTACGACCTTACAGACCGGTGGTCACGTCGATCCGGTGACCCTCTTCGAGAGTCACGATCGCGCGCTTGGAGTTCGACTGCGAGCCGAGATTGCCGCGGAAGATCTTGGTCTTGCCCTTGCGGACCAGCGTGTTGACACTCTTGACCTTGACGTCGAACAGCTTCTCGATCGCTTCCTTGATCTGCGGCTTGGTCGCCTTCGCGGCCACCTTGAACAGCACCTTGTTGTGCTCCGAGGCGATCGTGGCCTTTTCGGTCACGACCGGCGACAGGATCACGTCGTAGTGGCGAGGCTCGATGTTCTTCGTCATTTGAAGCGCGCCTCCAGCGCATCGATGGCGGCCTTGGTCAGAACAAGCTTCCGACGGCGCAGGATGTCATAGACGTTGATGCCCTGGATCGGCAGCACGTCCATGTTCGGGATGTTGCGGGCCGCAGCGGCGAAACCGTTGTTGAGCTCGGCGCCGTCGATGATCAGCGCGTTGGTCAAACCCAGACCGGAGAAATGACCGAGCAGCGCCTTGGTCTTGGCAGCTTCCAGCGCGGCCTTGTCGATCACGATGAGATCGCCGTCCTTGGCCTTGGCCGAGAGCGCATGCTTGAGGGCGAGCGCACGGACCTTCTTCGGCAGGTCGGTGGCGTGCGAACGCACCACCGGACCGAAGGCACGGCCACCTCCGCGGAACTGCGGCACCCGGGCCGAGCCGTGACGAGCACCACCGGTACCCTTCTGCTTGTACATCTTCTTGCCGGTGCGCCAGATCTCGGCGCGGCCCTTGGCCTTGTGCGTACCGGCCTGGCGCTTGTTGAGCTGCCACTGCACGCAACGTGCAATGATGTCCTGGCGCGGCTCGAGGCCGAAAATGGTATCGGAAAGCTGGACCGAGCCGGCTTCCTTACCTTCGAGGGTCGTGACCTTCAATTCCATCTCACGCCTCCTGCGCAGCCGGAGCAGCGTCCGCTTCGCCAGCAACCTTGAACTTGCCGGGCTTCGGAGCTTCCTTAGGCAGCGGCTTCTTGACGGCGTCGCGCACGCGGATCCAGCCGCCCTTGGAACCGGGAACGGCGCCTTCGACGAGGATCAGACCGCGCTCGACATCGAGCTGAACGACCCGAAGGTTGAGCGTGGTGATGCGGTCAACGCCCATGTGACCGGGCATCTTCTTGTTCTTCCAGGTCTTGCCCGGGTCCTGACGGCCACCGGTCGAACCGATCGAACGGTGAGAGACCGACACGCCGTGGGTGGCGCGCAGACCGCCGAAGTTCCAGCGCTTCATACCGCCGGCAAAACCCTTGCCGACCGAAGTACCGGTGACGTCGACGAACTGACCGACGACAAAGTGGTCGGCCAGGATCTCGGCACCGACGGGGATCATCTGATCCGCGGAGACGCGGAATTCCTCGACCTGCCGCTTCGGCTCGACCTTCGCGACCGCGAACTGGCCGCGCTCCGCCTTGGGCATGTACACGGTCTTGCGGCTGCCAGAACCAAGCTGGAGCGCGACATAACCGTTTTTCTCTTCGGTGCGGTGGCCTACGACCTGGCAATTGCCGAGCTTCAGCACGGTCACGGGGATATGTTCGCCGGCCTCTGTAAAGACCCGCGTCATCCCGACCTTTTGTGCGATCACTCCGGAGCGCATCGGCGTGCTTCCTGTTCTTTCTGTCCGCTAGTGGCGAACGTGATCCAAAAATCTTAGAGCTTGATCTCGACGTCGACACCGGCGGCCAAGTCGAGCTTCATCAAAGCATCGACGGTCTGCGGGGTCGGATCGACGATGTCGAGCAGGCGCTTGTGAGTGCGCATCTCGAACTGCTCGCGGCTCTTCTTGTCGACGTGCGGCGAACGGTTGACGGTGAACTTCTCGATGCGGGTGGGCAGCGGAATGGGTCCGCGGACCTGCGCGCCGGTGCGCTTCGCCGTGTTCACGATCTCGCGGGTCGACGTATCGAGGATACGATGGTCGAACGCCTTGAGACGGATGCGAATGTTTTGGCCGTTCATTGCCGTGGTCTTTCTTCAATGGGGTGGCGAATAGCGAATAGCGAATGTCACATTCGCTATTCGCCGATCCCTATTCTCGTAATTACTCGATGATCGAGGCGACGACGCCGGCGCCGACGGTGCGGCCACCTTCGCGGATCGCGAAGCGGAGCTTCTCTTCCATCGCGATCGGCACGATCAGGTGCACTTCCATCGCGATGTTGTCGCCCGGCATCACCATCTCGGTGCCTTCCGGCAGATGCACGACACCGGTCACGTCGGTGGTGCGGAAGTAGAACTGCGGACGGTAGTTGGTGAAGAAGGGAGTGTGGCGGCCGCCCTCTTCCTTGGTGAGGATGTAGGCCTCAGCCTTGAACTTGGTGTGCGGCTTGACCGAACCCGGCTTGCACAGCACCTGGCCGCGCTCGACGTCCTCGCGCTTGGTACCGCGAAGCAGCGCACCGATGTTGTCGCCGGCCTGGCCTTGATCCAGCAGCTTGCGGAACATTTCGACACCGGTGACCGTGGTCTTCTGCGTGGCGCGCAGACCGACGATCTCGATTTCCTCGCCGACCTTGACGATACCGCGCTCGACACGGCCGGTCACGACGGTGCCGCGGCCCGAGATCGAGAACACGTCTTCAACCGGCATCAGGAACGGCAGATCGACCGGACGCTCCGGCTGCGGAATGTAAGCGTCGACCTGCTTCATCAGCTCGAGGATGGCGTCATGGCCGAGCGTCTTATCGGAATCTTCGAGGGCGGCAAGCGCCGAGCCCTTGATGATCGGGATGGTGTCGCCCGGGAATTCGTACTTCGAGAGCAGCTCGCGGACCTCGAGCTCGACGAGCTCGAGCAGTTCCGGATCGTCGACCATGTCGCACTTGTTGAGGAACACGACGAGCGCGGGAACGCCGACCTGGCGGGCGAGCAGGATGTGCTCGCGGGTCTGCGGCATCGGACCGTCGGCGGCCGACACGACCAGGATCGCACCGTCCATCTGGGCGGCGCCGGTGATCATGTTCTTCACGTAGTCGGCGTGGCCGGGGCAGTCGACGTGCGCGTAGTGGCGGTTCTTGGTCTCGTATTCGACGTGCGCCGTCGAGATCGTGATGCCGCGCGCCTTCTCTTCCGGCGCCTTGTCGATCTGGTCGTACGCGGTGAACGTCGCGCCGCCGGCTTCGGCGAGGACCTTGGTGATCGCCGCGGTCAGCGACGTCTTGCCATGGTCGACGTGACCGATGGTGCCGATGTTGCAGTGCGGCTTGTTACGTTCAAACTTTGCTTTGGCCATTTGACTCTCCGTTCAATCGTCAGTTCGAGACCGACGACAATCAGGCAAACTTCTTCTGGACTTCTGCCGACACGTTGGCCGGCGCTTCTGCGTAGTGGTCGAACTGCATGGTGAAGGTTGCGCGACCCTGGCTCATCGAGCGCAGGTTATTCACGTAACCGAACATGTTCATGAGCGGCACCATCGCGTTGATGACGTTGGCGTTGCCGCGCATGTCCTGACCCTGGATCTGACCGCGCCGCGAATTCAGGTCGCCGATGACGGAGCCGGTGTAATCTTCCGGGGTCACCACTTCGACCTTCATGATCGGCTCGAGCAGGACGGACTTGCCCTTCTGCAAGGCTTCGCGGAATGCAGCACGCGATGCGATTTCGAAGGCGAGCGCCGACGAATCGACGTCGTGATACTTGCCGTCGACGAGCTGAACCTTGACGTCGACCACGGGGAAGCCCGCGACCACGCCGGAACTCAGCACGCTGTTGATGCCCTTCTCGACGCCGGGGATGTATTCCTTCGGCACCGCACCGCCGACGACCTTGGACTCGAACTCGTAGCCCTTGCCGGGCTCGTTCGGCTCCACGATGATCGACACTTCCGCGAACTGTCCGGTACCGCCGGTCTGCTTCTTGTGGGTGTACTTGACTTCGGACCTCTTGGTGACGCGCTCACGGAACGCCACCTGCGGCGCGCCGATGTTGGCATCGACCTTGTAGGTGCGGCGGAGAATGTCGACCTTGATGTCGAGATGGAGCTCGCCCATGCCCTTGAGGATGGTCTGGCCGGACTCCTGATCGGTCGACACGCGGAA
The DNA here is from genome assembly GCF_023073515.1 of Bradyrhizobium sp. 17. Taxonomy (NCBI): domain Bacteria; kingdom Pseudomonadati; phylum Pseudomonadota; class Alphaproteobacteria; order Hyphomicrobiales; family Nitrobacteraceae; genus Bradyrhizobium; species Bradyrhizobium sp. 17. Next base: position 577,408 of record NZ_JADPJQ010000124.1, on the reverse strand, counting down.
GGACGGATCCTCCGCGGCGAGCTTCGCCAGCGCCACGCCCAGCTTTTCCTGGTCGGCCTTGGACTTAGGCTCGATCGCGATCTCGATGACGGGCTCGGGGAATTCCATCTTTTCGAGGATCACCGCCTTGTCGGGATCGCACAGCGTGTCACCGGTGCGCGCTTCCTTCAGGCCAGCCAGTGCGACGATGTCGCCGGCATAGGCTTCCTTGATGTCTTCGCGGTTGTTCGCATGCATCAGCAACATGCGGCCGATGCGCTCCTTGCGGTCGCGCGTCGAATTGATGACGCCGGTGCCCGACAGCAGCGTGCCGGAATAGATGCGGCAGAAGGTGATGGTGCCGACGAACGGGTCGTCCATGATCTTGAAGGCCAACAGAGCCAGCGGCTCCTTATCGTCCGGCAGGCGAACGACCTCGTTGCCGTCTTCATCGACGCCCTTGATGGCGGGCACGTCAACCGGCGACGGCAGATAATCCACGACTGCGTCGAGCAGAGGCTGCACGCCCTTGTTCTTGAACGCCGAGCCGCACAATACCGGGAAGAACGCGCCAGTCAGCACGGCCTTGCGGATCAAGCGCTTCAACGTCGGCTCATCGGGCTCCTTGCCGTCGAGGTAAGCGGCGAGAACTTCGTCGTCGAGCTCGACGGCGGCTTCCAACAACTTCTCGCGATATTCCTTGGCCTTCTCGACCATGTCCTCGGGAATATCGATGTCCACGAACTTGGCGTCGAGCTTCTCTTCTTCCCAGACCACGCCCTTCATGCGAACGAGGTCGACCAGGCCCTTGAAGTTGTTCTCGGAGCCGATCGGAAGCTGGATCGCGATCGGCTTTGCGCCGAGGCGGTCGACGATGTCCTGCATGCACTTGTAGAAGTCAGCGCCGGTCTTATCCATCTTGTTGGCGAAGACGATGCGCGGAACTTTGTACTTGTCGCCCTGGCGCCAGACCGTCTCGGTCTGGGGCTCGACGCCCTGGTTCGAGTCGAGCACGCACACGGCGCCGTCGAGCACGCGCAGGCTGCGCTCGACTTCGATGGTGAAGTCGACGTGGCCGGGAGTGTCGATGATGTTGAGACGCTTGCCTTCCCAGAACGCGGTGGTCGCGGCCGACGTAATCGTAATGCCGCGCTCCTGCTCCTGCTCCATCCAGTCCATCGTCGCGGCACCTTCGTGCACTTCGCCGATTTTGTGGCTCTTGCCGGTGTAATAGAGAATGCGCTCGGTGGTCGTGGTCTTGCCGGCATCGATATGCGCCATGATACCGAAGTTGCGGTAATTCTCTATGGCATGAACGCGGGGCATGGAGTGTTCCTTAGATTCCGTGTGTCGCCGTTACCAGCGATAGTGCGAGAAGGCGCGGTTGGCTTCCGCCATCCGGTGCACGTCTTCGCGCTTCTTGACGGCGTTACCCCGGTTGTTCGACGCATCCAGGAGCTCCGCAGAGAGCCGCTCGGTCATCGTCTTCTCGTTGCGATCGCGCGCAGCCGAGATCAGCCAGCGAATGCCCAGCGCCTGACGGCGCACCGAGCGAACTTCGACCGGAACCTGATAGGTCGCGCCACCGACGCGGCGGGAGCGCACTTCAATCGTCGGCATGACGTTCTCGAGCGCCTGCTCGAACACGCCGAGCGGGTTCTGCTTTGTCTTGCTTTCAATGAGGCCGAACGCGCCGTAGACGATGCCTTCGGCGACCGACTTCTTTCCGGCGTACATTACCGAATTCATGAACTTCGTGACGATGATATTCCCGAACTTCGGATCGGGAAGGACTTCGCGCTTTTCGGCAGAATGGCGACGAGACATGGACCTGGTTCCCGCTTACTTCGGACGCTTGGCGCCGTACTTCGAACGGCGCTGCTTACGGTTCTTGACGCCCTGGGTATCCAGAACGCCGCGGAGGATGTGGTAGCGCACGCCGGGTAAGTCCTTGACGCGACCGCCGCGGATCATGACCACCGAGTGCTCCTGGAGGTTATGGCCCTCACCGGGGATGTAGCCGATCACCTCGAAGCCGTTGGTCAGGCGCACCTTGGCAACCTTACGAAGCGCCGAGTTCGGCTTCTTCGGGGTCGTGGTGTAAACGCGTGTGCAAACACCGCGCTTCTGCGGCGACTGCTGCAGCGCCGGCACCTTCTTGCGCGACTTCTGCACTTCCCGCGGTTGAGCGATCAGCTGGTTGATCGTCGGCATCCTGGCATTACCCTTTGTGTTCTGCCGCGGCCCGTCACCGGGTCCGCAAATTCTTTCGAGCTACCCGCCCGACGAGGCCGCCTTCCGCGGAACAATCCGCACAAAGCGAAATCGCGCCAACCACCCGTCAACGGGCGGAAAGCGCTTCGACGCCACAGAGGACCGCAGTAGTTGAACCGGTCAGCTTGAAGCTGCGGCCCGCGCACCGAGGTCATGCATCCGAATTCGATCTCGAGAGAACATGCTCAAGAGAACTAAAATCGCACTGGCATTGCCTAGCTATGATCGACAGCGTTTGAGCGGCATTCGTCGAGGTTGGTGCCTGTCTTGGTGATCCCAGGGGATCAAACAGGTGGCCCGTTCCGACGTTGGCGATGCTCACCGCCTGTCGTTAAGTGAGGGGGTTCTATAAGTGGGAGTCGGTCAAGTCAAGGCGAAACGTCAGTCAGAAGCGCTTCCCGCACCTGCCGAAATCGCTTCTTGGGCCGCTCGCTGCGCCTTCGTGAGATGGAAACGAAGAGCGCGTCGCGCCACCTCGAAACCTATTTATACCCGGGTTAAATATACTTTTATAACCATTGGCTAAGGCTTTCTTTCCTGTTGGAGCGCCAATGTGCCGCCTTGGGCAGAGATTAGCGCCATGCGGTACACCGACATTGCCATTATCGGCGGGGGATTGTCCGGCTCGACCGCCGCCGCGATGCTCGGCCGTAGCGGCATTTCGACCATCCTGATCGATCCGCATGAGAGCTATTCGGCGGACTTTCGGGTCGAAAAACTCAGCGGTCACGTGCAGGTCGGGCGATTCCTGCAGACGGGAATCGCCGAATCGGTGTTGCACCGCGCGACCTTTGTGGGTGAGAACTGGATCGCGCGCTTCGGCCGCCTTCTCGACAAGGCGCCGAGCCGGCAGTTCAACATCCTCTACGATTCCCTCGTCAACGCTGTCCGCGACGAAATTCCTGCCGGCGTCGAGCGCATCTGCGCCAAGGCTGTCTCGGTTGAGACGAGTGCGGAGCGGCAGAAGGTCACTCTCTCCAACGACGCGATGGTCTCCGCCCGGCTGGTCGTGCTCGCCAACGGACTCAATGTCGGCCTGCGCCACCAGCTGGGAATCGCCCGAAAAGTCGTCAGTGCCTGCCATTCGATTTCGATCGGGTTCGACGTGGTGCCCGCGGGACGGGACTCGTTCGACTTCCCTGCGCTGACCTATTTCTCGGAACGGCCGAGCGACCGCATCCCCTACCTCACGCTTTTTCCGATCGGGACGCGGATGCGCGCCAATCTGTTCGTCTATCGCAGCTTCGACGATCCCTGGCTGCGTGAGCTGCGCCGCGCGCCGGCCGAGACGTTGAACGCTGCGCTGCCACGGCTCAAGCACATCACCGGACCATTCGACATTCCCAGTGAGCTGAAAATCCGTCCGGTCGATCTCTATGTGAACGATGCCAGCGGCCAGCCGGGTCTCGTGCTGGTGGGCGATGCCTTCTCGACCTCCTGCCCGGCCGCCGGCACCGGGTGCGACAAGGTCTTCACCGACGTCGAGCGGCTCTGCAACGTCTATATCCCGCAGTGGCTGGCCTCCGACGGGATGGATACAAGCAAGATCGCCGCCTTCTACGCAGACCCGGTCAAGCGGGAGTGCGACGATTGGTCGGCCGCGAAGGCCTTCGATTTCCGCTCAGTCTCCATTGCGACAAGCCCTTATTGGACGGCGCAGCGCTGGGCACGCTTCATTGCCTGGTCGGTTCAGGGACTATTGCGGCCGCTTGGAGCAGCCTTCGATCTGGAGCCGAACTTCCTCGGTCACTCCTCCTCATCGTCCTCGTCGAGGTCGTCTTCATCCTCGTCGTCTTCGTCGTTGTCCTCGTCGACGTGAGCCGGCGCGCCATGCGGTTGGTGGATCTGGTCGTTCCACAGCTTGCGATAGGTGCCGTTCTTGGCGAGCAGCTCGGCATGCGAGCCGCGCTCGATCGCCCTGCCCCCTGAAATCACGATGATCTCGTCCATCTCGACCACCGAGGTCAGGCGGTGGGTCGACCAGATCATGGTGCGGCCCTTGGCGACCTTCAGCAGCGTGCGGTTGATCGCAGCTTCCGTGGTCTGGTCGAGCGCCGAAGTGGCTTCGTCGAGCAGCAGCACGGAAGGATTACGGATGACCGCGCGCGCGATCGCGATGCGCTGGCGCTGGCCGCCCGACAAGGTATCGCCGCGCTCGCCCACCGGCGTGTCGTATCGTTGCGGCAGGCTCATGATGTAACGGTGGATCTCGGCTTTCTTGGCCGCCTCCTCGACCTCCTCATCGGTCGCGCCCTCCTTGCCGAGCCGAATGTTCTCCCGGATCGACATGTTGAACAGCATATTCTCCTGGAACACCACCGCCATGCTCCGGCGCAGGGAGTCCAGCGTCACCTTGCGGACGTCGACGCCGTCGATGGTGACGCGCCCCTCGTCCGGCACATAGAGCCGCAGGATCAGATTCAGCAGCGTGCTCTTGCCGGAGCCGGACGGACCGACGATGGCAATGCGCTTGCCGACATTGAGCTTGAGGCTGAGATTGTCCAGCACCGGCGTCTGGCTGCCTTCGTACTGGAACGTCACGTGATCGAAGGTGATGTCGTTGGTGATGCGGGGCAGATCGGGCGCGCCGGCACGATCGGCGCTGCGCGTGGGCTCGTCGAGCAACTCCTGCATATGACGGATCGCGGCTGCCGCGGAGATCGACACGGGGATGAAATGCATCACATGGGCGATGTTGTAGGACACCTCCCAGAACGCACTCTCGAAGGTGACGAAGGTGCCGATGGTAATCTGCCCCTTCGTCGCCAGATATGCGCCGATCGCGAGCACGACGAGATGCAAGAGCAGCACCGAGATGGTGACCGTCCGCTCCACCATGGTCGACAGGAACGCCGCCGAGGCCATCCTGTTTCGCGTCTCGTCGTTGCGGAATTTGAAGAAGCCGAACATCCGGCGTTGCAGGCTGAACGCCTTGATCACGGCCTGCGCCGCCACGTTCTCCTGCACCATGCCGAGCAGCGCAGATTCATTGAGCTTCTGCTCGTAATTCGCCTGGACAGCCTTCGGCGTCAGCATGCGGGGACCGATCAGCGTGATCGGAAACACCAGCAGCGCAACCGCCGCGAGCTGCCAGTTCAGGAACACCATCAGGATGATGCCCGCGATCAGCTCCAGGAACGGCAATGCCGCGCTGTTGGCGAAGGTCTTGACCGAACCCTCGAAGGCCGCGAGGTCGACTGAGAAGCGCGACAGGATCTCGCCGCGCTTGGTGCGGCCGAAATAGGCCGCCGGCAGGTCCTGGACGTGCTCGAACAGCCGTTTGCGGACGTCGGAAATGATGCACGCCGCGAGCCGCGCATCCCAGCGCTCGTACCAGACCGCGACGATCGAGGTGAATATGCCCGCGACCGCGAGCACGCCGAGGATCTTGTACAGCGCCTGAAAATCCTCCTCGCCGAGCGCGTCGTCGATCAGGTACTTCAGGCTGAGCGGCATGATGACGTTGAAGAGCGTCTCGACGAAGACGCCGAACGCCACGAAGGACAGCATCTGCTTGTAGTTGAACAGGAAGGGTTTGACGAAACCCAGGATGGTCGCGAGCGCGCCGGCGGCCTCGCGCGCGGTAAAGACGACGAGGTCCTCGTCCTCATCGTCGTCATCGAGCTCCAGCCCGCCATCCTCCTCGTCTTCATCGTCCTCGTCGTCTTCAAGGTCCGGCTTGGCGGTAGGGACAAGCTTGTCGTCGAGCTCGGCCGCCTCTTCCGCGGCGAGCTTCTGTTTGTCGGGCGGGAGGGGCTTGGACGCCATGAAACCAACCGATGCTGACGGCCGGCATGACCGCAGAGAAAGCAGGAAATAGCGCCAACCGCTACTGCATCGATTCTATGCGATCAAGATGAATTCGGCAAAACAATTGGCGAAGGCGCCCGCTTCAGGCGGCTAGTCGTCTTCCTCATCCTCGACCTTGTCGAAAAAGGAATAGCGCAAGGAATCGGCGTCGGCGTACCACTGGCCCGGTCCCTTGTTGGCGGCGAGCGTCGTGTCCCAGAGCGCGTCCGTGCAGTCCTTGCGGTGCATCGACAGCTCGAAGCCGTTGCCGAAGAACAGTTCGGACCATTCCCACCAGGTGCCGAGCTTCTTGACGCCGCGCAGAAGGTCGTAGCGGTCGATCAGTGCCGGCGCCATGTCCGAGGTGATCGAGCCGAACACGAGCCCGGTCTTGACCACACGGTTCAGCTCCCTGATCGCACGGACCACCTGCTTCGGGGAAACATGGCAGAGGCTGGTCTCGAACACGAAGTCGAACGCACCGTCCTTGAACGGCATGTCGGTGATCGAACCGAGCTTGTTGTACTTCCTCAGCGCCTTCGGCGTTCTGGCGTGAATGGTGCGGTTGTTCTCGATACCGAAGGCATCGATGCCGCGATCACGTAGCGCGCCGACAAGCTCGCCGCTGGCCGAGCCCGCGATCAAGAGCTTCGTGCCTTTGGCCTTGCCCCAGACGATGCCGATCAGTTTTGTGAGATAGTCGGGATCCGTGAAGTGTTGCCACACTTCGCTGTAGGGGCCCTGGCCGCGATAATTGTCAAAATAGGCACGATCGATCTTGTCCGAGAGCGGCTTGTCGTCCTGCGAACGCTCGCGGCGCAAGCGCATCATCTCGGTCAAGATGATGTCGGTCGCCGCGTCCGAGGAATCGAGCAGGCCGTTCAGCGTCGAGTCGAACAGATAGTCGCCGACCACGACGATTCCGGGATGTTCCTTCGGCTCGGGCCGGTGGTTGGTCATGACGTCGCGCACGGGCAAGCCGCCCGGAATCGCGTTCACCGAGGACAGCCAGCGGTGGATCTTGCCTTCCATGAAATGCGCGCGTGCATCGCCGAGCGATGCCGGAAGCGATTTCAGCGCGGCATCGATCAGCTCCCGGTCGGAGAGATTCGCAAAGGCCAGCGCATCGGAGCCCGGAATCAGCCAGTTCAGCACGCCGTGCTTGCCCACATCATGGCGGGCGCCCTCGTTATAGACGCAGCAACCGCCAAAGGCTTCCGACATGAACCAGGCGCCGGCGATCTTGTCGCCCCAGAACGGCGTGTCGAACAGGATCGAGACACGCAAATAGTGCGCAGGACGGTCGAAGTACGCGACGTGCTTGACCATCGACTTGCGGAGCTGTTCGCCTTCCCAGCCGACGGTCCCAAGCCAGGAATGCGGCAGACAGACCAGCACAAGGTCGAAGTCGCGCGTCTCCGGCCCCTTGCCGTTCATCATCTTGAGTTGATAGCGGCCGGTCGGCGCCTTGCCGACCGTGAGAATTCGGTGATTGAGCTGGATGTCGGCATTGACCTCCGACTGGAGGCACTCGATGAGCTGCTCGTTGCCGTTCTGGATGGAATAGAGGCCGATATAGCCGTCGACATCCATCAGGTAGTTCTTGAGCGCGTTGAGCCCGTTGGTGTTGTGGCTCTCGGTCGCGAGGTCCGAGCGCGCCATCACCTTGAAGAATCGCTTTGCGGTCTCGTCCTCGACCTCCTCGTCGAGCACCTGTTCGGCGGTCTTGTAGGCCCAGGGATTCTCGTTGTCGTGCGCGCCGACACCCTCGTAGTACTCGATCGGCGTCATCGCCTCGGCGCAGCGCTTACGGAACGCCTCGATTGCGGCTGCGGTCTTGGCACCGTATTTGCGGCGCATGCCCGCGACGTCGTTGAGGAGCTCACCGCCGAACTGCACCTGCTCGGCATCCATCGGAATGGTCTGCAGGCCGAAATGCTGGATCAACTCGCGCAACGGATCCGGCCCGGTCATCGAGTAGTCGTAGATCTCGGCAACGCCGGCCTCGTACATCGCGGGCGCGGAATCGAATTTGCGCGTGACGATCTTGCCGCCGAGCCGGTCGGATGCTTCGTAGATGGTGACGCGGCAGAGGTCGCCAAGCTTGCGCTTCAGATACCAAGCGCTCATCAGCCCGCCGGGGCCGCCGCCTACGATTGCGAGATCAAGCATGAGAATTCCGTGGTCTCCGGCCCGCCCCCTTCACGGGACCACCGGTCTAAGCTCTCCTAGCAGAAGCGCTTTTGCGCCTGAAGGAAAGATGAACAAAGGTTGATCCTGCACCGCAACAGGGAAACAAAGCAGCAAAAAGGCCGGCTTTCGCCGGCCTTTTCAGTGTCCTCGGTATTCCTACGGATGAACGATCATTCCGCAGGTGGCAGCGCCATCGGCTCCACTTCCGGCGCCGGCGGCACGACCGCCGCCTGCTTCTCGCGCTCGTCGAGGATCATCTTGTCGCGCTTCACAGCGACTTCGCGGATCTTCGCCATGGAGGCGCCGGTGCCTGCCGGAATCAGCCGGCCGACGATGACGTTCTCCTTGAGGCCTTCGAGCGGATCGACCTTGCCGTTGACCGCCGCTTCCGTGAGGACTCGGGTGGTCTCCTGGAACGAGGCCGCCGAGAAGAAGGAGCGGGTCTGAAGGCTCGCCTTGGTGATGCCGAGCAGAACCGGCGTCCCCGTGGCGATCTTCTTGCCCTCTTCCTTGGCCTTCGCGTTGATCTGGTCGAACTCGATCTTGTCGATCTGCTCGCCCGAGATCATGTCCGTGTCGCCCTGGTCGGTGACTTCCACCTTCTGGAGCATCTGACGGACGATCACCTCGATGTGCTTATCGTTGATGAGCACGCCCTGGAGCCGATAGACCTCCTGGATCTCGTTGACCAGATAGGCCGCGAGTTCCTCGATGCCCTTGACCGCCAAAATGTCGTGCGGCGCCGGATTGCCTTCCACGATGAAGTCGCCCTTTTCGACGACGTCGCCGTCCTGAAGGTGGATGTGCTTGCCCTTCGGGATCAGGTACTCGCGCGCCTCTTCGGTCTTGTCCATCGGCTCGATCGAGATGCGACGCTTGTTCTTATAGTCGCGCCCAAACCGGATGGTGCCCGCGATTTCGGCGATGATCGCCGCATCCTTCGGACGCCGAGCCTCGAACAGTTCCGCCACCCGCGGCAGACCGCCGGTGATGTCGCGCGTCTTGGCGCTTTCGGTCGAGACACGGGCGAGAATGTCGCCCGCCTGGACCTTGGCGCCGACATCGACCGACAGAATGGCATCGACCGACAGCATGTAGCGGGCATCGCCGCCACGGGCGAGCTTGAGCACCTTGCCGTCCTTGCCCTTGATCACGATGGCGGGACGCAGGTCCCCGCCGCCGCGCATCGAGCGCCAGTCGATGACCACGCGCTTGGCAATACCGGTGGCCTCGTCGAGCGTTTCCGAGATCGACTGTCCCTCGACCAGATCCTCGAAGCCGATAGTACCTTCGACCTCGGTGAGGAGCGGACGGGTGTAGGGATCCCATTCCACGATACGCTGGCCACGCTTGACCATGTCGCCCTCGTCGACGTGCAGGCGCGAACCGTACTGAATACGGTGCGTCGCACGCTCGGTGCCGTCGGCATCGACGATCGCGATCACCATGTTGCGAACCATCGCGACCAGGTGGCCTTCGCTATTGCGGGCGATGGCCTTGTTCCTGATCACGATCTTGCCGTCGAAGTTGGATTCGACGAAAGATTGCTCGTTCAGCTGCGCCGCACCGCCGATGTGGAAGGTGCGCATGGTGAGCTGGGTGCCCGGCTCGCCGATCGACTGGGCCGCGATGACCCCGACCGCTTCGCCGTGGTTGACCGGCGTGCCGCGAGCGAGATCGCGGCCGTAGCACTTGCCGCAGATGCCGTTGACGAGCTCGCAGGTCAGCGCCGAGCGGATCTTCACCTCCTGGACGCCGCCCTGATGGATGGCATCCAGATGGCTCTCTTCCATCAGCGTACCGCGCTTGAAGATCACCTTGCCCGTGCTGTCACGCACGTCTTCGCAGGCCGTGCGTCCTAGGATGCGCGAGCCGAGCGAAGCGACCACGGTGCCGGCATCGACGATGGCGCGCATCTTGATGCCGAGCTTGGTGCCGCAATCGTCCTGCGTGATGATGCAATCCTGCGCGACGTCGACGAGACGACGGGTCAGATAGCCGGAGTTCGCGGTCTTCAACGCGGTGTCCGCGAGGCCCTTGCGGGCGCCGTGGGTCGAGTTGAAGTACTCGAGCACCGAGAGGCCTTCCTTGAAGTTCGAGATGATCGGCGTCTCGATGATCTCGCCCGACGGCTTGGCCATCAGGCCGCGCATGCCGGCGAGCTGGCGCATCTGGGCCGGCGAACCGCGGGCACCGGAGTGAGCCATCATGTAGATCGAGTTGATGTCGGCATCCGCCCCACTCGCCGTCTTCTTGGTCGAGGAGATCTCCTTCATCATCGCCTTGGCGATTTCTTCCGTGGCCTTCGACCAGGCGTCGACGACCTTGTTGTACTTCTCGCCATGGGTAATCAGACCGTCGTTGTACTGCTGCTCGAAATCCTTCGCCAGCGTACGGGTAGCGTCGACGATCTTCCACTTGGAGTGCGGCACGACCATGTCGTCCTTGCCGAACGAGATGCCGGCCTTGAACGCGTTGTAGAAGCCGAGCGCCATGATGCGGTCGCAGAAGATCACCGTCTCCTTCTGGCCGCAGTGGCGGTAGACCTGGTCGATGACGCCGGAGATCTCGCGCTTGGTCATCAGCTTGTTGATGATCTCGTACGGAACGCGCGGGTTCTTCGGCAGCAAATTGCCCAGCATGACGCGGCCGGCGGTGGTCTCGATCCAGCGCCTGGAGATCTTGCCGGTCTCGTCGATGCCTTCCCACCGGTACTTGATCTTGGTGTGGAGGTGGATGACCTTCGCGTGCAGCGCGTGCTCGAGCTCCGCCATCTCGCCGAAGATCTTGCCCTCGCCGGGCAGGCCTTCGCGCATGATGGAGACGTAGTAGAGACCGAGCACGATGTCCTGCGACGGCACGATGATCGGCTGGCCGTTCGCCGGATGCAGGATGTTGTTGGTCGACATCATCAGGACGCGCGCTTCCAGCTGCGCTTCCAGCGACAGCGGAACGTGCACGGCCATCTGGTCGCCGTCGAAGTCGGCGTTGAACGCGGCGCAGACCAGCGGGTGGAGCTGGATCGCCTTGCCCTCGATCAGCACGGGCTCGAACGCCTGGATGCCGAGGCGATGCAGCGTCGGTGCGCGGTTGAGCAGCACGGGATGCTCGCGGATGACCTCGTCCAGGATGTCCCAGACCTCGGGCCGCTCCTTCTCGACCAGCTTCTTGGCCTGCTTCACGGTGGTGGACAGGCCCTTGGCGTCAAGCCGCGAGTAGATGAACGGCTTGAACAGTTCGAGCGCCATCTTCTTCGGCAGACCGCACTGATGCAGGCGCAGCTCGGGACCGACCACGATCACCGAACGGCCCGAATAGTCGACGCGCTTGCCGAGCAGGTTCTGACGGAACCGGCCCTGCTTGCCCTTGAGCATGTCGGCGAGCGACTTCAGCGGACGCTTGTTGGCACCGGTGATGACGCGGCCACGGCGGCCGTTGTCGAACAGCGCGTCGACAGCCTCCTGAAGCATGCGCTTCTCGTTGCGGATGATGATGTCCGGCGCGCGCAGCTCCATCAGCCGCTTCAGGCGGTTGTTGCGGTTGATGACGCGGCGGTAGAGATCGTTGAGGTCCGAGGTCGCGAAGCGGCCGCCATCCAGCGGCACCAGCGGACGCAGGTCCGGCGGAATCACCGGAACCACCGTCATGATCATCCATTCCGGCTTGTTGCCGGAGTGGCGGAACGCTTCCACGATCTTCAGGCGCTTGGCGAGCTTCTTGTGCTTGATGTCGGAGTCGGTCTCCTGCATCTCCGCACGCAAGGTCAGCTCGAGCTTCTCGAGGTCCATGCCCTTGAGCAGCTCGCGAATCGCTTCCGCGCCGATCATGGCGGTAAAGGAATCCTGGCCGTATTCGTCCTGCGCCTTCAGATACTCGTCTTCCGACAAGAGCTGACGGTCCTTCAGCGCGGTGAGGCCCGGCTCGAGCACGACGTAATATTCGAAATAGAGGATCCGCTCGAGATCCTTCAACGTCATGTCGAGCAGGAGGCCGATGCGCGAGGGCAGCGACTTCAGGAACCAGATGTGGGCGACGGGGGCCGCGAGCTCGATATGGCCCATGCGCTCGCGCCGGACGCGCGACAGCGTGACCTCGACCGAGCACTTCTCGCAGATGATGCCCTTGTACTTCATGCGCTTGTACTTGCCGCACAAGCACTCGTAGTCCTTGATCGGCCCGAAGATGCGGGCGCAGAATAGGCCGTCGCGCTCGGGCTTGAAGGTACGGTAGTTGATGGTTTCCGGCTTCTTGATCTCGCCGTACGACCAGGACAGAATCTTCTCGGGGCTCGCGATCGAGATCCGGATCTGGTCGAAGACCTGAGCCGGCGTCGTCGGATTAAAGAGATTCATAATTTCTTGGTTCATCGTCTTCTCCTCGCGTGCCGGTCGCCTCCGGCAGCAAATTCGAAAATCACTATGCGGGGCGCCCTGCCCTCGCGATTCCAGGACTGGGCGCCGATGCCCGGCCATTCAGGCCGGGCATGAGGGTCGTATTACTCGGCCGCTTCCGCCGTCCCCGGTCCGACCTTGGAATTGTGCAGATCGACGTTGAGGCCGAGCGAGCGCATTTCCTTGACCAGCACGTTGAACGATTCCGGAATACCGGCCTCGAAGGTGTCGTCGCCACGCACGATCGCCTCGTACACCTTGGTACGGCCGGCGACGTCGTCCGACTTCACGGTCAGCATCTCCTGGAGCGTGTACGCCGCGCCGTAAGCCTCGAGCGCCCACACTTCCATTTCGCCGAAGCGCTGACCGCCGAACTGCGCCTTGCCGCCCAGCGGCTGCTGGGTAACGAGCGAGTACGGACCGATCGAACGCGCGTGGATCTTGTCGTCGACGAGATGGTGCAGCTTGAGCATGTAGATGTAGCCCACCGTCACCTTGCGGTCGAAGGCGTCGCCGGTGCGGCCGTCATAGACGGTCGACTGGCCCGAAGCGTCCAGACCGGCAAGCTTCAGCATCTCCTCGATGTCGGCTTCCTTGGCGCCGTCGAACACCGGCGTCGCGATCGGAACGCCGCGGCTCAGATTGTGGCCGAGCTCGATCAACTCGTTGTCGTTGAGCGACTTGATCGTCTCGTCCTCGCCGTAGACCTTCTTCAAGGTTTCCTTCAGCGGCCGGATGTCCTGCTTCGACAAATAGGCATCGACCGTCTGGCCGATACGCTTGCCGAGGCCGGCACAGGCCCAGCCGAGATGGGTCTCGAGGATCTGTCCGACGTTCATGCGCGATGGCACGCCGAGCGGATTGAGCACGATGTCGGCATGCGTACCGTCTTCGAGGAACGGCATGTCCTCGATCGGCACGATCTTCGACACCACGCCCTTGTTGCCGTGGCGGCCGGCCATCTTGTCGCCGGGCTGGATCTTGCGCTTCACCGCGACGAAGACCTTGACCATCTTCATCACGCCGGGCGGCAATTCGTCACCGCGCTGAAGCTTTTCGACCTTGTCGAGGAAGCGCTGTTCCAGCCCCTTCTTCGACTCGTCGTACTGCTTCCGCATGGCCTCGATCTCGGCCATCAGCTTGTCGTTCGGCGAAGCGAACAGCCACCACTGCGACTTCGGGTACTCCTCGAGCACCGCACGGGTGATCTTGGTGTCCTTCTTGAAGCCCTTCGGACCGGCGATGCCCTGCCGTCCTTCGAGCAGCTCGGCAAGACGGTTGTAGACGTTGCGGTCCAGGATCGCCTGCTCGTCGTCGCGGTCCTTGGCCAGACGCTCGATCTCTTCCCGCTCGATCGCCAGCGCACGCTCGTCCTTGTCGACGCCGTGCCGGTTGAACACGCGCACTTCGACGATGGTGCCCTGCACGCCCGGAGGAACGCGCAGCGAGGTGTCGCGGACGTCGGAAGCCTTCTCGCCGAAGATGGCGCGCAGGAGCTTTTCTTCCGGCGTCATCGGGCTTTCGCCCTTCGGCGTGATCTTGCCGACCAGGATGTCACCGGCGCGTACTTCCGCGCCGATGTACACGATGCCGGCTTCGTCGAGGTTCTTCAGCGCTTCTTCCGAGACGTTCGGAATGTCGCGGGTGATTTCCTCGGGTCCGAGCTTGGTGTCGCGGGCCATTACCTCGAATTCTTCGATATGAATTGAGGTAAACACGTCTTCCTTCACGATCCGCTCGGAGAGCAGGATCGAGTCTTCGAAGTTGTAGCCGTTCCACGGCATGAACGCGACGAGCACGTTCCGGCCGAGCGCGAGCTCGCCGAGATCGGTCGACGGACCGTCGGCGATGATGTCGCCCTTCTTGACAATGTCGCCGACCTTCACCAGCGGACGCTGGTTGATGCAGGTCGACTGGTTGGAGCGCTGGTACTTCATCAGCCGGTAGATATCGACGCCCGACTTGGTCGGATCGAGATCTTCCGTGGCGCGGATCACGACGCGGGTGGCGTCGATCTGGTCGATCACGCCCGAACGGCGCGCCGCGATCGCAGCACCCGAGTCACGCGCAACCACGCCTTCCATGCCGGTGCCGACGAACGGCGCTTCGGCGCGAACCAGCGGCACCGCCTGGCGCTGCATGTTCGAGCCCATCAGCGCGCGGTTGGCGTCGTCGTTCTCGAGGAACGGGATCAGCGCGGCCGCGACCGAAACGAGCTGCTTCGGCGACACGTCCATGTAGTCGACCTTGTCCGGGGTGACCGGCAAGACTTCGCCGGCGTGACGGCAGACCACGAGATCTTCGGTGAAGCGGCCCTTCGGATCGAGCGGCACGTTGGCCTGCGCGACCGTGTAGCGGCCCTCTTCCATCGCCGAGAGGTACACGACCTCGTCGGTGACGCGGCCGTCCTTGACCTTGCGGTAAGGCGTCTCGACGAAGCCGTACTTGTTCACGCGCGCGAAGGTCGCGAGCGAGTTGATCAGGCCGATGTTCGGACCTTCCGGCGTCTCGATCGGGCAGATGCGGCCGTAATGCGTCGGATGCACGTCGCGGACCTCGAAGCCGGCGCGCTCGCGGGTCAGACCGCCCGGTCCAAGTGCCGACAGGCGGCGCTTGTGGGTGATCTCCGACAGCGGGTTGGTCTGGTCCATGAACTGCGAGAGCTGCGAGGAGCCGAAGAACTCGCGCACGGCGGCGGCCGCCGGCTTGGCGTTGATCAGGTCCTGCGGCATGACCGTGTCGATGTCGACCGAAGACATGCGCTCCTTGATCGCGCGCTCCATGCGGAGCAAGCCGATGCGGTACTGGTTCTCCATGAGCTCGCCGACCGAACGCACACGGCGGTTGCCGAGATGGTCGATGTCGTCGATCTCGCCCTTGCCGTCGCGCAAATCCACCAGCGTCTTGATGACGGAGAGGATGTCTTCCTTGCGGAGCGTGCGTTGGGTGTCGGGCGCATCGAGGTCGAGGCGCATGTTCATCTTGACGCGACCGACCGCCGAGAGGTCGTAGCGCTCGGCGTCGAAGAACAGTGACTGGAACATTGCCTGCGCCGAATCCAGCGTCGGCGGCTCGCCGGGACGCATCACGCGGTAGATGTCGAACAGCGCGTCCTCGCGCGTCATGTTCTTGTCGGCCGCGAGGGTGTTGCGGATGTAGGCGCCGACATTGACGTGGTCGATGTCGAGCAGCGGCAGCTCCTTGTAGCCGTGCTCGTTGAGAACCTTGATCGACTTGTCGGTGATCTCTTCACCGGCTTCCGCGTGGATCTCGCCGGTCTTGGGATTGACGAGGTCCTCGGCGATGTAGTTGCCGACGAGCTCAGCATCCGAGAGGCGCAGCGCCTTCAGCCCCTTCTCCTGCATCTGACGCGCACCGCGCACGGTGAGCTTCTTGCCGGCTTCGAGCACGACCTTGCCGGTATCGGCGTCGATCAGGTCGTTGATGGTCGAGTAGCCGCGGAAACGATTGGCGTCGAACGGAACGCGCCAGCCTTCCTTGATCCGCTTGTACTGGATCTTCTTGTAGAAGGTGCTGAGGATCGCCTCGCCGTCGAGACCAAGCGCGAACATCAGCGACGTCACCGGAAGCTTGCGGCGACGGTCGATACGCGCATAGACGATGTCCTTGGCGTCGAACTCGATGTCGAGCCAGGAGCCGCGATATGGGATCACGCGAGCGGCGAACAGCAGCTTGCCCGACGAATGGGTCTTGCCCTTGTCGTGGTCGAAGAACACGCCCGGCGAACGGTGCATCTGCGAGACGATGACGCGCTCGGTGCCGTTGACGATGAAGGTGCCGTTCATCGTCATGAGCGGGATGTCGCCCATGTAGACGTCCTGCTCCTTGATGTCCTTGACCGACTTCGCGCCGGTTTCCTCGTCGATATCGAACACGATGAGGCGTAGCGTCACCTTGAGGGGGGCCGCGAAGGTCATGCCGCGCTGGCGGCACTCGTCGACGTCGTATTTCGGCGGCTCGAACTCGTAGCGGACGAATTCCAGCATCGAGGTGCCCGAGAAGTCGGAGATCGGGAACACCGAGCGGAACACCGCCTGCAAGCCCTCGTCCGATCGACCGCCCTGGGGCTCGTCGACCATCAGGAACTGGTCATAGGACGCCTTCTGAACCTCGATGAGGTTCGGCATCTCGGCGACTTCCTTGATGTGTCCGAAGAACTTGCGAACGCGTTTGCGACCGGTGAATGTCTGCTGCGCCATCGTGGCCTCTCATTTTCGTCGCCCGATTTGGGCGCGCCCTCCGGAATGCGGCGACCGCCGCTCCCCGGGTTGAATTTTTCGAACCCGTCTTGGGGGCCGGAGACTCAGTTTCAGGTAGGAATGTCCTGAATCTGTTCTTCAGACCTTCAAAACGCAAAACGACGCGCGGGGCGCAGGAGCGCGCCCGCCCGTCACAACCAACCTCTTCACGGACTGCAAAAGCCCGAAATAGCTTGCTCTCCCAACGGCTTACAGGGAATGCGGCATCCCTGCCCACCGCGCTTTCGTGCTGCCGACCCGATATGGGGCGACATTAGTGCAGATTCGAGGGACAAACCCTCAAATCCCCACACTTTTTCGTGTTCGGCCTGCGTCGGGTCGTTCCGTCGCACGCCTTTTGCATCTGGCCCGCCCTTTCAGGGAGCGGACCGAGACCCCGGTTGCGATGATGCTCACCGGGATCTCGTGTCAGTAAGCGCTGCTTACTTGAGCTCGACCTTCGCGCCAGCCTTCTCGAGCTGGGCCTTGAGCTTCTCGGCTTCGTCCTTGTTCACGCCTTCCTTGACAGGCTTCGGCGCGCCCTCGACGAGGTCCTTTGCTTCCTTCAGGCCCAGGCCGGTGATGGCGCGGACTTCCTTGATGACCTCGATCTTCTTGTCGCCGGCAGCGGCAAGAACGACCGTGAACTCGGTTTTCTCTTCGGCCGGAGCGGCGGCAGCGCCACCACCAGCCGGGCCGGCCACGGCGACAGCCGCGGCAGCCGAAACGCCCCACTTCTCTTCGAGGAGCTTCGCGAGTTCGGCAGCTTCGAGCACGGTGAGGCTCGAGAGGTCGTCAACGATCTTCTGCAGGTCAGCCATTGTTCAGTTTCCTTGAATGTAAGTCTGGTTCGGGTTTGAGTTTTGCGAAGGGCGTCAGGCCGCTTCGCTCTTTGAGGCATAAGCCTGAATGACACGCGCGAGCTTGCCCGCGGGCGCGTTGGCGAGCTGAGCGATCTTGGTCGCCGGGGCCACAAGCAGGCCGACGATCTTGGCGCGCAGTTCGTCAAGCGACGGCAGCGAGGCAAGTGCCTTCACGCCGTCGACATTCAGGACGGTCGTTCCCATCGAGCCGCCAATGATGACGAACTTTTCGTTCGCCTTGGCGAATTCGACGGCGACCTTTGGCGCCGCTACCGGATCGTCCGAAGTGGCGATCACGGTCGGTCCCTTCAGCATGGGGCCGATGGCAACGACGTCAGTGCCTTCAAGAGCAATTTTGGCGAGACGGTTCTTCGAGACCTTCACCGAGGCGCCAGCCTGCTTCATCTGCGAGCGCAGCTTCTGCATCTGGGCAACGGTCAGGCCGGAATATTGGGCAACGACCGCGACGCTCGTGGTCTTGAAGACCCCATTGAGCTGTTCGACCGCTTCCTTTTTTGCCGCTCGTTCCACAGCAAGCTCTTTCCGGTTGGCGGTCATCGCGAAAGCGGGACCGCCGGGTTGCACCCATCGTCCCGCCCAAACCTGAACCTCAGGGCCAAACCCATCGGACACGCCGGGCAAGACGACAATTCAAAGCCTGCCCTCCGAGAGCCCGTTAGAGCCCACGGCGTGTCGAGGTCCGAACCAAACCCATTCCGCAACCGACCCTAAGGTGGCCACGAAGTGAAATCCGGTCTTCACCCGTCTATGCAGGCCATGCGATTAAGCCGTTGAGAAATCGGAATTCCCCGCGGGCGCCTGCAGTCTTGGACAGGACAAGGTCAGCCGGCGAACCGCCCGACCTCTGCCCGCACCCCACACCCGACGGTTTTCCCTCCCTTTCCAGCAAATCCTCACGGACGCCCTGAAAAGGAATGATCTCCATCGCTTGTTTTCGGAATGCGTGCACGAACGCGCCAGCCGAGGCCGGCACGTCCGGAAGCGGTTCTTTAACCGCTCGGGGCCTGCTTGCCAAGAGCAAAATTCACACCAGTTCCAATCCGTTGCCGCTCGCGCTTAACCATGGCCGAAAAGGGCCGGTTTCCGCTCATTTGACCGCGTAAGGCAACTTCTTGCCCTCGAAAAACGCGGTCAGGTTCGCCAGCACGCAGTTCTGCATGGCGACGTGCGATTCCAGGCTGTGGCCGCCAATATGGGGGGAGAACACGACGTTGGGCAGTGCCGTCAGCGCGTCAGGAGCGTGCGGTTCCTTGTCATAGACATCGAGACCGGCTCCAGCGATGGTCTTCTGGGTGAGCGCCAGCACCAGGGCTTTCTCATCGATCACCGAGCCGCGGGAGATGTTGACGACATAGCCGTCCGCCCCGAGGCGCTTGAGGATATCGGCGCTGACGGCATGCTGGGTCTCGGCTCCTGCCCGGACCGCGATCATCAGCACGCTGCACCAGTCGGCCAGCGCCTCCAAGGTCGGGAAATATTGATAGGGCAGATCGTACCTGCTGCGGCTGAAATAGCCGATCTCGCTCTCGAAGGACGCGCAGCGCGCTGCGATCTTGCGGCCGATCTCGCCCATGCCGTAGACCCCGATGCGGCGGCCCGGCATCCCGGCCTGCGGGCGCATCATCGGCGAGGGCTTTGACGCGGCCCAATCGCCGCTTCGGACGTACTGGTCGGCCACCAGGATTCGCCGCGTCGCCGCGAGCATCAGGGTCATCGCGATGTCGGCGACGGAGGCCGCATTGGCACCCGGGCTATGTCCGACCGCAATATTGCGGGCAGCAGCGGCCTTCAGGTCAACACCGTCATAGCCGGTGCCGTAGCAGACGATGGCACCGAGCTTGGGAAACAGGTCCATCGCCTCCGCGCCCAGCGGCGTTCCGCCGGCGGTGAGCACTGCACGGATATCGCCGAGCGCGTCGGCCGAAAACATCTCCCGCGCCGGCTTGCCGCCGGTGTCGAGCAGCTCGAACCGCTCGGCGAAGCGCGCCATCATCGTCTTGGGAAAGCGCGAGTAGATCAGGACCTTGTCAGTCATTGTTCTTGTTTCCGGTGAACGCCGTCACAAACGACGAGGGGCGGAATCGGTTGCCCAATTCCGCCCCTCGCCTCATGTCATTTGCAAACCTTAGCCGAGAATGGTGCCCGGCTCGACCTTCACGCCGGGGCCCATCGACGAGGACACCGCAACGCGCTGGATGTAGGTGCCCTTGGAACCGGCCGGCTTGGCCTTGGAGACAGCGTCAGCCAAGGCCTTGATGTTTTCGACCAGTTTTTCCTCGGTGAACGAGGCCTTGCCGACGCCAGCCTGCAGGATGCCGGCCTTCTCGACGCGGAACTCGACCGAGCCGCCCTTGGCGCCCTTCACGGCGCCGGTGACGTCCATGGTCACGGTGCCGATCTTCGGGTTCGGCATCAGGCCGCGCGGGCCCAGCACCTTACCGAGACGACCGACCAGCGGCATCATGTCGGGGGTCGCAATACAACGATCGAAATCGATCGTGCCGTTCTGCACCTTCTCGACCAGGTCCTCGGCGCCGACGACGTCGGCTCCGGCAGCCTTGGCCTCGTCGGCCTTGGCGCCGCGGGCGAACACGCCGACGCGGAGCGTACGGCCGGTGCCGTTCGGCAGGGTCACAACGCCGCGGACCATCTGGTCGGCGTGACGCGGATCGACGCCGAGATTGATCGCGACCTCGATGGTCTCGTCGAACTTCGCTTTCGCGCGTTCCTTGACCATCTTGATGGCGTCTGCGAGCGGGTAAAGCTTTTCGCGATCAATACCTTCGCGGGCTTTGTTCAAACGTTTTCCGATTGCCATGACCGCTTACCCTGCCACTTCCAGACCCATCGAGCGGGCAGAGCCCTCGACCATCTTCATGGCCGCTTCGATGGAATCGCAATTGAGATCCTTCATCTTCTTCTCGGCGATCTCGCGCACCTGCGCTTTGGTCACCGCACCCGCCTTGTCACGGCCCGGCGCCTTGGAGCCGGACTGGATCTTGGCAGCCTGCTTGAGGAAGAAGGACATCGGCGGCGTCTTCATCTCGAACGTGAAGGAACGATCGGCGTAGATCGTAATCACGACGGGAATCGGGGTGTTTTTCTCTTCCTTCTGGGTCTGGGCGTTGAACGCCTTGCAGAACTCCATGATGTTGAGACCGCGCTGACCGAGCGCGGGACCGATCGGGGGCGAAGGATTCGCCGCACCGGCCGGGACCTGAAGCTTCAGGTATCCGGTCACTTTCTTTGCCATGTATCACTCCTGTTGGGCCGGCCTGGGCCGGCGGTTTCAGGTTCGTGGTCTGGGTCGGAGGCGGCTGGCGACCGCCCTCTCCCTCCCACGGCCTCTTGTTACGCGAGACCGAAGCCTCACGCCTACCCGATCAGACCTTCTCGACCTGACCGAATTCCAGTTCGACCGGCGTGGCGCGGCCGAAGATCGACACCGCGACCTTCACGCGCGAGCGCGCCTCGTCGATTTCCTCGACCACACCCGAGAACGAGGCAAACGGGCCATCGGCCACCCGCACGTTCTCGCCGATCTCGAACGACACCGACGCCTTCGGCCGTTCCACGCCCTCCTGCACCTGGTGCAGAATGCGCATGGCCTCGGCTTCCGAGATCGGCATCGGCTTGTTTTCCGCGCCGAGGAAGCCGGTCACCTTCGGCGTGTTCTTGATCAGATGAAACGCCTCGTCGGTCAGCTTCATCTTCACCAGCACGTAGCCCGGGAAGAACTTGCGCTCGGCGTCGATCTTGCGGCCGCGGCGCACTTCCGTGACCTTCTCGGTCGGAACCAGCACCAGCTCGAACAGCTCCTCGAGCCCGCGCTGCTTGGCCTGCTCGCGGATCGATTCGGCGACCTTCTTCTCGAAGTTCGAATAGGCGTGGACGATGTACCAGCGCTTGTCAGACAATTGAGCCGTTGCTGTTGCCATCAGTGAATGCCCAGAAGGAAGGTGATGAGGACGCGGATGATCTGGTCGGCGGCGAAGAAGAAGATCGAGGCCACGGCGACCATGACGAACACCATGATGGTGGTGATCGTGGTCTCGCGGCGGGTCGGCCAGGTGACCTTGGCGGTCTCCGAGCGGACTTCCTGCAAGAACTTGAACGGGCTGACTGCCATCGTTTGATGTCCAACGTCCGTCGACAGACGCGAATGAATTTCAGGGATCCGAACAGCCGCCGTTGGCCCAGCCCTCTGTCGAAGGATGAGCCGGAAATCGGGCTCGATTGTTCGGGGATTCAAAGCCGCGCCGGAAATCCGCGTCTAACGGGCCGGCTGCGAGTGCGCGGTATCTACTTCGGATGGGACCAAAGGTCAAGATAGAGAGGGCCCGCGCGCCCAAAACGACCTCCGCGGGCGAACGACCAGAGATCAGGCCGATCAAGGGCTTATCTGCCGCCTGCAAAGCGCAGTCCCAGCGCCTCAGCCGGTTCCTCGCAGAACGAGACCACCGGGGCCCCCTCACCTGCAGCCCCTTTTGGCGACCCCCTCAAGGTCAGTCGGCCCGATCGATCGTCGAAATGCTCGGCAACGGCACAACGAACTTTCCGCCCTCGGCGAAATAGCCGCCTCCAGTCGGCCGCAGGGTCGCGGCATGGCTGAGGACAAGCTCTTCAACTAATACGAACGTCAGGACGTCTTGCCGACGTTCGGGAATTTCAATTCCGCCGCCGAACTGCCGGGCACGATGCGAGCCGGCTACGACACGTGTTCAGCCATATCATCAACCTCGCGCGCTACGTGCTCGGATCGCCGCCGGCAGTCGCCGAAAGCAACATCGAGAGCTCGGGCGCGGCGACCGTGACACTCGACTCGACGGCGTCGCCCGCGCGCTGCAGCTCGCGAATGGATCCAAAGGCGTCTGGCGCGAGGGGCTGAGCAACGCGTTCGAGCTGGGCGCGCTGACCATCGAATTGCCACCGCCTTTTGCCGAGCAGGAGGCGGAGGTCGTTCTCCATCAGCAAGGACAACCCACGGAATTGTCTCGCGGCAAGGTTGGGCGTTTCGGCGTCAGGCCGAGGCATTCGTCGCCGATATCGTGGAGCAGAGGACGCCGTGGCTTCCGGCGCAGATTCCGTGGCCGACATCGCCCTTCGGAGGCGATCTGGAAACGGCAGATCATCGCCTAGGGCTGCGCCATCCAGCAATATCCAGCCGACGGCTAATCGCCCACATCCCAGTTAAGTGTTTGATTGGTTGGCAGGAGTGGCAGGGCTCGAACCTGCGACCCCCGGTTTTGGAGACCGGTGCTCTACCAATTGAGCTACACTCCTACGGACCCTGCGTTGCCGCGCGGATCAGGCCGCTTTGAAGCACAAGGGGCGGCCGGATTGCAAGGCCGGATTGCAAGGGTGAAGCGCGCTGGCTTCGCTTGTTTGTGCCGCGCCTTCTGGGCCACAGTCCGCTCCGAACAATAATAAGCACCGGGAGTACCCATGACTGCCCAAGCGTCCGCGACAGCCGCCCCTCGCCCCTCGATCGCCGCGAAGACCCCGCCTCTGCCGGAATCCCGCCCCGAGACGCTCGGGCTGTCGCGCCCTCGCCTCGAGACCATGTCGGACGCCTTCAAGCGCGAGATCGACAAGGGAACCGTGCCGGGCGTCACCGTGCTGGTGGCACGGCACGGTCAGGTCGGATGGTTTGAGGCGCTCGGGAAACAGAGCCCGACGGGCGCGGCGCCGATGGCGCATGATTCGATCTTCCGCATTTTCTCGATGACCAAGCCGATCGTGTCGGTCGGCGTCATGACGCTGGTCGAGGACGGCCACCTGCTCCTTGCCGACCCCGTCGCGAAATTCATCCCGGAGTTCGCCAACCAGAAGGTCGGCGTGGTCAGCGGCGGCAAGCTGGAACTGGTTCCGCCGAAGCGCCCGATGACGGTGCAGGACCTGCTCCGCCACACCTCCGGCCTGACCTACGAGCACCAGGGCGACGGCCCCGTGCACAAGATCTATCAGGACTCGCGGGTGCGCAGCCGCAAGATCACCAATGCCGAGCACGCCGCCCTGGTCGCGAGCTTCCCGCTGGTCTGTCACCCCGGCGACGAGTTCAACTACAGCCGCTCCACCGACATCCTCGGGCGCATCATCGAGGTCGTCAGCGGCAAGTCGCTCGGCACGTACCTCACCGAGCGCATTCTCACGCCCTTGCAGATGGCCGAGACCGGCTTTGCGACAGCGGAGGTCAATGCCAACAGGCTCGCCGAGCCATTCGCGGCCGATCCCTGGACCGGCGACAAGGTCGCGCTGTTCAACATGCTCGAGCAGCCCATCATGGAGTCCGGCGGCGGCGGCCTCGTCTCCACCACGATGGACTATGCCCGCTTCGCGCTGATGCTGCGCAATGGCGGCACGCTCGACGGCAACAGGATCATCGGCCGCAAGACGCTGGAGCTGATGGCCTCCGATCATCTCGGCCCGAACGTCGTGACCAACGGCACGCTGCTGTCGCCTGGCCATGGTTTCGGCCTCGGGTTCGCGGTGCGGCGCGAAGCCGGCATCGCGCCCTTCCCCGGCAGCGTCGGCCAGTTTTTCTGGAGCGGCATCGCGGGGACGTTCTTCTGGATCGATCCGAAGGAGGATCTGTTCGTCGTGTTCATGAGCCAGGGCCCGGGGCAGCGCGATCATACGCGTACGCTGGTGCGGGATCTGGTGTACGCGGCGGTGGATTGAGGCGGCGCCGCTATGCGCGGCGCTGCATCACATTTTCGCTGTCATGCCCCGGCTTGACCGGGGCATCCAGTACTCCGGGGCGGATGTGGCGAGAGCGAGCTCTCCAACGAAGGCCGCGGAGTACTGGATCGCCCGCCTTCACGGGCGATGACACCTATTGGGGCCTCAACTGATCGTCGCGCCGCCGTCGATCACCATGGTCTGGCCGGTCATGAAGTCGCCGGCCTTCGAGCCCAGGAACACCGCGGCGCCCGCGATCTCGTCGGGGATGCCGATGCGCAGCAGCGGCGAACGCGCAGTCGAGGCTTTCAGGTTCTCCGGATTGTCCCACAACGCTTTCGCGAAATCGGTCTTGATCAGGCCGGGCGCGATGCAGTTCACGCGGATATTGTGCGGGCCATATTCGCAGGCCAAATTGCGCGCGAGCTGCATGTCGGCGGCTTTCGAGATCGCGTAGGCGCCGAGGATGGTCGAGCCTTTCAGGCCGCCGATCGAGGAGACGATGATGATCGAGCCATCCTTGCGCTCGATCATCTGCGGCACCACCATCGAGATCAGCCAGTTGTTGGCGACGATGTTGTTGTCCAGGATCTTCCTGAACTGATCGTCCGAGATGCCGGCGAGCGGGCCGTAATACGGGTTCGACGCGGCGTTGCAGACCAGCACGTCGATCTTGCCGAAGGCGCGGTTGCTCTCGTCGATGAGGTTCTGCAGATTTTCCTTCGACGAGATGTTGGCGGCGATCGCCACCGCCGTGCCCTTGCCGAACTTGTCGTTGATCCTCTTGGCGACCTGGTCGCAAACGTCGGCCTTGCGCGAGGAGATCACCACCTTGGCGCCGTGCTCGGCCATGCGCTCGGCGATCGCAAGCCCAATGCCGCGCGTCGAACCAGTGATGACGGCGACTTTCCTCTTCATGTCGAACAAGGTCATGTTTCTCTCCCAGAGTACGTTTTGATTGCTTGAAGCTTACGCCGCGTCCGCGCCACCGGGCAATTGCTCAGGCGAGCTTCTTGACTTCCGGTCCCGCGGGTTGATGCATCGCCGCATGCGCATCGTCCGCGATCCACGGCTGCTGGTTCACCATCGGCAGCCGCCAGACATTGCGTTCGGGGCTTGCGAAATAGTCGAGCCGCGTCACCGAGCAATTGTCGATATCGAACGCGAGCCCTCGCTCCGGCTGATTGTCGAGCGCCAGCCCCAGCGCTGCCTTGATGGTGCCGCCATGTGCGACCGCGATCACGTCCTGCCCGGCGGCCTCATTGTTGATCCGCTCGATGGTGCGGCGGGTGCGGTTGTAGAGGTCCATGAAGCTTTCGCCGCCGGGTGCAGGCTCGTTGATGTCGGCAAACCAGCTCGAGCCGACGGGACGGCTGGCGATGAACTCGGCGCGGTTCATGCCCTGCCAACGGCCGAGGTTTTGTTCGGCGAGGTCCGCCTCCCATTTCATCGATGCAGGCCTCGGGAATCCGGCCGCCCAGATCGCTTCGGCGGTCTGATGGGTGCGCATCAGATTGCTCGAATACCAGACCGCCTTGCGTGGCAGCACCTTGGCAACAGCATTGAAGACGTAGGTATCGCTGGTGTCGCAGGCGAGATCGGACTGACCGTAGATGTTGCCACCGTCATTGCGCACGGGCGCGTGACGGACCCACCACCAGCGTGTCGTGACCACTTTGGGCTTGTCTGCACCTGCCATCGAAACCCTTCCATCCCGTCTGATGTCGCTGTACGTCAGTAGCGAACGTGTCTCAAGACACTTTACCGTTTGAAATCTTGTTTGAAATTCCGTCGCGCGGCAAGCGTCGCGCGCGAACCAAAGGGAGAAACCGCATGGGCCGTCTGCAAGGCAAATCCGTCATCATCACCGGTGCCGGCAGCGGCATCGGCCGCGCGGCCGCGCTGCTGTTCACCAGGGAAGGCGCCAAGCTAATCGCGGTCGATCGCAGCGAGGCGGTGAAGGAGACGGTCGACGAGGTGAAGAAGGCCGGCGGTGTCGCGGAAGCCATGATGGCGGATGCGGGCTCCGAAAAGGACGTCATGGCCGTGATCGACAAGGCGGTGAAGACGCACGGCCGGCTCGACGTGATCTGGGCCAATGCCGGCGTCTCCGGCGGACTCGTTCCGCTCGGCGAGCAGACCGTCGAGCAATGGCAGGAAGTCTTGCGCATCAACCTGATCGGGCCGTTTCTCGCGGTGAAGCATGCGATGCCGCACATGGTGAAGCAGCAGTCCGGCGCGATCGTGCTCACCGCGTCCGTCGCGGGCCTCAAGGCCGGCGCCAGCGGACATCCCTATGCCGCGAGCAAGGCCGGCGTCATCTCCCTGGTGCAGACCACCGCCTATTCGCTCACCGGCACCGGTGTGCGCATCAACGCGGTGTGCCCGGGCCTGATCGAGACCGGCATGACCAAGCCGATCTTCGACCGCGCCAAGGAGCGCGGCACCCCCGACAAGATCGGCCAGCTCAATCCGCTCAAGCGCCCCGGCCAGCCGCACGAGCTCGCCGCGATGGGACTGTTCTTGGCCAGCGACGAGGCGTCGTACGTCAATGGCCAGGCCTTCCCGGTGGACGGCGGACTGACGGCGTCGATGCCGTATACGGGGAAGCCGGTTTAGTTCACGCACTCTCGCGTCCCGGAGGCGCTGCAGCTTTCTCACGCTGCTGCGCTGCGTCCGGGGCACGAGACAGAAGTTTTGGCGCGCAACTGCTTCAGCATCGTCATTGCGAGCACAGCGAAGCAATCCAGAGTCTTTCCGCGGCGTCAGCCTGGATTGCTTCGCTGTGCTCGCAATGACGGAGTCTGTGCTCGCAATGACGGAGTCTGTGGGTGGCAGGGTCGCGCTTCCATTCGCATTCCCGTTCGCAGACACACCTTCGCCCTCTCGCGGCTTGTTCGCCCGAGCTTTGCTTGGTCGCCTCACCCTCGAATGAAAGAGGGCGCAGGGAAGACCGGGCGCCGGCTGGCACCCGCGGTCCACTGCGCGAAGTTGCAGTAAAAAATCTGCACAGCGGCATACAGGTGAAGCCAAAACGTCCGGCCTTCCCTGCGCAGCGGTTTTACGGCTTATGCCGTGCTCTCCCCGGGGAGCGATGCACTATTGCCCCCGTCGCCTCATGGATGGCTGATGCGCGAACCCGGTCGGGCCGCCACATCACCACAAGACTTGACGCACAGACCCCGGGCGTCAGGACGACACGGTTTTGCCGTACGCTGTCAGCACCGGTCGTGTGCGCGACGCCTTCGCTCACGGTTGCCCGCCCTGCGAAACCATTCGCGCCGGTGTGGCCCAGCGTCCGCCGCTGTCCGGCCCGCGTTCGTGACGATCGCGATACGCCCCTCTTCCTTGGGCCGGGTTACGGCGACACATACGCCGTTTCCGAATTTCGGTAAAGTGGAATATTTTCAGCGGCGGGCGTTGACCTGCCGCTCGCGTGTTTTGCCCGTCGGCCAATGCAAGGGCTTGTAGCCCGGATGAGCGAAGCGACATCCGGGATTCCGACCACGAGCTGTCCCGGGTATCGCTTCGCTCACCCGGGCTACCGGTCTGTGTTGATTTGCTCTACCAGAGGCGACGTTGGTATGGTTCGTGCAAGCACTTCAGCTTCCATCCCCCTGACAAGAACGTGACAATGCCAAGCTCAAGACCCGACCGTATTCGCAAGCTGCTCGCCGACCTCGTCGGCTTCGACACGATCAGCGATCGCTCCAACCTGCCCCTGATCGCGCATATCGAGAGCTATCTCGCCGCACACGGCGTCAAGAGTGAGCGCATCGTCGACGAGACCGGACAGAAAGCCGCGCTATGGGTCACCATTGGACCCGAGGACCGCCCCGGCCTGGTGCTGTCGGGACATACCGACGTGGTGCCTGTGGTCGGCCAGGACTGGAGCCACGATCCCTTCAAGCTGATCGAGCGCGACGGCAAGCTTTACGGCCGCGGCACCACCGACATGAAGGGATTCGTCGCGGTGTGCCTTGCCATGGTGCCGGAGATGCTGGAGGCGAAGCTGACAACGCCGATTCATCTCGCCATCTCCTATGACGAGGAGATCGGTTGCGTCGGCGTGCGGCCGATGCTGCGCGAGCTCGCGAAGAAACGGATCAAGCCGCTCGGCGCCTTCATCGGCGAGCCGACCGAGATGAAGGTCATCATCGGCCACAAGGGCAAGCACGGCGTGCGCGCCACGTTCCAGGGCCTCGCCCGCCACTCCTCGATCGCGCC
Organism: Bradyrhizobium sp. 17; assembly: GCF_023073515.1. Classification (NCBI taxonomy): domain Bacteria; kingdom Pseudomonadati; phylum Pseudomonadota; class Alphaproteobacteria; order Hyphomicrobiales; family Nitrobacteraceae; genus Bradyrhizobium; species Bradyrhizobium sp. 17. The sequence goes on along the minus strand of NZ_JADPJQ010000124.1, from coordinate 548,731 downwards.
CGAGGGCGTCAACGCGATCGAATACGCCGCCGAGCTGATCGTCGAAATCCGCCGCCGCGCGTTGCAACTCGCAAGCACGAAAGCAACGAACAGCCTCTACGATGTCCCTCACTCGACGCTGCTCACCAGCATCGTGCATGGCGGCGCCGCGCTCAACATCGTGCCCGATACCTGCACGGTGGATTTCGAATGCCGCGGCATCGGCATAACCGAATCCAGGGAGGTGACGGATGCGATCGTCGCCTGGGCCAAGACCGAGATCGAGCCGGCGATGAGGGCGCGACACCCGGAGTGCGGCATCGACTTCGAAGAGATCCTCGATTATCCCGCCCTCGACACCGCCGCCGACGCCACCATCGTCACGCTGGCCAAGAGCCTCGCGGGGCGCAACGACCACGCCAAGGTCGCCTTCGGCACCGAGGCGAGCCTGTTCGCCAGCATGACCGATATCCCGTCAGTGGTGATCGGGCCCGGGTCGATCGCGCAGGCGCATACGCCGGACGAGTTCGTGGAGATGGCGGAGCTGGAGAAATGCGCAGGCTTCGTGGAGAAGCTGATCGCGCATTGCGTGAAGGGGTAAGGTGTTTCCGCGTCATTGCGAGGAGCTCTTGCGACGAAGCAATCCAGACTGCCACCGTGCGAAGATTCTGGATTGCTTCGCTTCGCTCGCAATGACGAGCGTCTGGAGACACCCGTAGTCCGCATGAGCATAGCGGCGACATGCGGGGCCGCTGTCCCGGATATCGCTGCGCTCATCCGGGCTACGAATGAGCGGTGCGCCTCATCGCTCCTGCAAAGCCAGCCGCACGCCGACGGCGCAGTAGATGGTCCCGACCACCTTGCCCTGCCATTTCACGACGGCTGGATGGCGGCGAAGCAAATTGCCGAGACGGCCGGCGCCGACGGCGAACACCACCGTGCTAAGGAGGCCGAGCAACACGAACACAGCGCCGAGCAGCGCGAGCTGCAGCGTCGTCGAGCCATGCTCGGGCCGGACGAACTGCGGCAGGAACGCAAGGAAGAACAACGCGGTCTTCGGATTCAGCACCTCGGTCAGCACGGCCTGCCGGAATGCCCGCGCTGCGCTGATCGCGGGCGCACCGCCATTCACCTCGATCGGCGTCTTGTCGAGCATGGCGCGAATGCCGAGATAGATCAGAAAGCCCGCGCCCGCGTATTTGACGACGCTGAACAGGAGCGCCGACGTTGCGATGATCGCAGAGAGGCCGACGATCGCCATGGTGGTGTGGACCACGTCACCAGCCGCAATTCCCGCGCCCGTCGCGATGCCGACCCTGGTCCCCGAGCTCGCGGCGCGCGCCATGGTGAGGAGTGTCGCCGGTCCGGGAATGAAGACGAAGCCGAGGACGATGAGGATGTAGGTGATGAGGGTGGTGTAATCGATCATGCGGGCATCTCTCTCGTCATTCTGTCCCGTGTCCAGACACGAGAGGAACGCAAGCAAAGGCGCGGCCGTCAGCCGCGCCTTCGGATTCCTTAAACCGCGCCCGCCTTCTGCGCGTACTCCCAAGACGCCTTCGACAGCGGAACGGTGCGCTTGGCTGACTCCAGCGCCTTGGCATTCGCCGCGGTGCCGTCGCGGACCCGGCCGGCGATGCCTTGCGTGATGCCGGCGAGACGGAACAGGTTGTAGGCGAAATACCAGTTGAGGTCAGGCACCGTCATCTTGGTGACGTTGCAATAGATCTGCGCGGCCTCCTCCACGCTCGGGATGTTGAGCGCCTTGAGGTCGGCGCCGTCCAGGCCGGGCATGACCCACTGCATCAGCAGATAGGTGAAGTCGGCCATGGGATCGCCGAGCGTCGACAATTCCCAATCGAGCACGGCCTGCACGCGTGGTTCCGTCGCGTGGAAAATCATGTTGTCGAGGCGATAGTCGCCGTGGACGATCGAGACGCGCGCCTGCTCCGGCACGGTCTTCGGCAACCATTCGGCGACCTTCTCGAACTCCGGAATGGTCTGGGTCTCGGACGCGCGGTACTGCTTGGTCCAGCGGTCGATCTGCCGGGCAAAGTAGTTGCCGGGTTTGCCGAAGTCGCCAAGACCGATCGCGACGGGATCGAACATGTGGAGTTTTGCCAGCGTCTCGATCTTGCTGGTGAAGATCTTTCGACGATCATCCCGCGTCTGGCTCGGCAGCGTCGGATCCCAGAACACCCGGCCGTCTTCCATCGACATGATGTAGAAGGCCGAACCGATGATGCTGTCGTCCTGGCACAGCGCATAGGCCTTCGCGACCGGAAAGCCCTGCTTTCCCAGCGCCGCGATCACGCGATATTCGCGATCGACCGCGTGCGCCGACGGCAACAATTTGCCGAACGGTTTTCGGCGCATCACATAGGAGCGGTTCGGCGTGTCGAGCCGATAGGTCGGGTTGGACTGGCCGCCCTTGAACTGGAGCACGACCAGCGGTCCCTCATAACCCTCGACGTTCTCGCGCAGCCAGGCTTCGAGCCGCATCTCGTCGATGCGATGACGCTCCTCGACCGGTTTGGTGCCCGAGAACTCTTCGTCTTTCCTGACGCCGTCAGCCACGATGACGCTCCCTCTTCAGTCCGAACATGATCCTAATCGGTAACCCCCAGCGCACTTGCGTCAAGCGGTCATCCGATCACGGATCATGCCCTGTCATTTCTTCAAATCGGGAGCGCCAGCGTGCTCTCCCGCTTAATGACTGGAAGAGTTTGCATACTTCCGAACCTCGAGCCTGGCAATGGCGCGATTGTGCACCTCGTCCGGGCCGTCGGCGAGACGGAGCGTGCGGATGTGGGCGTAGTCCTTGGCGAGGCCGGCTTCGTCCGAGACGCCTGCACCGCCGAAGGCCTGGATCGCCTCGTCGATGATCTTCAGCGCCATGTTGGGGGCTGCGACCTTGATCATGGCGATCTCGGCCTGCGCGGTCTTGTTGCCGACCTTGTCCATCATGTCGGCGGCCTTGAGGCACAACAGCCGCGTCATCTCGATGTTGGTGCGGGCCTCGCCGATGCGCTGCTCCCACACCGAATGCTCGACGATCCGCTTGCCGAAGGCAGTGCGCGAGGTAAGCCGCTTCACCATTTTCTCCAGCGCCTCCTCGGCCTTGCCGATGGTGCGCATGCAGTGATGGATACGGCCGGGACCGAGGCGGCCCTGCGCGATCTCGAAGCCGCGGCCTTCGCCGAGCAGGATGTTCTCCTTCGGCACCCGCACGTTCTCGAGCAGCACCTGGGCGTGGCCGTGCGGCGCGTCGTCAAAGCCGAACACGGGCAGCATCTTCTCGACCTTGATGCCGGGAGTGTCGAGCGGAACCAGGATCTGCGACTGCTGCTGGTGCTTGGCCGCCTTGAAGTCGGTCTTGCCCATCAGGATCGCGATCTTGCAGCGGGGATCGCCGACGCCGGACGACCACCATTTGCGGCCGTTGATGACGTAGTGGTCGCCGTCGCGCACAATGCTGGTCTCGATGTTAGTGGCGTCAGACGAGGCCACGGCCGGCTCCGTCATCAGGAAGGCGGAGCGGATTTCGCCGTCCATCAGCGGACGCAGCCATTTGCGCTTCTGCTCCTTGGAGCCGTAGCGCATGAATACTTCCATGTTGCCGGTGTCGGGCGCGGAACAATTGAAGACTTCCGAAGCCCAGGAGATGTGGCCCATCTGCTCGGAGAGCAGCGCGTATTCGAGATTGGTCAGTCCCGCGCCGCGGAATTCGTCGTCCTCATGCTCGTTGGGCGGCATGAACATGTTCCAGAGGCCTTCGGCTTTCGCCTTCTTCTTGAGATCCTCGAGCACCGGGATCACCTTCCAGCGTTCGCCGCTGCGATCCTGCTCATCATAGACCGGCACCGCCGGGCGCACGTGCTTGGCCATGAAGGACTGCACGCGGTCGAGCCATTCCTTCTGCTTCGGCGACAGATCGAAATCCATGGGACGCTCCTCGTCTTTGCCAACTCGTTTGGCGAACTTGTTTTGCGCCGGACTGTCCACCCGCATTGTGCGACCCGCAAGTGCGAATGCGCGGCTTGCGGATGCTCCGGAACCCATTCGCGCGTTTGCGAACGAGTCCCGATTGCGGATTGACTTTCCCGGCCTTCAAACGATAGTTTCATACAACCGTTTGAATTGCAACTCCCTCCCCGAGGGGCTCCCATGGCCAGCGATCATACCCGGACTGCCATTCTCGCCGCTGCCGAACGGCTCTATGCCGATCGCGGGTTCGGCGACGTGACGTTGCGCGACATCGTCGCTGAGGCCAATGTCAACCTCGCGGCGGTGAACTATCATTTCGGCTCGAAGGACGAGTTGATCGCGGAGCTGTTCGTGACACGCTCGATCGCCACCAATCGCGAGCGTCTGCGCGAATTGAAGGCGGCGGAAGAACAAGGCGGCGGCCGCGCGCCGATCGAGGTAATCCTGCATGCCTTGGTCGGCCCGACGCTGCGCGGCTGCCTCGGTCCCGAGAACCAGCGCTCGAGCGCGGCGCGCTTCATGATCCGCGCTTCGATCGAATCCGTGCCGCCGATCCGCCGCATCAAGAATCGCGAGATCGACCATTTGCGCAAATTCGCCGGCGCGATGCGAAGGTCCCTGCCCGACCGCAGCGACGTCGATATTTACTGGGGCCTGAACTTCGCGCTCGCCATGGCGCACCACACCATCCGCGAGAGCGAGCGGCTGACGAAACTGTCGGAGGGCAAATGCGACCTCGACGATGTCGAGGACGTGGTCGCGCGCGTCGTCAGCGTGGCGACGATGGCGCTGACGGCGGGACGGACGGAGGCGAAGGCGCCGTCAAAAATGGCGGCGCGCTAACCTTCACATCATCGCGATGCAGTCGATCTCGACGTCGAAGGGGCCGAACCATTCCGGCGTACAGACGAAGATCCGCGCCGGCGGATCGTGCGGGAAATAGCGCGCATAGACGTTGTTGAACGCGGCAAAGTGCTTGGTCGAGGTGCAGTAGACGTTGCACTTCATGACGTTGTCGAGGCTCGCGCCCGCCGTCTCAAGGCACAGCTTCATCTGCTCCATGATCAGCTCGCTCTGCCGTTCGATCGGCACGTCCGCGATCTCGCCCGTCTCGGGGTCGAATGGCGGCAGGCCGGCGACGAAGATCATGTTGCCGGCGCGCGTGACCGGCGAGACCGGCGCCTGCCGACGATCGAGGAAAGTCGAGATCGGTTCGACGCGGAGCGCTTCGCGTTTCATTTCGAGATTCATGGGCGGCCACCTTCGGTCCAAGCGAGATGACGGCTTGCTACAGCATGTTGCAGCCGTCATGCTTCGCTTCTGATCGAAGTTTGGTCGCCGAGCCGCCTAGGCGTGCTGCGGCATCTCCTCGGCCTCTTCCTTGGCGAGCAGCAGCAGCATCTCGATGCCCATGTCGCCTTCCTGCGGCGAGCGGATGAACTTTATTTCGTCGGCGCTTTGCCGCAACGCGGCAATGATCGCGACGGCCTGGTTGGCCGTTGCCGCCTCGGTCGCCAGAATTGCCTTCTGGTTCTTGGCCTGAAACCCGATCGTGTAGGACATGCGTTCCCTCCCGGACTGAGTGGACCGATCGAATCTGAGTCGCGCGCGGAGCGGAAGCCTGTGTGAGTACGGACCGGAATTATCTGGGGATTGCCCGCAAGGTTCGCGCAAGGCCGCAGGAGCGTCATGTTGACGTCCCTTTTTATCCAGTGGCGATCAGGCCAAACCGCGCGCGCCGCTTCGCCGAAGCTAGATAATCCCCTGCTGCTTCAGCGCCTCGATCTTGCCGGCATCGTAGCCGAGCTTGCCGGCGAGCACCTCCTGGGTGTGCTCACCGAGCAGCGGCGGGGCGCGGTAATCCTTGATCGGGGTTTCCGAGAGCGTCAGCGCGTTGCGGATCAGCGAGAGATCGGGCTGGAAGGGATGATCGACCTTCACCCGCATGCCGCGCGACTGGACGTGCGGATCGGAAAACACCTGCTCGAAATTGTTGATCGGGCCGGAGGGCACGCCGGCCTCCTCCAATCTGTCCAGCCAATAGGCCACCGGCTGCTTCAGGAACAGGCCGGCGAAGATCGCCATGATCTCCTTGCCGTGCACGACGCGGTCGTTGTTCCTGACGAAACGCTTGTCGCTCGCGAGTTCGGGCGCGCCGAGCACGGCGCAGGTGCGCTGGAACTGGCCGTCATTGCCGACCACCAGCATCAGCTCGCCGTCGGTGCAGCGGAACACGCCGGCCGGCATGCCGCCATTGCCCCAGGTGCCGCGGCGCGGCGGCGTCTTGCCGTTGACGAGGTAGATCTGCAGCCAGTGCGACAACGACGCGATGACGGTGTCGAACAGGCAGACGTCGATATGCTGCCCCACGCCATCATTGGCGTCGCGATGATAGAGCGCCGAGAGAATCCCGATCGAGGTGTTCATGCCGGTCATGTAGTCGACGATCGACGGGCCGACCTTCATCGGGCCCTCGCCGGGCTCGCCGTCGATATGGCCGGTGACGCTCATCAGGCCGCCCATCGCCTGCAGGATGGCGTCGTAGCCGGCGCGCGGCGCATAGGGGCCGGTCTGGCCGAAGCCGGTCACCGAGCAGTAGATAATGCCGGGATTGATCGCCTTGATGGTCTCGTAGTCGAGGCCGTAGCGCTTGAGATCGCCGACCTTGTAGTTCTCCATGAAGACGTCGACATCCTTGGCGAGCTCGCGGATAATCGCCTGCCCCTCGGGCTTGGCGATGTTGACCGTGACCGACTTCTTGTTGCGGTTGGCGCAGAGGTAGAATGAATTGTTGTTGTTGGCCTTGCCCTCGGGGTCAGTCAGGTAAGGCGGGCCGAAGGCGCGCGCGTCGTCACCGGTGCCCGGCCGCTCGATCTTGATAACCTCCGCGCCCAAATCGCCCAGCATCTGGGCCGACAGAGGCCCGGCAAGCACGCGGGTGAGGTCAAGGATCTTGATGCCTGAGAGCGGCAGGGCCGACATGTCGAATTCCTCCGGGAACTGGATCTTGGCGCGGCGGCGAGATCGCAGGCCGCGCTTCCTGCGGATACACTATTTTGGCGATCCGAGCACTGCACTGTGGGCATACGGCCATCCCCCAGCCCGCCCGGCGCAGGTCACCGCGCGGTGAATTTCCGCATGGCGAATATTCTCAGGTTGCAGCCGCTGCAGCCACCTGCGGCCGGCGGCGGCCGAGCAGGACCAGGATCAGCACCGTGGCGCAGGAGCAGACGAAGGTGAGACCGAGCGCGCCGCGGCTGCCGAACTGGGTGAGCAGGCCGACAAGGAGCGGCGGCGAGACCGCGGAGGCGAGATTGAGCGGCAACGCGATCATCGACATCGCCTTGGCGAACTCGGTCTGATCGTAGAACACGAGCGGGATCGTTGCCCGCGCCACCGCCATCGCGCCGCTGCCGGCGCCGTAGAGCAGGATGAAGGCCGCAACCGCCCAGGTCGCGCCCTCGCTCGTCATCAGCAGCAGCATGGCGATCGGCAGCGCCGTGCCGGCGACGAGCCCGGTCGTGATTCCATCCCACCGCCCTCCGCCGAGAAAATCGAGTCCGCGGGCGCTGACCTGGATCACGCCCAGCATCGAGCCAAACGCAAGCGCCTGCGCCGGGGGAAGCCCCTCCGCCCGGAGCAACTCGATCATGATGGCGCCGATGCCAAAATTGACGAAGGCATTCAGCGTGATCGCGGCAACGACGAGGCTGAAGGTGCTCCTGGGAATCGCAGGCGGCGGCGAAGATTTCACCGGCTCGCCGCCACGATCACCGACGATTTTCCGGCGCGGTGCAAAGAATGCATAGAGCGGAAGGTTGATGACGACCATCATGGCTGCATAGACGAGGCACGTCCCGCGCCAGCCGAGCAAACCGCTGAGGAACGACGTCGTCGGCCAGAAGATGCTGCTCGACAGGCCCGTCACCAGCATCAGCGCGCCGATGGCATTCTTGGCCTGCCGCCCGGCGACCTCGTTCAGCATGATATAGGCGCCGGTCGAAAGCGTGGCGCTGCCGGCGATGCCAAGGACGATCCAGGCCGCGAAATACAGCATCGGCTCGCGCGCGAGGGACAGCAGGATGAAGCCCGGCACGGTGAGGACCGTGCCTGAGATCATGACCTTTCGTGCGCCGTGCCGCGCAAACGACCTGGCGAGCCAGGGCGCGCATAGCCCCATCGACACATAGAGGACGGACGTCCCGGCGAACACCGCCGGCAGGCTCATGCCGAGATCGGCCGCGAGATCGCGTCCGACGATGGCGGGAAGACCTATCGTACCCCACCCGACAAGCTGGGAGACCGCAAGCACCAGCAGGACCCCGATGAGCCTGCTGTCAGATTTCAAGAACCGCATTCCAATCGTCGCCTGCCCGGCAGGCGCCGATCACGCCTGTGACACCTGTCTTACCCCCGGACTTAGCGCAGGGAAACGCCGGCCGTCGAATGGCAGCAGGCGGCCGGGAGCATGTCAGGTGGCGGCAGGAGCGCCCTACCCCGCGAGCCCGAGCAGGGATCGCGCCTCGGCCGCAGTCGCCACGCGCCGGCCGTGACGCGCGACAGCCTCACCGGCGACGGCCACGAGCTCGGCGTTGCTGGCCGCGAGGCGCGCCTTGTCGATCCTGATATTGTCCTCGAGGCCGGTGCGGACCGCATCGGCGCCCCGCGCGAGCGCCCAGCCCATGACCTCGGCCTGGTGGCGTCCGATCCCCGCTGCCGTCCATGTCGCCTCCGGGATCAGCCGCCTGAGCTCTCCCAGCAAGATGTCGAGGACATGCTCGTCCGCGGGCATGGCGTTCTTGACGCCCATGACGAACTGCACGTGCGGACGCTGGTCGATCAGCCCCGCCTCGATCAGGCGGCGGGCGCCATGCAGATGCGACAAATCGAAGATCTCGATTTCCGGCCGGATGCCATTCGCCTTCATCCCGGTGGCGAGGGTCTCGACCAGCGCGGCGCTGTTCTCGTAGACGATGGTCGGAAAGTTCACCGATCCCGTGGACAGCGAGGCCATGTCCGGCTTCAGATAGAGCGATGATCCGCGCGCCGAGGGATCGCGGCCCCGCCCTCCGGTCGAGAACTGAACGATCATGTCCGGACAGTGCTTCTTGATCCCCGCCTGCACCAGGGCGAAACGCTCGGGATCGGAGGACGGCGTCTCGTCATCGTTGCGAACATGGATATGGGCGAGCGTGGCACCGGCTTCAAAGGCCTGGTGCGTCGACTCGATCTGCTCGGACGGCAGAATCGGGACCGCGGGATTGTCCTTCTTGCGCGGAACGGAGCCGGTGATTGCGACGGCAATGACGACGGGGTTCATCTTGCAACCTCATATTGATTGCGCTCGCGCGCACCAAATTCGAATCGGCGGCCTGACTATGCAGTGAGGCCCTGCCGCCGCGAACATCATCGATCGCGGCGGCAGTTGCCTCTACCATACCCGTCAGGTCCGAACCGTGGCAGCCCCGCTCACCGCATCGCCGGCGCGCTGACGGTCATAATCTGCCCGCAGCATTGGAACGGCATTGGGATTGCCGAGATCGTCGATCCTGATCCGATAGGTTTCCCGCGCGGTCAGGGCGGCCAGCGCGGCGATGACCGTGATAGCGAAGGCAATCGCCCCCACCGTCAACGGAATGTTGGTCGAGCCGGGAGGCGCGACGGTCGCAAACAGGGCGGGCAGCAATGCGGTGATGGTGGTTCCGATGTTCTGCGATATCGCCATCGCCGAGACGCGGGTGCGGGTCGGAAACAGCTCCGGGTAAAAGCTCGGGAAGATCGCGTTGTAGCCCTGATAGACTACGCCCCACATCAAGAGCGACACCAATATTGCCAGCGGCACATTCCTGATGCTGATGGCATAGAGATAGCAAAAGGCGAGCAAGCCGGAGAGAAGCGCGCCGACGATGATCGGGGGCTTGCGGCCGACCTTGTCGGAGAGATTGCCGACGAAGGGAATGACGAACACGGCCAGCATGTTTCCGAGCACGGGGATCCAGAGATAGACGTCCTTGGCAAAACCGATCCCGTAGGCCGGCTGCACCGCATAGGCCGCGCCGAAGATGGTCGCAACGACAGGAATGACATTCATCAGCGCCATGCAGATGACCCTGAGCATGTCGCGCCAGCTCAGCTTGATGGCCTGGACGATGGGCGCGCGCGGCGTTTCTCCCCGTTCGCCCTCGCGGGCAAAAGCAGGGGTCTCGTCGACTTCGCGACGAATGATGTAGCCCGCGACGATGACGAAGAAGCTGAGCAGGAAGGGAATCCGCCAGCCCCAGCTGTTGAAGGCGTCGGTCGGCATATAGGCCGCCAACGGCAGGAAGATTGCTGCGGCGAGGATCTGTCCGGCCTGCACCCCCTGAAGGGCGAAGCTGGCATAGAAGCCCCGTCGGCCGAACGGCGCGTGCTCCAGGATCATCGAGCTTGCGCCCGAGATTTCGCCGGCAACGGCAAATCCCTGCACGAGGCGCAGAATGACGAGCAGAATTGGCGCCAGGATGCCAACCTGCTGGTAGGTCGGCAGGATACCCACGGCCATCGTCGAGATGCCCATCAGGAACATGCAGACGATGAGAACCGTCTTGCGGCCATGGGTGTCGCCCCAGTGCCCGAGGACGAACGCGCCAATCGGCCGGGCCACATACCCGACGCCATAGGTCGCCAACGAGGCGACGATCGCGACGGTGGGATTCTCCGACGGGAAGAAGATTTGCGGGAAGATCAGCGACGCGGCGGTCGCGTAGATGAAGAAGTCATAATATTCGAGAGCCGACCCGATCCAGCCGCTGGCAGCGGCTTTCCTGGACTGACTCATCTGATGGATCGCGGTCATCTCAAGATTCCTCCCTTGGGTTTTGCTGACGTCCCGTTGACGGGCTTCGCTCAAAATTGGGCAGCACTCTCCGGCCGCTCTGCGGAGTTTCGCGAGCGCTTGTCATTGCCGATGGGTGTCTGCTTGGTGGCGACGATAAGCTTTCGCCGGGCTAACACAATTACCCAGTTATTCGACAAACCTAACATGATGTTATTTTGTACGGAGAGCCCACGTTCCGGCGAACACCGCCGGCAGGCTCATGCCGAGATCAACCGCGAGATCGCGTCCGGCGATGGTGGGGTGGGAGGTGGTTGACATTGGACCATTGCATGGTCCATTTTATGAAAACTGAGGAAGGACAATGAGATGCGGGTCTCCGTTACCGACGCAAAAGGACAATTGACCGATCTTGTCCGCCGCGCAGAGGCCGGCGACGAGGTGATCCTGACGCGACATGGGCATCCCGCGGTACGGCTCGTCCCGGTCAAGCTTTCGCCGGACCGCGCCACCCGCCGGACCGGGCTTGAGGCGGCGCGAAGGACCGGCGGGGCCAAAGCTATTCCCGGACCGAGCGCCGCGCGCAGTCAGGACTTTCTTTTCGGCGATGACGGACTGCCGGAATGATCGCAGTCGATACCTCCGCACTGATGGCGATCGTGCTCGACGAACCGCAAGCCGATGCTTGCATCACCGCGCTGGACACCGCCGACGAAATCCTGATCTCGGCGGCCTCCGTTGCAGAAAGCCTGATCGTCGCGGCACGGCGGGGCGTCGACGAAGAGATGAACAAGCTGATTAACGATCTCGGTTTGAACGTGATCTCGGTGACCCAAGCTTCGGCCGAACGCGTGGCGCAAATCTACTCGCGTTGGGGCAAAGGCATTCGTCCTGCCGGTCTCAACTTTGGTGACTGCTTCGCCTACGATGTCGCCAAGGAGCATGGCTGCGCACTTCTTTATGTCGGCGACGACTTTGCCAAGACGGATATCGTTGCGGCGGCGTAAGTCGACGGCCGGGCGCCGACTTACCGGCCGAACAGAAAAGCCGCGGGGCAGCCGTCAGGCCGTGTGACCGGGATCGACGTGCTTCGGCGTTTTCTTGTCGCGTTGGGGTGTCATCTTGGCCGGATCCGGCGCACCCGGCACGCCGCGCGGCCCGAGCTGGTCTCGCTGAATGTCGTCTTCAGAGCGGGAGGGTTCAATGCCGTTCGGTTCACGGGGCTTGGTCATCGCAGCCTCCTGAAGTGTGTTCTGCTCGGAGTGTCCCATCAAATTCCCAGCGCGTTCTCGCCGGCTTCGCGGCCGGGCACGCTGACATGGACTTCGTGTCCCTCGCGAAGCGCCAGCGAGGCGGCAGCCACCGCCGATTCGAAGGCCGCTTCCTTGGTGGAGTATCTGTTCTTGACGTCGCCGTCGTGCAGCACGCCCCATTCGTCCTGCACCGGCACGATCGTGTATTGAGCAAGGCCCATGGTGTAACTCCTCGAGATCTATCTATCGCTGCGTGAGCTGCGGGTGCGCCGCCGTCACCCGCCACACCGTGTTGCCGCTGTCATCGGCGACCAGCAGCGCGCCGGTCTTGTCGATGGCGACGCCGACGGGCCGCCCGCGCGCCTGGTTGTCGCTGTTGAGGAAGCCGGTGACGACGTCCTGCGGCGGGCCGCTCGGCCTGCCATCCGTGAACGGCACGAACACCACCCTGTAGCCGTTCAAGACCTGCCTGTTCCAACTGCCGTGCTCGCCGACGAAGGCGCCGCCGCGATAGGCCGCCGGCAAACTCGCGCTCGTGTTGAAGGCCATGCCGAGCGGCGCGACATGCGAGCTCAGCGCATAGTCAGGCACGATCGCCTTGGCGACGAGATCAGGACGCTCCGGCTTGACGCGAGGATCGACGTGCTGGCCGTAATAGCTGTAGGGCCAGCCATAGAAGCCGCCGTCCCTCACCGACGTCATGTAGTCCGGCACGAGATCGGGACCGAGTTCGTCGCGCTCGTTCACCACCGTCCACAGCGTCCCGGTCTGCGGCTCGAAGCTGAGGCCGTTCGGATTGCGCAAGCCGCTCGCGAAGATGCGCCAGCGGCCGCTGGCACGGTCGATCTCGAGGATCGCGGCGCGATTGTGCTCGGCCTCCATGCCGTTCTCGGTGATGTTGCTGTTGGAGCCGACGCCGGCATAAAGCTTTGAACCGTCGGGGCTCGCGACCAGGCTCTTGGTCCAGTGATGATCGATCGGTCCGCCCGGCAGCGGCGTCAGCACCGTGCCCGGCGCGGTGATCTTCGTATCACCCTCCGTGTAGGGATATCTGACGATCGCATCGGTGTTGGCGACATAGAGATCGTTGCCGACCAGCGCGACGCCGAACGGCGAGTTGAGATGGTCGAGGAAGACGCTCTGCACGTCCGGCACGCCGTCGCCGTTGCTGTCGCGCAGCAGCGTGATGCGGTTGCTCGCGCCGGTGTCGCCGCCTGATGTCGCCCAGGACTCGATGTATCCCATCACGATTTCCTTGGGCCGCTTGATCGGAGCGCCCTTCGGCGCCTTGGATTCCACCACCAGCACGTCGCCGTTGGGCAGCACGTAGAGGAATCGGGGGTGCTGCAAGCCGGTCGCGAAGGCCTTGGCCTGCAAGCCCTGCGCGACGGCCGGGGTCTCGTCCTTTTTCCAGCCGACGATACGGGCGATGTGCATCGGCGGCAGCAGGTATTGCTGGATGTCGGGCAGCGTCGGGTTGGCGCCGGTTTGCGCCTTCGGATCGCCACTGCCGTCATTGCAGCCGGCGAGACACAGCAGCGAGGCACACAACAGCACCCGAACGATTGCGGAGTTCATCGCGCAACTCCTACACCGTGGCGATACACCATCGCCCAGCCGAGCCAGCCGGTGACCGGCAGGATCAATACGGTGATGGCTGAAAGAATGAGCCCGGTCGGCCACACCGAGGTCCAGGCATCGCGCGTATGGATCAACGCATTGACGATCGCCAGGACCAACGCCACCGCGTTGCCGATCAGATGCGGCCAGGCCGGCGGTTGCGCCCGCACCAGACGGTTGCCGAGAAAATCGGTCAGGCCCGCGATCGCCGCCAGTACGCCGAAGATGACGCCGACGACCAGAAGCCAGGCGGAAAAATCCGCCCACATGATCTCGGCACTGACGACATAGGCGATATCGGTCAACAGCGCTCCGATGAAACAAGCGATCGGTATCGGCACCAGCATCGGATGAATCGGATGGCCCGCGATCTGCGCGGTTGAGCGCACACGCAAATTGTCTTGCACGGTTGGCCTCTTGTCAGATCGCCACCCGCCCCGGTAGAAAACACCCGCTTTCCACGAAGGTTCCTGATGGTCGACCACGGCGCCGCCGCTGTGCCTCAACAATGCTGCGGCGTGCGAGCACTTACCAGGAACCCCTTGCCGCTCCGAGCCTTGATCCCGGCATTGAGATGAACCTGCCCTTCAGGAGACCGCGGAGTGGACCAGCCTGGCGACGGCGCCTCCTTCAATCCAGCCTCAAAGCTCGACGGCGTCTCGCGGCGCCAGACGAAACAGATCGAATCCCAGAGCCGGCCTAGCGCAGCGCTGATCCATGAGACAATCCGCGCCGAGGGTGAGCAGGAACTGGAACGGCGATGGTGGGCCATCGTGCTGTCCGGCCTCGCCGCCGGCCTTTCGATGGGATTGTCCCTGATTGTCCAGGGCGAGTTTCACGCGCTGATTTCCGACGAGGCCACCCGACGGCTGGTGGCTCCGCTCGGCTACACGGTCGGTTTCCTGGTCGTGGTGCTGGGACGGCAGCAGCTCTTCACCGAGAACACCCTGACGCCGATGCTGCCGCTGTTGCACAACAGGGATCTCGGCACGCTTGGGAGCGTGATCAAGCTTTGGGGCCTGGTCCTCGCCTCCAACATCGCAGGAACCTGGGCCGTTGGATCCGTGCTCGCGCACACCAGCATCTTCGAACCCCGCATCGTGGGCGCCTTCGTCGATCTCAGCCGCCACACCATCGAGGGTACGTTCGCGACGACCCTTGTCCGGGCGATCTTTGCCGGCTGGCTGATCGCCTTGATGGCGTGGCTACTGCCTGCCGTGAAGGGATCGCGCCCGCACCTCGTCGTCGTGATGACCTATGTGGTCGCGCTCGGCCAGTTCGCGCACATCATCGCGGGCTCGGTCGAGTGCGCCTTCCTGGTGCAGAGCGGCCTGGCGTCGCTCTCGCAATATGCCTCGGACTTCTTCGTACCGACACTCCTCGGCAATATTCTGGGCGGAACGACCCTCGTGGCCCTGCTGAACTACGGACAGGTCGCCCCCGAAATCGACGACCACAGGGAGTAAAGAGCCTGCACAAAAGCTGCCGCCTCGACAGGAACGATGGGCCCGAGCCGAGCTTGCCTCGGCAAATCAACGCGCGCCGACGAGCAGGATCAATCATGAGCACCGATACCAAGAGCCCATTCGACAAGGACCCGGCCGAAGGATCACGCGACATCATCGATCGTGAATTGCAGCGTGCCGAAGATACCGCCAACAACAAGGTCGATCATCTCCCCGGCGTGAAGGTCAGCGGGCAGCCCCAGGGCGGCGCAGTCGATCGTGCCCGGAAGCAGCGCGAGGAGAAGGACGGCAAACAGGAATAGAGCCGCTCTGCCGACCCGAAACGCACCCGGTTATCGCAAAGCCGCCCGCTCCAAGCTCCAGCCGTCACCGGGACCGACTTGACGGTCAAAGTCGGTCAATCAAGATGCATCAATTGTTGGGATGGAGCGGGTGAAGGGAATCGAACCCTCGTATTCAGCTTGGAAGTCTCGAAATACTGTAGTGTCTTCAAAGGCTATTCTGACATTTTCGGCGTTTTTTGACCCATTAAGATCACCACGGCGGGTCAACCCGGAGCTCCCCTCGCCGACGCCGGCTAAAGATTATGATGAGCCGATTCACTCAAGGCCCGCCAAACGGCTTCGGTCGCTCTAGCGGGACGAAAGCGCTCAAATGGGCTGGGTAGGTCGACGCGCCGCCGCCGATGGTCGTGCCCGTGCTGATGCTCAAGTAGACGTCCTTCACTCCTCTGGGCGTTTCCAGCAAGATCCAGTTCTTGCTTAAGTCCCCTATCCCGATAGTCGTAAAGCGCATTGACTTGCCGAACTGCGAACAGGAGATGGGCTTTTCGGTCGTAAACGAATTCCAGGGGCCATGCAGAGTCCCCGATCTGCCGCCGGTCTTCCGAAGGGTCAAGCCGAAGCCTAGGCCGACCGCCGCATAGACGTAGGTGCACTTCAAATTGTTTTCCGTGTCCCATATGGAGAACAACGCGCTGGCAAACGCAATCCCGGCTCCGGCCCTGCCCTTGACGATGCGCTTGATGGCCGCTCTCGCTGCAAACGAGATCGAACCGTCGACCTCAAGCAGCATGGCTATCTTGAAATTTCGACTGACCTTTGGCTTCGGCGGAACGGGTCGGGGCAAGTCTGGCTTTATGATCGGTTCGAAATAGACCTTAGGCAGAACCCAAAGGACCACTGATCTATCGTTGTCTTCGTCCAGCCTGTGATTTGCCGTCTGCGTATTGCCGATGGCGTGCGTCTGCATTTGCTCCGGGCGGATGCCCATCTCTGACAGAGACCGCGCGACCGTAATGACGCGGTTGGCTGATGTCGTCATATTCCAATCAGCCGTACCGATCCGGCTCGCGGATCCCGTCATCCAGATCTGACCAGCGTCGTGCTCCACCAGGGGAACCACCTTGCTCTTGAGAAATTCGAAGTGCTCTGTCTTCAAGCCCCGAAACTGGTAGCCGGCAAAGTCATCGAAATCGAAATTCCAAAGCCGCGCGTGCAAAACCCCCACTCCCGAAAAATCCAGATCGACGTCAACCTTGCCCGGACCGGTTTTGTGGAACATTCTCTTCGACCTGCAATCGACAAATAGGAACTCGTCGGTGATCGTCCGGACGGCCGCAGGACCACCTTGTTTTAGTGCAGGCAGGAAAAGAGAAGTTCAAATCGACAGCTGCAACGAAGGTTGTGATCTTGCTCCCATTTCGATCTGGCACCGAAGGAGTATGCGCTTGTGCAATACGCGACATCACTGTCGCGATCGGAGCAGCTACGATATAAGAGAGTCGCGATAGGACGGGCCCTGGAATTCGTACAGCACGACGACTTTGCGCGATCGCCCTAGACTTGGAGGGCCGCTACCCAACCACGTTAAATCGGCAGTGCATCTGGATAGTACGTTTGCCGGCTTGTTCTGCGTCTGCCTGATCGCCCATCAAAAATAGAGCGAAACGGTAAGCGTCGTCTGGCGCAGCTGCAATATCCCGGAAGCACTTGACATGGTCGTTGGTGATCTCATCGTTGGGGTCATTTGCATATTAATTGCGGATGGCTTTTCCCAAAGCGGGAGAAGTGGTTACCAGCGTGATCGCAATCATGGACTCTTGCGCCGAACGCCTGGATTGGAGCGACGAGGATCTCGCGAATAGGAACGAAGGCGCGCAACGTGCAGAACGACGGAGCTGACAAATTCTGCGGCCGGCCACGGACTTATCCGCCAAATCGCTTGACCAGCTTTGAACCCTTGGCTGCATCAATCTGCTGGCCCGTCAGGTCAGAACCGACGCTCAATCCTATCGTCATGAGGTTCTTGACACGCCGCGCCGCCTGCTTCTCATTGGAATAGTCGATCTCGACGTGATCGAGGCTCATTAGATGGCCGAGCTCGTGAGCC
The DNA here is from genome assembly GCF_023073515.1 of Bradyrhizobium sp. 17. NCBI lineage: Bacteria > Pseudomonadati > Pseudomonadota > Alphaproteobacteria > Hyphomicrobiales > Nitrobacteraceae > Bradyrhizobium > Bradyrhizobium sp. 17. Next base: position 531,221 of record NZ_JADPJQ010000124.1, on the reverse strand, counting down.
CAGGCGCGTCCATTGGCGTGGTCATTGCCATACCATTGGACGAAGCTTGCCGGCTCCGGTTGGCTATTGGGGTATGAGCTTCCACCGGCGGCCAGATTTTCAATCGAATTGACGAGGTAGATGTGGACGGCATTGTCCGGATCGTGCCGAGAGGCAAGAACACCCAGCAATCGCTGGTCATTGCTGCGCGCGCTCTTTGCCATGTCGAGCGGCTTCTCCATCAAGCAATCGCTGATCACGAACGCGATCTTGGCCTTTGACCAGATCGTATTGACCACGTCGAGCGCCTTCTTGGCTGTCTCGCTGCTCCATTGCCCGGGCTCAACGCTCCCTCTCTCGGCAAATGGCGTGATGTAAATCCTCAACGGAATGGGCATCAACTTCTCCAAAGTTCGGAATTGCGATTGTATCTCCGTACGCTATCGTTCGAAATAGAGCGGCTTATATTCAGGGCTTTCTGATTAAGTCGGCTGGCGACTTGCGCACTGACGACTTCCGGTAGCGGCCACCGACGCGATCGACTGGTAGACCAAAGGCCCGCCTTCGCGACTCGGAGACTGGTTCCCGCATTGCGAAGGAGCAGTTTCCGGGGCGAGCGTCCGGCAGGAACCTGAAGATCGAGCACCGGGGAACATGGAAAGCCGAACTGACGGGCTCCTGACCTCCGCGCAAGCTGTAATCGAGAGATTGACCCGCAAGCCGGCGTCCTGGACTTCACGTCCCCTCGATCTGCCGACCGCGGAATCTTCGTTTGAACCAAGCCAGAGGCTCTGCTGCGCTGCCGCGAACACGCCTTAAGTGCAATAATCCTATAATTTCAAAAGCTTAATTCGCCAGCGCGAGACATCGATACTGGCGGGTGCCCATCATCCACATGAAACGGCACACAGCGCCGGCCCGCGATTTCTTCCGTGCCGTTTGAACGCGAGCGCAGTGCCAGACAACACATAGGAATGGATCGGGCTCGAAACTGGTACTGTACGGAGATAGGCCAGCGGCCAGTGGCGTGTGAATTCAGTAATCATGCCTTACGCGGCCATCTTCGCGACGTTATCATTCGATGAGCATAGGTTGGGTGTTCGCCATGAGGTTATACAGGCACCTTCGAGTTTTGCTTCTTCTTGCCGCTTCGCTGTTACTGGCAGCCCAGCCAGCCTGGGCGACAAAGCGCGTGGCTTTGGTGGTTGGCAATGCCAACTATCAGAATGCCCCTCTGCTCCCAAACCCGGCCAACGACGCTGCCGCCATCACTGAAACCTTGAAGGGCGCAGGTTTCGATGTGGTTGACTCAAGGCTCAACCTCGCCGCGACCGATATGCGGCGGGCCCTGAGAGAATTCGCCGATCAGGCGCGCAATGCGGACATAGCCCTGGTGTACTATGCTGGCCACGGCATCGAGATCGACGGGACAAACTATCTGATCCCGACCGACGCCAGACTCGAACGTGACACTGATATTTATGACGAAGCATTCTCACTCGACCGCGTCCTGCTGGCAATCGAGCCTGCGAGACAGTTGCGCGTGGTGATCGTCGACGCGTGCCGCAACAATCCGTTTGCCGATTCGATGAAGCGTACAGTTGCCTCTCGATCAATCAGCCGCGGGCTGGCCAGGGTCGAACCCGCCGTCTCCAACACGCTGATCGCGTTTGCCGCGAAAGCCGGACTAACCGCACTCGATGGCAACAGCAAGAATAGTCCGTATGCGACGGCTCTCGTAAAGTACATCGCAAAGCCGGGGCTCGACTTGCGTAGGGCCTTCGGCTTCGTCCGCGATGATGTCTTGCAAGCCACCGGCAACCGACAGGAGCCCTATGTCTACGGCTCGCTGGGCGGCGAAGACGTTGCACTTGTTCCCGCTGCCAAGGCTGATGAGCCGGTGCAAGCAGCCAACCCCCAGGCAGAAATTCGTCGTGATTACGAATTGGCCTTGCAACTACGCAACAAGCCCGCTCTGGACGCGTTCCTGAACCAGCATCCGGACGGATACTACGCAAATCTTGCCAAGCTGCAGCTTAATCAGCTCGATGCTGAGGACGCACGCGTCGCGGCAACAGCGAAGGCGCAGCAGGCGGAACAGCAGAAAACTCGGCTGATGTCGCAGGGCGCCCAGCGTGCCGACCAAGAGAAGGCGGCCGCGGATCTGAAGGCTGCGGAAGACGCCCGAATTGCCGCCGAGAAGGCGAAACAGGCCGCGCAGGAGCAGGCCACCGAGGCAGAACGGAAACGAATTGCGTCCGAATCTACAATCGTTGCGGCTCTCTCCGGGAATAAGCCGGCTGTTGGGAGTGCCTTCGCGGACAATCCTACAGTCGCTGCGCTGGCTGACGACAATACGCCGCCAAAGCTTGCCGCACTCAGCGCCGAGCCGCGCCAGACCGATATCGCAAAAGCCGATATCACCAAATCCGTACAAAGCGAATTGAACCGCGTCGGCTGCTTCACCGGTAGCGTAGATGGCCGATGGAATGCGGCCTCCCAGCGCTCCTTGGCTCTCTTCAACCAGCACGCCGGAACCAAATTTGACGCCAAGCTCGCAAGTCTCGACGCGCTTGACGCAATCAAGCTCAAGCCGTCCCGCGTCTGTCCCCTGATCTGTGATCATGGCTACAAGGCTGACGGCGACCACTGCAGCAGAATCTCCTGTGCAAGGGGCTCGTTCCTCAACGACGACAATGAATGCGAGAAACAGCGCGCCAGGCCCGCCAATGCCGCCAAGAGCAATGACAGTCAGCGGCAGGATCGGCCATTGCGTCAGCGGGCGCAGGCGAGCGCAGGCGGCTATGGCGCTGCGGTGGGCCATGCGACGGTCAGTCCTCAGATCATATGCAACGCCAGCAGCTGCCGTCCGGTCCAGCGCGGCTGCCATCTCGAATATCGCGGCGGTGGCGGGCCAGGCAACGAGGCCAATGTCGAGGTATGCCATTAGCCTCACCGCTCCTACACAACTGCGCGCTGGCACGGCGCCGAGTTGTCACGGCGCGTCGGAGCCATCAGGCCCGGTGGATTTAGGATCGCAAGCATGGCAAGTGGCCGAGCTAACGTCAGAGTCCCAAGCCTGATGTGGCCGAATCGGAGCGACCTGCGTGGTTGCGTGTGAGCTTGAGCAAAAGGACGCCAACGCCTTTCCTGGGGTGACGCTCTTCACGAAGCGGCAGGCGCCCGGCATGAAACCAACGGCGGTTTATCTTCCGCCAAAGCACCCAACAGCCGCCACCAAGTTCGATGTCGTGATCTGGCTTCACGGCTTCTACGTCAAAAACCATGAATTCCTTTTCCACAACGATCCAGCGCGGCTGCGCGAACAGGTCCGGGATTCCGGCAAGGACGTGGTGCTCATCGCGCCCTTCCTGGGCTACGAATATGCTGTGGGCAACACCTTTGCCGGAAACTACAGCGTGTCCGACCTGGCCACCGCGAACTGGGGTGAACGCTATCTCGAGGAGATCCTTGGAGCTCTGGCCAGGTTCCTGGGTATCTCCTCGACGTCCATTCCTCAGCTCCAGATCGGCAAGCTCATCATCGCATGCCACTCCGGCGGTGGTAACGGCATGCGCAATCTCGTCGGGAGCCTCGGAAAGTATCAGGGGAAGCTGACGGCTTGTTGGGGATTTGATTGCCTTTACGGTGCCAATGCGCGGCCCGACGATGCGACCTTTTGGTACCAGTGGCTATCTGGGCAGAGCGGCCACGCCCTCGAGATCGTGTATGGTCCGTCAACTCTCCCGCAATCGGTGAAGCTGGACCTGATCGGGCGCGGGCTGGCGACGGCCGATGGCAATCAAACCCAGCCTCAGCGCCCTGCCCTCAAGAATCTCAACGTAAGCTTGGGTCATTACGACCTGTTCCCGGCATTTGGACAGATGGTCAGGGTCAACGATCTTGACGCGGCTTTCGTGGATCGCTTCATGATACCGCAGGTCGCGGACCAACCGCGGCATAAGCCTGCGCCGCTGGACGGGGAATTCCTCCAGCACGCGATTTCCAACATTCGCAGTGCTTTTCCCTTTCCAAAGGACATTCATTACATGATCGCCCGCGGTGGCTTCTTCAGCCGACTGAGCAAGCTATAGCCCCAAGCCTCACAGGACTCACTTGATGGAATAGGATTTGACGTCGAACGACCAATTGTTCGTCACAAGCTTTCCGCTGCTGTTGTCCGGCACGCGCAGCTCACTGGTCCAGGCCGATAGATAGCTCAACGCGTCCGCCTGACCTTCCAGCTTGCGAGGCATGTCCGGCAAATCGAGCAATTGCACGCGCAGCTCGCTCAGGATGGCGATCATCACTGCGGACCCCGTCGGCGGTGCGACGACATATTCAAAACCACGCTGCCGCGCCGCCGGAGCAGGGACGACAAATTCGACACCCGGCTTGACGAGATTAATGTCGCGTTCGTTCGACTGCGCCAATAGCTCGGGGGTCGGAAAGATCTGGGACATCCGCCCTTCCGAGTCGACGTCAACCAGAATGAGATATCCAGGCCTCCTGGCGGTGACGCCGAACGAGACCTTGGCGCCGACGTTGACGGTCTGACTCGGCAGGATCTGAAGGGACACACTCGCGGTATTGGTCTGCCTGCGCACCGCTTGTGCGGGCCAAAGCCAAGGTACGTACGTCGTGCCGATATGCAACGCCCCCGTCGGCAACGGTGCTGCGGACGCAGGTCCGCTGCCCGCCTGTAGCAGCAGGAATGCGAACCATGCTCGCTGGCGGCGGATCGACTGCGATGACGGCATGGCGTGCTCCCCTAAGAGTCAGGGAGCACTGAAGAAGCCGATCGAGGCGATTCGCGCGTCCGCGGGCAAGTAACGCTCGAGACTCTTGATCACCTGCCCCGAGGCGCGACGCCGGTTGAACTGTACTAGGGCTGTCTCAAGCTCGACCATGCGTTGCTGCGAAGTCACCGCAACGATCTGTTCCGCACCGAACGGCTCGCCGACCCTGAGCGGTAGGCGCAAACTCGCCGATCTGGCCAACGCCGCATCAGCACCCACCGGATACAACAATTGGATGGTGCCGTCGCCGGACACATTGAACAGCAGCACCGCCCTTGATGCCACATCAGATAGGTCAACTTCGATGGTCTGGCCAGCACGTTGTTGGCGATCGTCTGGCCAAATACGCATCACCTGCGGCGACCGTGTCGCAATGCGCTTGAGTTCACGAATTGCCGCAGTCCTATCAATCACCGTCGGCAGGCTGGCAACGTCCATCCCGTAGGCGACCACATCACCCCAAGCGATCACGTCGTGCGACACAGGATCCCATATCAGGTCGGGATTGTCCGTCGGTTGAACAGCCTGCACGGAAACATCTTTTGGCTTCACGCTTACAAAATAGCTAGTCTTGCCGTCCAGCGCCGCCAGCCGGATTGGTGCAACGAGGCGTAGAGGCCCCGGCGCGCCGGCGATCGGAAGTTCCTTGGCCGCCCCCGCAAGGGTCGGAATGGTTGGAGCCTTGGCCGTGACAGCCGGCGGTGCGGGCGCCTGTCCATCGACGGGCACCCCGGCTCCGGCCTGACCCGAGGCCGCTCTCGCGGCCGGCCCCTGAATCAGCACGACACCGCGCGTCAATCCGAAGGCGACGTCGGTATCCGGCGTCTGAGCTGGCGATGATACAGTCACGATATTCTGGCGCTGGTCCGAGAGCTGATAGACCACCTGCCGAACGTTGCTGAAAAGCTCCTTAAGCGTCACCTTCCCATCGTGATTGATGTCCGCGCTACCTTCCACCGCACGCGCGACCGCATAGCTGAGAGCCCCGCGTAGGCCATCGATGCCAGGGATGCGGACTTCCGGCGCTTTGGTGTAGCGGTCCACCGCGGCCAGAAACGCCGTGTGGTCAAGGTCAAGTTCAGACTTCGGATCGTTGCTGTCCGACACCGGCTTCAGTTCGTCGACCAGCAACGTGTAGCGCGGGACCTGCCGGAAGCTCATCTCAGCGGCACGCGGATCGATGTCGCGCACCATACCGCCACCGTGGCAGGTGTCAGCCACGAAGATCACCCTCGCTCCGCGCAGCTCGAACTGCCGTATGAAATGGTTGAACTCGCTGCCCAGAACCCGCTCAACGGACCCGGTTGGCGTGGTTTCAAAGCCTGGCAGCAGGAACACGTTCTCCATCCCGTCCGGCTCCGCGCCCTTGACGCGCTCCGGCTCCTGGGTGCCATGGCCGGCGATCGACAGAAAGATGAGGTCGTTGTTCTTGGTCCGCTCCACCAGTGCACTGATCTCGCGCAGGACGCCTGCCCTGTCGGCCTGCGCGTTAGTCAGTTCGACGACGTCGCCAACCCCCATGGATTTAAGGCTGGTCACGATGTCCGTAGCGTCAGCGACCGCACCCTTCAATTTGCGCACGTGCTGGTAGTCGTCGATCCCGATCACGAGCGCACGCACCGCCGCCCCATCTGGATTGCTGAGCGACAAATCTCCTGCCGCATGCGCCCGCGGGATTGTCAGTCCGATCAACGCGGCGAGCCCGATGGTGGCGCACAGCCGCCCGATCCCGCAGTCAAGTCCTCTGGGCATCCGCATCGTGATCCACCTCGACATCATGCCTACCCATTTTGTAGCTCTGGCGACACACTGGGTTCAGCGCCTTTTGCCTGCCGTTTTGCGGCCCGCCGGCGGTTGTTCAGTCTGCTCCTGATAGGCGCCCGCTGAAACCGTCGTCTGATCATCCGCGAACGCTCGAAAGCGGACCGGAACATAGCCGCGCGCGAGCAAGCTCGCCAATGGATAGACGTTGCGACAGACGCGGCCGTTGCAGCCACCGGTCGAGGATTCCATCACCTCGGCCTTGCGATCAGGCGTGAACCGCAGGAACAGCATCACATGCGAGCCTGGCTTGTTCAGCGCATCGCCGGGCCTCAGGTCCCAAGGATTTGCCACGGGCGCAGCGATCGCGGGGATAGCTGCAGTCGTATAGTGGACGGAGAGCCCCCACGCGGCGCTGACGAATGCCGAACAGTCGACGCCCGCCACATCGGGCCGTGGCGCATTGCGGGTGCACACATTGCCAGCCAGCGTTCCGCTCTCGATCCGCTGCCGGAAGTTCGCGAGCGAACCGTGGCAGCCCCAGCAATACGGTACGCCGCGCACCTCCTGGTTCACTTTTCCCTGCAGATACCACGGCCGACGAACACGGCTGAAGCCGCTGCATTGGCTGTCGGGATCGTTGCCGTAGTTCGCCTGCGTCAGCTTCCACTGGATACCCTCGAACGCAAACGCGGTCTCGATCGCCTGCTGGCGATTGGACGGCCTCACGGCGGCCGAAGCGTCAAATTTGACGCCGGATTGTGGTGCCGGCGCCGTCGTCGTTCGCGACGGCCGCACGTCGATAATCGAGGCATTGGTCAGAGGTCGGAACCCGACGCCAATCACTTCGATACCGTCCGGCTTGGTTCGCAGGAAATAGACATCGCCACTGCCCGACACCGTGACGAACCGTCTGGTCAGCGGCGTATTTTCCAGAGGAAGCTCATAGATTCCCTCGAGACGCCCGTTCGCGGCATAGCGTGCGACGAACGTGGAGGCGTTCTTTCCTGATGGCGGAACGTCCTCGGCCAGCACGTAGAAGCGGTCGCTGTTGTCGATCTCGAGAAACTCCACCGTGCCGAGCTGGTTGCGCACGCGCAGGCCGAGTTGGCCGATGGTTTCGTTGGTGACCATGGTCTGGATCTCGACCCGGACGCTGGCATTGCCCTTGTCCGGAATGATGTCGGCGATCACCGAGCCCTTGCTTCGAGAAGCCACGTATTGCCGGTCAGGCTGCCGGGTCGTCCTGATGATGGCCGCGCGGGTGTTCTGATCGAGCAGGTCCGCCGCGCTGCCGGGTGCCTGCGATCCCATCTGGGCGAAAGCGGAGACGGCAACCTGGTCGTCTGCTCCACGGCTCGAGACCTCCTCAAGCTGGATCACGTCACCGCCGAGTCCGCGCGTGGATTGCCCCGGCGCCGCCTTCAGCGTCCGTACGCCACCGTCCCAAACCATTATGTCGTCGTCATGGACGACGAGATCGGTCGGCTGGACGTCTTTCGGCATCTTGAGGACGTCGGGATCGGAGTTTGGCTGTTTCGGGTCAAACTGGATGATGCGACCGTTGATCTGATCGAGCAAAAACAGGTTGCCCTGCCCGTCGGCGCTGAGTGCTTGCGGTCCCGCGAGTTCCACGTCCTCGCTGGCCGGGACTATGCCGACCATGGAAGCAGCCGAACCGCCGGTAAAGCTGCGTACGACAGTATCGTCGGCGTGCGCCTTGGTTCCGAAAATGCCCGCGCTAACGATGAAGACCCAGATCCAATGTTTTGGACGAAGCATATTCGCCTCAATGTACCCCGAACCGATCGCCGCGTCGGATCGACTAATCCGAGATGCCGTTGATGCCGCGCGTCAATTAGTGGTGAGCAATCTCAATCGCGTTCAATTCTATCACTGGACGGTGATAGTCCGAAATTTCTTCAGCTTGCCGAGGAAAACCATGGCCCGGAATAGATTTGAGCAAGTGAACGAAGTCCAGCCCGACGCGGTCACGCTGCTCCTGAAACGCGACAGTGACGGTGCCTCCGGAGCGATCGTGCTGCCTGCCGCCGCGAGCCAAGGGCGGCTGACCACCGACCAGGTCAGCGCGCAATTGCCGGCTCAGGATGCTTTTCGCGGCGCGATCCGGCTGGCTAACGACGTCAAGCTCGCGCTCGTGGTGTGCGATCCAGACGGGGTCTGGAAGCCCGAGTGGGGCGATCTTTATCAACCGATCGATTGACCCGCATCGGATGGAGCCGGCAAATGCTGCGACGCCGCATACAGACTAGCTTGCCGAACGGACCCTCCGCCCGACTGTCGTTCCTTATACGGGCCCTGATGGTCGCGCTGCTCGTTGCGACAGGCTGGCCGGCACGCGCCAACGACTCGGCTGCGGAATTGTCGATCGGTGGGCTCCAGTTCGTACGCACCAATGACGTGGCCATGGAGAGCGAGAACCTTCGTATCACGCTCGACAGAATCAGCGTTCGCTACCAATTCGCCAACCTCACCGCCAAGCCGGTCACGCTTAATGTTGCCTTTCCGCTGCCCGACATCGACCTGTCGGAGGCTGAGAATGTTGCATTGCCGTCAAGTGATCCGATCAACTTCGTCGAATTCGAGACCAAGGTCGATGGCAACCTGGCGCCGCTGACCGTCGATCAGCGCGCCATGGTTGGCAACAGGGATGTCAGTGCCCTGCTCCGCGAACTCAAGTTGCCGCTGCTGCCGATTGGTGGCCGCGAGATCCGGGTGACCGACCTGCCCGCGGCGACCCGGACCCGGCTTGTGGACGACGGACTTCTGATGCCTGCCGGAATGAGCGACAACGGTCGCCAGCAATATGCGCCGGGGTGGACCGTCAAGACCTCGGCTGTGCGCCAGCAGTTGTTTCCGCCCGTGCGCAGCGTCACGGTCGAACACCAGTACCGGCCGAGCGTCGGCTCCAGTCCTGACACCATTCTGCGCTCGAGCCTGCGCCGCAGCAGCGCACTCGGTCAGGAAGTTGCGCGTTACCGGAAAGAATACTGCATCCAGGATACGTTCCTTGCCGAGCTCGACAAGCGCACGGGCAATAACCAGACCAACGGCGCAAATCTCCAGGAGCGGCGCATATCGTACGTGCTCAAGACCGGCGCGAATTGGGCTGGGCCGATCCGGTCATTCAAGCTGACTATCGACCCAGGCGGCAGCGACCGCTTGGTGAGCTTCTGTCCTGGGCGGCTAAAGGCATCGTCCGCTACTGGAAACACGCTTGAATATACGGCAAGCGACTTCAAGCCGGATGCCGACCTGAAAATCCTGGTGATCGGAACATTCTGAGCGTGCCGGTCAATTGGTGAGCAGCACGTAGCGCACGGCCGCGATGACAGTCATCTTATTGCGCTGAGCCTCGCTTAGCGCCTGCAGGAAGAACGTGTCGGCGGCGATCGGTCGCGGCTGGCGCAACGAGTCGAGAACCTGCGGGACCGCCACGACCAATAGCAGTTGCGGACCGCTCGCGCGCGCTGTCGGGAGCGTAAACGAAAGTGAGTCGATGCCCGGCTTCAGAAGATAAGACAGGCTCTGAACTTCGCCGCGATCAGATACCATCAGGAGCTCCACCACGCGGTTGGCAAAGTTCTCGATGGTCCCATTGAGGGTTTCACCGCCCTTCAGCTCTGTCGCTGACAAGGTGATGCGTGGCATTCGCGCCTGATCGCTCCCGACCTGACTCAAGAACTTGACGGCTGGGCATTGCGCCTGGGTCACTTGCCTGACGCCGATCGAAGCCTCGAAACCCTGCTCACGCCGAAACGCTTTGTCGAACGTGTCGAATGGGACGGTCGAGGCACCGAACCCTTCGATGACAGCGGCATTTGGGCTCACGGCAATCGGCAACACGAAGAAGCAGTCACCGCCGGAATATTGGGCCACGTATTTGCGGATGCGCTCGGCGCGCCCTGGCCCATCGAGTGCCGGAGACTGCGTCGCCGTCGGCTGCGCGGGCAACTTCTCCGGCTCTTGGCGTCCGGGCTGTGGTCCAGCGGGCTCGACCTTCGGCGGCGCCATTGCTCCGGCGAGTTTCGGGGGTGGCGACAAGACCGCGGTGCCTGGCGCTGACCAAACCAGCTTGTAGAAGGCATATCCACCACCGCCGACCAGCAGCAACAATGCCGCGGCGCCCGCCCCCAGCCAGAGGCGGCGCGGACTCCGCGCGATCTCCGGCATCCTGTCCTGCGGCGCCGGCGACGCGCTTTCCGGCCGCCGCAGCGGATCGAAGCCATATAACGGCGCGGCCGGCGTCTGGGCGGAACCGGTTGGCGTCCAGCTGGCGACCTCCCCCATAGTGGGGCGCAATGCCGGATCAGGCTGCAGCATCCGCTCCAGCAAAGGTCGGATGCGCATATCCACACCACCGAGATCGGGCACACGCCGGCGCTTCTCCACCAGTTGAAATTGGCTGCCGCCCATGTCGAGTTTCTGTCCGGTCAGCGCATGGAACAGCACAAGACCGAGGCTGTAGACATCGGATTTCGCAGTCACGTCATTGCCGTACAACCCTACTTGCTCCGGCGATGCGTAGTTGTCCTTGCCGGCGAAGCCCGAGCCGATGATGGTTTTGTCGCCCATTTGGGTCGACCGAGCGATGCCGAAGTCGATGATCTTGGCCCGACTGACGTCGTCGAGCGGAATGATGATGTTGTCCGGAGACACGTCGCGATGGATGATGCCGTGCTCATGTGCGGCCTCCAGTCCCAATGCGACACGCTGCCTCAGCCTGATCAGCGCCTCGAAGGTCAACGGCCCATCATCGAGCATGTTCGAGAGCGAGCGGCCATTCACGAACTCCATCGCGAGATAAGGTCGCTGCAGCACCGGCTCGACGGTAAACAGGAAGTAGCGAACGATCGCGTCGTGCGGAAGATTGTGGAGTGCCGCGGCCTCTCGACGGAACAGCGCGAGCGCGGCCTCGTTATCAACCACGTCGGGCAGTAGCATTTTCACCGCAATAGGCGATCCAGTCTGGATCTCACGGCATTTGTAGACCTCACCCATGCCGCCCGCGCCGATCATCGCTTCGATCTCGTAAATGCCATTGAGACGGGTGCCGGGCGGCACGCCGTGATAGGACGATCGGAACGGATCGCTCGGACTCATGGTTGCGGCTCCCGATTGAGCGGAGATCTTGTCGTCCCCTGAGATCGTGGCGTCAGTAGTCGCACGATCACAATCGTCAAATTGTCAAGCCCGCCACGATCAAGAGCCAGCGCGAGCATGTCATCGCAAGCCGCCTGGGCGCGTCGCGTAGCCGCGTGCTGCAGGATCTCGTCGTCCTGCACGTGCCTGGTCAGGCCATCGCTGCAGATCACGAAGATATCTTCTGGCTCGGCCGGGCCTGTCACCACCTCGAATTCCGGATCATCGGCGACACCGACGGCACGCGTAATGGCATTGCTCGGCCAATCATTCACGTCTTCGCGCGACAGCGCACCTTTTGCGATCAGCTCCTCCAGTTCGCTGTGATCATGCGAGACCTGGCGAATTGCGCCGCGACTAATAAGGTAGACCCGGCTGTCACCCGCCCATATGCAGGCATAGTAGTTATCGCGAACGAGCAGAACCGCCGCTGTTGTCCCGACGGTGGCACCCTGTCGTTCATGACTAAGCGCCAGTATCTGCTGGTTTGCGCTGAAAAGCCGCTCCTCGCATTCCGCCAGCAGGTCTGCGGCTGATTCTGGTGTAGCGATAGCGTCGAGCGACTGCACTACGATGCGACTGGCGAGATCACCGGCCTCGTGCCCCCCCATGCCGTCGGCGACCGCCCACAGACCAACGTCGGTTCGTACCAAACATGAATCCTCGTTCCGCTCCCGCACGCGTCCGGCATGGGTGACGCTGCCAACATCGAACAAGGACGGAATATGCACCATCGCGCGTCATCCATTCCCGGATGCCGCGGGTCCGAGATCACCGGTCAGCAGCGTGACGTAGTGGAACGGATCTGGCAATCCGCGACAACTCAGCGCCATTGGCGGGAAGCCTTCCCCTCCGGCGGTCCACCAGAAGCTAGCCGCGGCGTAGACCTGTGGGTTGGCAGCGCAAAGTGCTGCAAACGACGCCGCGAAGGCTTCGACCGCCGAAGCCCTCCCCATTGCCGCAGTACCAAGCGACGTGACCGGCGGATCGCCGGTGATGGTCTCCTGCAGTCGTGGCACCGAAAGCCGATCCAATGCATCGGAGATCTGCTCGAAGGTTGCGGCCCGATCCAGGGTCGAAAGCAGGAACGCCTCCACTTGCCCGAACCATTCGTCCTGCGGATCAATGCTCGGCGGCGGCAGCGAGACGGCCTCGCCGGTCACCGCATGCAGGGTCAAGGGATAGTATCGCCCCACCCCATCGAGCGAGGGCATGATCGCACCCGCCACTGTCGTGCCGCAGATCGCGGCGCCGAGCCAAAACCGCCAGACCGGCGCGGTCAGAAAGGCCTGTTGCCATCCTGGGCCAAGCTGGTGGCGACTTGCTGACAGCGCAGCCTGTACCCACGGCTCCCAGGCTTCCAGGAAGCTGCGCGGGGTCGCGATCGCGATGAAATCGCGCTTCGCACCGATTTTGCCGAATATCCCGCAACGCATGGTCATATCCCGGTCGGGCAACGAAACTCGCGCAGCACTGACAGGTTCAGCGGGTTGCGCAACGATCCGGTCGAAATTTGATAGTTGAGCTCGCGCCCGGCGACGATGAAACTCGCGCTGGCGGTTTCCGCTTTCACCACTAACGAGCCCGCCTCCAACATCCGAAACAACGACCAGGGACCAATGCGCTCAAGCACGGATGGCGGGCCGGTATCGTTACTGACTGAAATTGCCGTTCGCGGCGCTGGGCCCGGCCATAGGATAGTAGTCGGCGAGTTGGTCTGCGGCGGTGGCGGTGGCGTAGGTTGCGGCCCGCCGAACAAGGACGGAGGGGCCGATCCGGGAATGGTTGGGCTCGCAATTGTGGTGCCACCGATCTCGGTCTTAACTGTCACGCCTGGTCCCGGTGCCCCAGGGGGTCGGATCGCGAATGAAACGGCGGGCACACCGCCGCCCGTCTGGAAGAACGCATCCCGGATATAAGCCGCGTTCTGGAATTGTTTGAGCGTCTCGGGCGAGAACGACCGACCAACGGGGCTCTCCTTTCGCCAAGCCCAGTCCGACCGCGACGTGTCGGCATAAGGTGCCAGGTACTGGGTGAAGAACCTGTCCATAACGCCATTTGGACTGAACAATTTGGCAAAATCCGCGAGCGGAACTTCCTGGCCGCTGCCGCGGATAAACGGGTAGCGGTTAGTCACGGTCTGTTGGCAGACCGGCGTGACCTGATCGCGCAACGTTTGCAGGATTTGTCCGGCGGTTGAAGCCGCGATGCTACCTTCGAACTCCGCGGCTGCTGCTCGCAACATATCGGAGAATGGCGGCGGCATGCGCGAGGCGTTGTTGCGGAGCGCTGCGACCTGGTTCTGGAGCGCAGCTGTGGCCTGTGCGGTCAGTTGGGGATTCTCGATGATCAGTGTCAGGTTCTGCGCGATGTCGTTCAGGTTCGCGACGGTCGAGTCGATTGGCCGGCGGGTGCTCTCGCCTTCGAGCGCTGCGTGGTAAGGCTTGAACTGTGCTTCGATCATCGTGCCAGGCGGTCCATCCTGAGCATTCGTGAAGAGTGCTGGCGCCGATGCGGCAGCTGGCGCCGAAGCGCTCTTCGCCCGTTCCTTGGTCAGCACCGTCTCGTCGCGCACCGACTCCAGAATTTGCCGCATCGGCGAGGTCGGCGCCGAAAGCGCCCGAAGCACCTCATATTTCGGTTTGTCGGCGAGCAGCTTCTTCAGGCGCAGGCTCCCGAGCGCCGTTCGCCAGGTCGTCACGAAATCGTTTGAATAGATGCTGAGCAGATCGCCGGCCAGATTGTCGTACTGCTGGTTGATGGCCGACTGCTGGCCGGCATCCCCCAAAACCCATCGCTCCCGCTTCATCCGCTCAGACAATCCGGACAGCCGGGCGACGAACTTCTGATGGAAGCCGTTATACGTGAAGAACTCAGGTACCCGCACGGCGTCCAAAGGCTGCCCGGTCGTGGTTTCGAACACGACACCCATGTCGGGTCCGCCATGGCGGCTGGCGATCCAGTCGCCGGCGATCGACGCGCGAGCCTCCGATTTCAGAAACTCGTACGCTCGTTGCGACACGCTCAGGCGCGCCAAGGAGTTCTGGGCCTGCTTGATCAACCGGCCGTCGAGTTCGACCAAGGGCGGCTGTTCGGTCTCGAGGTCGAACATTGCCACGAGGTTCTCGTCGAGCAGACGCCGCCCTTCTGCGTTGGTGGCGCCAGGATAGAGATTATCCGCCCAGTCACGTTGCATCCAGGAGCGGATCAACTCGCGATCCGGCGACTGCAGGCCACCGATCATCAGATAGACCTTGAGCGCCTCATAGACGAAGGCAGGCTCGTTTATGCGCGCATTGAGCTGCTCTTCCAGGCGATACAGCAGGCGCGGTCGGAACATGCGTTCAAGCGCGGTGTGATAGGCCGCTTTCGAGGGCGACAGCAGCCGGGCGCGCTGACTGAGCCCGTAGCGAGCCGACAGAGGCACCGGTTCGCCGCGCGATCCGTAGCCCGCCGGGGCGTTGCGAAGCCGGTAGAGTAGCGGCAGCACCTTGTCGAGATCATGATCGGCAATCAATGCCTGCTTGATAAGTGCCGCGCCGGCGGTTGCATACTCGCTATCCGCCTGCAGGCTTTGCTCGATCAAATCGGCGTTCCGCTTGTAGCTCACCAGCCAAGCTGCGATCAGCCCGATCGAGACCAGACCGATCAATGACAGGGCTGCGGTCTTCAGGACCAGCGCGCGGCGCACCGCGGCACGGTCAGTCGAGACCCAGTCGGCCTCGCCGATGATGACCTTGGAAATCAGATCGGCAAGGAAGAAGCTCTTGCCCGTGCCCGAATAGGATCCGGAACCGACTTCCTCAGCGCCGAACGTGCGCGCCAGCGACCCGATCAATTGATCGATCGGCGTGCCCTGCTGCGTACCCGAAGTAAAGTAGAATCCGCGCAGGTTCGCGTTCACGTGATAGCGCGTCGGCTCGAAGATCAGGTTGAGGAAATCGTGGATCTGAGGCTTGAGCCGCGCCATCTGTGCCGGAAAACCGAACAATTGCACGCGGTGCTGGGGCGTCGGCTCGTCCTGCAGACGGTCGAGCGTCTCTTCGCTCAGGCGCTCCAGCAGACGGTCGAACTCGAACGGGATCTGCCCAACCAGATTCTGGGTCTTGTCGGCGGTCTGGAACGTGGCACCCCAGACTTGACGGCGGCCGGCCTCCCCGAGATAGGCGAAATACTCGGTGAAGCCGGCAACGAGATCCGCTTTGGTAAATAGCGCGTAGACTGGGAAGCTGACCTTGAGTCTCTGATGCAGCTCGAGCAGGCGCATCCTGATGGCATCGGCATGAAGTGCGAGCTCCTGCTTCGGCAGCGTCAGGATGTCTTCGATACTGATGGCGACAAGAACGCCGTTGATCGGTTGGCGCGACCGGCTTTTCTTCAGGATGTCCAGGAACGCCAGCCAGCTGTCCTTGTCGGCCTTGCTGTTGGAGTCCTGGGTGGTGTAGCGGCCGGCGGTATCGATCAGCACCGCCTCCTCTGTAAACCACCAATCGCAGTAGCGGGTACCGCCGACCCCTGCGATCGCCGCGGGCGTTGCCCCGCGCGCGAGCGGAAATTTGAGCCCGGAATTGACAAGCGCCGTCGTCTTGCCGGCGCCGGGCGGACCGATGATGACGTACCAGGGGAGATCGTAGAGATAGCCCGACTTGTTGCCGCTGGCGGTCTTCAGCGTCGCGAGCGCATCCTTCATGCGCTCCTTGAGCACTGGTTCATCGCTGACGGGCTGGTCTGCACCAGCGATACCATCGGCAATCTCCTTGGCACCCTTGCGCCGCTTGAACAGATTGAGGCCAACGATGCCTGCCACGGCCGTGGTGAGCAGCAGAATAGCGATCTGCCGGACGATATGGTTCTCCAGCGGCCGCCAATCGCCGAATGCGATGAAGGGACCGGCGAAATAGATCACCGCTCCCAGCGAGCTGAGCCCGACCCCGTAGAGAACGATGCGAAGAATGTCCTTGGCAAGCATCTAACCGTACCCGTCGCAAAACCACCTGATCCGGCGGTGTGTGCCTATTCGCTGCGTTCGATAAAGATCTCGACGCGCCGGTTCTTGGCACGTCCCTCGGGCGTTGTGTTGCTGGCAATCGGCGCATCTGCTCCTTTGCCCTCGACGTCGACGCGCGAACCATCGTTCAAGCCAGGTTTCAGTGCCGCGGCAACCGCCTTGGCGCGCTCGACCGACAACTCGAAATTGGTCGGGAAGCGGACTGTGCGGATCGGCGAACTGTCAGTATGGCCGACGACCCGGATCCGTCCCGGCTCCTTGTCGAGGGTTGCTGCGACGCGGAGAGCGATCGGCTTAAAGCCGTCGAGGATGGTCGCTTGGCCCGACGCAAACAAGGCCAGGTCGCAGACCCTGATCACGATGAAGCTGGGGGTCTGGTCCGCCGTCATGGCGCAGGCGGTGTTCTCCTTCGCGAGCGCATTGCGGATGCGTTGCAACTGGGTAATGCGATCCGGCGGCGGCGGAGGCGGCGGCGGTGGGGGTGGTGCAACGACCTGACGCTTGAGTTCGATCGGACCGGCCGGATGGAGCGCGAGCGCCACCTCAGCAGCATTCTCTGCCCGTCCAGCGAGGAGCGTCCGCAGAACGAAATAGGACCCGGTCAGCAGCGCGGCGACCACGGCTGCCACGAGCCAGACCGGAACACGCAGACGCTGCCGGCGCCCCGCCAGCGCCTGCCCGCGCCAGTTGGGCGACAGGTCGCTCATCGTTTTCGGTCTGACCCGGCGCAGCAATTCATAGAGGTTGCGCTGGATCAGTTGCAGGTTCGCAAGTCCGCCCCCTGACGTCCGGTGGATGCCCTGAAAACCAAGCGCAAGGCAGGCGTGCTGAAGTTCGAGGACCGGATAGTTGACCAGTGGATCAACCTTCAAATGGTCGAGGATCTCAAAGAATCGGACGCCGCCGACACGCTCGCCGAAGAACCGGCTCAGCATCGAATATTGCGTCCAGACGTGACGCTCTTCGGTTGGGATGTGCTGCACGATATCGTCAGCAGTGGCACACAGGATGTATTTTGCTGTGTTGGCCTGGTGCTCGGAAATGCCCGCTGAACGGATGTCCTTCTCAAAGAATTTGATCGCGTCTGCGACCTGCTCCATCAGGCTGGCGAATGACGCTCGCATGAGCGCCACACGCAACCGACCGAGCAGTTGCAGCAACGGGCCCGCAGCGCGCATCACCGGATTGGCATTTGGCGCGACCAGATCGTCAACGCGCAACGGCGGCCCTGGCGGCATCAAGGGTTGCGGCACCTGGCCTTGCGCGGGTGTCGAGATCCATTCCTCGGCTGGATGGCTGGCCGGCGCGGAGGCGTAGTTCGAGCCCTGTGGAACGGGCGAAAAGGATGGTGGTGGGGCCGGCGTGCCGGGAGAGGGTACGGGTGATGGCGAATAGGCTGGGCGTGCTGCGGGCCCGCCGCCCGGCGGAGGTTGAGAGATCGGCGCCGGCGGCAACTTCCCGCCGGGGTTGGGACGGATGATCGTCCGTTCGCCCCGCCCGAAAGGATTGACCGGCTTGTCCTTGTCGCTCATGGCCTGTCTTCCAGGATAGCCCAAAGATACAGCTCAAGCTCGGGCCAGTCGCCGGAAAAATGCATTCCGATCGACGCAGCCGTACTGAACTCGGGCCACAGCGGTGACTTGCGGTCGAGATAGAAATAGACGTGATCCGTGATGGCCCGGATATGCGGCGGCGGCGTCGGCAAATGCGCCAACGTGAGGCCCGGCAGGTTTGCGTGCACGATTTCGTTCATCTTTGTGTTCGGCCCGACCTTGAACAGGTGCGGGAAATCGTTCTGGATCTCCACAAGCGGCCGCCGTGCGGCAACTTCCAGCACCAGGGTCGCATTTCGGAATAGCGCTCGATCGCGGATCGGCGATACGAACGCATTCTGTGCGCGCTCGATGATCTCCAGGCGGATCGCCCGCCGACCCAGCCGCGCGCTCAAGAAGTCCTGGATGTCGCTCACCAAGGGTGTGAAGACGTTCTCGAGATCGTCGTGATTGTACGCCGGATAGTTGCGCGCCCGCCGTTCCGCCGTGGAAAACGTCGCAAGTTCACCCGCGAACCTCAGCAATTCCTCGTACAGGCGCTCCGGGTGAACGCTGCCGGAGCGCTGGAAATGAGTCAGCACGGGAATGGTACGGTTCAGCACTTGCAGGACCAGATAGTCGACGCTCTGCAACCCACCACCGGATGATGGATCGACGGCGTAACGCGCCAACTCGTCGAGTTTAGTCTCAACCCAGCCGATGATGCGGTTGAGCCAGCCATCGATGATCGGATGCGCGGCGCAGACCAGCATCGGCGGCACGAACTTGTCGTCGAACAGGATGTTCTTGTCGCGCACCTCCAGAATGCGCGCGATGCCCAGGCCCATGTATCCGGGCTTGCTCGTCTTGCGCAGTTCGAAAGACAGGCGCGGATAAGCGATGTCGATCTCTTCCTCGATGCGGAGCGCCGAGGTCGAGTCGATGAAGGTTTCCGAAGTGCGAACATAACGACTGGCGCTGTCAGTGCGGTCCTCGTCGACCTCGCGGGTGTTTGGCGCCGCGACCGGCATCATCAGCCAGACGATCTGGCCTGCAGCCGTCTCCGGCACCTCGATCGATTCGGGTATTGGGCTGTCCGCAGGGATATCGAACGGCGTACCGTCCGGCATGAGGCCGGACGCACTGCGCACCGCGAATTTGCTCTGTTCGGTAAGATCCCTATCGATCTCTAGCTCGGCAAAGCCCCAAGGGTATGGTGTCGTGTAGCGAACGCGCTTTTCCAGCAAGTGTTCGATGTAGCGGTCGTTCTGCTGCAGATGATGCGGCCGCAGAAACAAACCTTCCGACCAGAAGACCTTGCTGTACCAAGACATTCCTATATCCACTTAGAAATTGTAGGCAACCTCGTGGTCGCCGAGAGTTTACTTTGAGCCGGGCTTATCACCGCGGTCGTAATAGTTCGAGAAAAGCAACATAAAGGTTTCGATCGGGGCGTTGTTGTCGCGGCCAACATGCGCTTTCCAGCGCGTCAAGAACTCGTCCCAGAGTTTGCCCTTGTTCGTGCCGAGCCAGGAGCTTGCGCCACGCTGAAGCTCGAGCTCGCGCGCCATCAGCGTCGGATCTATGCCCGCAATCAGCTCGTGGACAGCGTGCTGCATCGCCATATAGGTTCTCAACTGATGTGACTTGAGATCACTGAAGCCCTGTGCAAAGGCGCGCTGTGCATCGAGATAGCTGCGTGTCGGCGGCCCAAAGAGAATGCGCATCGCTTCCTCCGAGGTCGGCGAGAATTTCAGCGGATTATTTTCGAGGGCTTGGACGGTGGTCTGGCTGGTGCTACGGGTCAGCTGCTTGGCTTGGGTTCGCGCTTGCAGCAGCGCCATCAGATTGTCCACGGTCATACGCAAGATGATGCCAAGCTGTTCGGCGAGTTCGGCATCGGACTTGCTGGCGAAGAAATTCTCCGGCAATCCCGCAGCGCGCGCCACCAGTCGCGCGAACTCGGTACCACCGACTGGCTTGGCCGCGACAGGTCGCTCGTCTGCTGCTTGCGCCGTCTCGACCTGCGGGTGCGATGGCGATGTTGGCGGCTGGGCAGCGACTGGTTCATCATCGATCCAAACCGACGGCCGGCGTGGAGTCGGCATGGCTTGCGGGCGCTCGACTTGCGGTTTCGGCGCGGTGACCGGACCGGCTGCCCAGTTCATGTCATCGTCCTGCACGGACGGTTGGGACGTAGACGTCGGCGATGACCATCGAAATGGGTCTACACCCGGCGCCGGCACGCTCGCTGCCCAATCAAGGAACCCCGGATTGACGGGCCGCGCCGCCTCGCGTGGCTTCTTCAACAGTTGCGGATCGATCGGCGGCGGAACGTCACGATCGGCCGTCCAAAGCTCTCCGTAATCCGCATGCTGCTGGACCGAGGGTTCGTGCAGTTGCGCCGCTTGATTTGGGATACGCCCGCCAGCCTCATCCTCCAGCGAAACTCCGATGATGTAGTGGCCGATCGTGAGCCGATCGCCGTCGTGCAAGCGGTGCGGCCCCCGCATGCGCTGGTCGGCACCATTGAGAAAGGTGCCGTTGGTCGAGACGTCGTGCAGCCAATAGCCACCGTCGCGAAAGTGCACCTCGCAATGCTTTCCGGAAATAGTCCGCGCCGGATCCGGCAGCGTCCAGTCGAGGTGTCGGTCCCGGCCAATATCGACCGAACGCCTGCCGGTGACCGTAAACGTCACGGGTCCGCCGTCCGGAAGATTCGGTTCGTTCTCGATATTAAAGCGAAGCACCATCACATCGTCTCGTTAGCGCGGAGGGCGCGGTTCGCCGCGTGCCAATTGAATACCATCCTCCAGGCACGACGTCATTATCTGGTCCCGGACGTCACGGGGCAGCCGGCAGAGGCCAATCAGCAGTGCTGTACGCACCGCCCGTGCGGCCTGATCTGGCTTGGCTTCCACGGGCGCAAATTCCGGGGGAACCACGCTTCCGCCGGACCAGCCGGCCGCCAGCGCCAGCCACGTTGCCGGCTGCTCAGGATCGTTGGCATTGCCGACAGCCAGCGCCTTGTTCCGGGACTGCTCGTCCGGTTGCCGGACCCAGGTCTCCACAATATTGAGCGACCTGCTATCGCTGGCATCGAAATGATCGAACATCCGCCGCAGAGAGCGACATCCCCAGCCAATTGCCACACGCCTTGGAAGTAGGTATGCACAATAAGACACGGCCGGGTGCCAATTGCACGCGTCGGCGGCCTCCTGAAGGAAATCCAGCGAAGGCTTGTCAGCGTCGGCTCTGCCGACATCATAGCGCGCCAACGGATAGGCCTGAAACAGATCCTGTACCGTTCCGAATCGAACCTGCCCCATGATCGTCAGCCGACAAGAGTTGGAGTGCCGTGAGCGACCAGCGGACCGCCGGCAGCAAGCGCCATGCCGGCCTGCGCTGTCATGGCGATCGTCGGCGCGTTGATGACGATGCCCGCCGGGGTCAGGATAATCTGGCTGGGACCAACCTGCAGGGTGATATTGGCGCTGGCCGTGAGCGTGATGCTGATGCCCGCATTGACAGACTGGTCCATGGCCAGCGTGATGTGTTGACCGCCCAATTCGATATCGAGTTTGTCATTGCCTTTCTTGAGCGTGGTCTTGCGGGTATCGCCGCCGAATGCAGCTTCGCCGATGGTCCGTGTCTCGGTGTCCCGGACCGTCACGTCATGGTCCTTCTCGGCATGCACCGTGATCTTCTCGGACCCCTTCTTGTCCTCGAAGCTCCACTCGTTGAAGCCGCCGCCACCTTTGGTGGAGTCCGACTTCAAGCCGCCAATCGTCTTTTTCGACGGCAGATCGTAAGGCAGCTTGTATTCGTCGTTGTACACGGTGCCGATCACCAGGGGCCGGTCCGGATCCCCTTCCAGGAACTCGACAACGACTTCCTGTCCGACACGCGGAATGATCTGACCGCCCCAGCGCTTGCCGGACCAAACCTGGGCGACGCGCAACCGGCACGACCGCTTCTTCTTGCGATCCCAGAAAAAGCGGACATAGATTTCGCCGAGCGACTCGACGTCGATTTCCTCGCTCGAATTGTCGTCTTTGGTCACTACCTTGGCAGTCTGGATGCCATTGATCCTTGGCTTCGGCGTCGTCATTGGCGCTCGAAACGGCCGATCGCTCGGCAGAAACTCGTAGCTGCCGAAATAGACGTGTTGCCCGGCGTCGCTCGGACCTCCGGTGCGATAAGATTCGATCGAGAACGAGTGCGTGGCTCGCACCACGAGATATTCCACGTTCTGCGAATCCTTGGAGTGCTTTTCAAGCTTCGTTAACCCACCGGGGAACAGGTTGACGGCGTCGCCGTTGCCGCGGCGCCTTCGGTCCATTGCCTGCTCGGCCTGGAGCTGGATCTTCGCGTAGCGCTCGCCGTCGGATTTTTCCTTGAACTTCCCTGGATAGTCGTAAAACTCCATCTCCGACCGGGTGTAGTGCTCGGAGCCCTTGGCGTCGCTGATCATCTGCGCGTTGGGCTTTTGATAGTTGTAGTCGTTAAGCTCGATCTTGCCGGTTCGAAACCGGCGCTCCGAGACCCATTCGTAGATATGCTGCTCGCCTCGACGATCGGCCCCCGTTAACGGGATATAGGGAATCGTAGCAAGACCGTTGATCGGGCTATGCGACGATTTGGAATCCGCCAACACCAGCGTATGTTTGCCGCCCTCGTGTTTGAAGAAGTAGTAGATGCCGTGCTGTTCCATCAGCCGGCACACGAAATTCATGTCAGTCTCGCGGTACTGAACGCAATATTCGAGCTTCGGACAGGACCCCTCTTCGGTCAGTTTGGATTCATAATCGGTGAAGCCGCGTTCGTTGAACACCTCCTTGATGATGTCGGGCGCTTTCTTGTCCTGAAAGATCCGGCAATCGGTGGTCCGCGACAACAGCCAAAACCAGGGCCTCAGCACGATCCGGTAGCTGAAATAGTCGTTCCTTACCCCGAGCCACTGGGCCTCCGTCAGAATGCCACTGAACTCGCGCTCCTTTTCATGCAGCTTTATGGTCAGCGTGCATTGCTGACCGATGGCTCGGTCGAAGTCGAGGTCGGCATCCTCACTGAGACACTCTATGCGATACTCGAACAGTTCGCTGAGACCTTCCGAGCCCTCGAATCCGGCAAAAACCAGAACGTCCTTGCCAAGAGGCGTCTTGAGTTCGCAGAGGCGGGTATCCTGAGTAAGCTGGCCCATGTGGGCTTAAACTCCCTCCTTCGATCGAATGACCCGCTGCAAAGAGCTGATCAGACGTATGCAAGATCCGCGGAAATCCTGCCCCGCCAATTGGCAGTGCCGGCAAGTCCGCCCCGGGGCTGGCCTCCTGACGTTTCACGACAGCCGTCCAAAGAACCACCCCGGCCATCAAGTAGTCGGCTCCAAGAGCTTGCCGGTTCACGAGAAAATGGCATGATCTTCGGGAATGAACCAAGATCAGCAGGCATCTGACCCATAGGTATAGAATCGGATCATGCGCCCCGCGCGATCCCTTAGTCGTCACGGCTCGGCAGCGGGGCCGTGACCGAGCAGATGGACGATCCTCGCATGCTTGATGTCGCCTCCCTGACGCTGCCCATTACCGCTGACGATCCCTGCGGGCCGGATCTCGACGCCATCGGAGACGTCCAATATCTGAACTTCTTCGCAGGTGCGGAATCCCTGCTGCCAATGTCGTTCTTCGAGGTCGTCAATGCCAATGGGGAGCGTGGACGCTTCGATCCAAAGGCAGTCGATTTTGCCGGCCAATTTGCCGCTGCACAGCCCCTCCTGGCGCGTACCCGCGATCTGCGCCTAAACCTGCTGCTCGCGAAGTTTTCAATCCTCAACCGCGATCTCGACGGCTTTCTTAACTGCCTGAGGGCGACCAACTTGCTGCTGCGCGAGCAGTGGGAAGCGGTACATCCGAGGGGCGAGAACGGCGACTACGCGCTTCGGGCCGTCACGGTCGAAGCAATCGACGTGTTTCCGACCGTGATCAACCCGCTCCAGTTCCTCCCCCTGATCGAGAACCGCAGACACGGCAACCTCCACTACCGTGCCTATCAAATCGCGCAAGGCGAAATTCCCGCCGGCGATGCCGACGCCGACGGGCTCGATCTCGCGACTATCGAGCGCATCGTCAGCGAGACGGATCTCGATACTCTCAAGGCAATCAGCGCGCGGTGCTCCGCGGTCGCTGCTGAAATCGCAGGTATCAAGGCGACCTGGCGTGAGAAGATGAATTCGGGGCAACCTATCAGCCTCGACAGGCTCTCCGGCTTGGTTGACGGCATGGCTGCATGGCTTGCGGGTCTTGTCGCATTGCGTGATCCGGTGGCGATTGCCGCAACTGCGGAAGATGCCGGTCCCGTCGATACGCAGGTGCCGTTGGACGCAACCACGATGTTTGCTTCATCTGCACAGGCGTCCGCAGCGCTCGGCGCAGCGGCCGCCTATTTTGCCCGAATGGAACCATCCAACCCGGCGCTGTTGCTGGTACGTCAAGCGCAGGAGATGGTCGGCAAATCATTTATTGAAGTGATGCGGATGCTGGTGCCGTCCCACGTGGAGAGCGCTGCCATCAACATCGGGCGGGACAAAGTCTTCGACCTGCCGATCGAACGGATGGCGGAGCTCGCGACCCCGCTCTCATCAACGACCGATGAGAGCGCCCAAGATATTGTTTTTTCGGTGGAAAATAGAGCGCAGGCCTTGGGTCTGCTGACGAAGGTGGCGTCGTTTTTCCGAACCACGGAGCCGTCCAGCCCGATCCCCTTTTTGGTCGATCGCGCGCGCGACCTCGCACAGCGGGATTTCCTCAGCCTTCTGAATGATGTCCTTCCTGAGGGCGCTCTCAAGACAATCGACAAATCGTATTGAACCACCTTTCTCTCGAAGGCACTAACTGGACATAAGGATGTTTTGCCGACCGCAAGTTGAGACGCCTTAGTCAATCTGCGTCGTGCAATTTGGCTTCTGATGCGATTTCGCAGGGAGGGGAACCATGGCTACTGACAGCGGTCAAAAATTCATTCGACGAAACCGCGCACCACGCGTGCACATAACATACGAGGATCCTTACGATGCCGAGCGGCTGATCGAGCTGCCGTTCGTCATGGGCGTCCTCTCCGACCTCTCCGGCAATAATCCCGGCATCGAGAAGTCGAAGGTCGAGGAGCGTAAGTTCCTCGAGTTCGATATGGACAATTTCGACAACCGCATGGCCGCAATCCAGCCCGGCGTGACGGCGCGCGTCGCCAATCGCCTCAGCGATGGTTCCGACGAAAAGATCTCGGTCAACTTGCGCTTCAACAAGATGGCAGACTTCACTCCGGTGGCAGTCGCCCGCCAGGTGCCGGCCACCGCCAAGCTGCTCGAGGCACGCGAACAACTCGCCAACCTGCTGCGCTACATGGACGGCAAGGTGGCCGCCGAGGACCAGCTGAAAAAACTTCTCGCCGATCCTCAACTGATGGCAGCGCTGCGGGAACGCGCGACAAGCCAGTCGAGCGAACCTGGCACCGAGAGCTAAGGAAGGAATGGGGACCATGGCAAAAGAAGCTGTTCACACAGAGAGCCCTACCCAAGTCAAAACCGTCGAAGCTGATGAGTTTGCCAGCCTGCTAAAGCAAAGCTTCAAACCGCGCACTGAACGTGCAGCGACCGAAGTCGAAAACGCCGTATCCACGCTCGTTCAAGAGGCGTTGAAGGACACAAGCGTCATAAAGTCGGACGTCCTCGACACCATCGAGGAGATGATCGCGCGGATCGACCAGAAGCTGACCGCGCAAATGAACGAGATTCTTCATACACCTGAGTTCCAGGCAATCGAAAGTGCGTGGCGCGGTCTCCACTACCTCGTCTTCAATTCCGAGACCGACGCCAACCTGAAAATCCGGGTGATGAACGTCTCAAAGAACGAGCTGTATCGAAATCTGCGGCTTTATCCCGATGCACGCTGGGACCAGAGCCCCCTTTTCAAGCAGATCTATGAGTATGAATTCGGCCAGCTGGGTGGCGAGCCTTTCGGCTGCCTGATCGGCGACTATTATTTCAGTCACCTCCCCACCGATGTGCAACTGCTCCGCGATCTCAGCAAGATCGCCGGCGCCGCACACGCCCCCTTCTTCAGCGGCGCCGAGCCGACGCTGATGGGAATGGACTCTTGGACCGAGCTGTCCAACCCTCGGGACATCGGCAAGGTGTTCGACACGCCGGAATATGCCGCATGGAAGGGACTGCGCGATCAGGACGACTCGCGCTATCTCGGCCTGTGCATGCCGCGCGCGCTCGGCCGCCTCCCCTACGGCGCGAAATCGGAGCCCGTGGAAGAGTTCGCCTTCGAAGAGGAGACGGACGGACACACCGGCGACAAATACGGCTGGATCAACGCCGCCTACGCAATGGCCGTCAACATCAACCGCGCCTTCAAGGAGTTTGGCTGGTGCACGCGCATCCGCGGTGTGCAGTCCGGCGGTGAAGTTATCAACCTGCCGACGCACACGTTCCCGACCGATGACGGCGGCGTCGACCTGAAATGCCCGACCGAGATCGCCATCAGCGATCGCCGTGAGCACGAACTTGCGAAGGCGGGCCTCATCCCGCTGATCCATCGCAAGAACACCGACAAGGCGGCGTTCATCGGCGCTCAGTCGCTCTACAAGCCGAAGAAGTATTTCGGCGAGAAAGGCGTGGATGCCACCGCCTCTGATAACCTGTCGTCACGACTGCCCTACATGTTCGCTGTGTCTCGCTTTGCGCACTATCTGAAGTGCATGGTTCGCGACAAGATCGGATCCATGAAGGAGAAGGATGAGCTGACGGTCTGGCTGCAGACCTGGATCAACGAGTACGTTGATGCCAATCCAGCCCTGTCGTCAGAAGCTCAGAAGGCGCGCAAGCCGCTGGCCGCTGCGAAGGTAGAGGTCATAGCAAACGAGGAGAACCCGGGATATTACAACGCGCGCTTCTTTCTTCGTCCACACTTTCAGTTGGAGGCGATGGACGTCGGCCTCAGTCTGGTTTCGCGCCTTCCCGGCCCCGGCCCCGGCTCCTGACGCCGCAGCATCGCAACCGTAACATGCAGAAATTTGAAAGGACTATGCTATGGCTGTCGACATTTTCCTGAAACTCGATCCGATTAAGGGCGAGTCGCTGGACGACAAGCACAAGGACGAAATCGATATTTTGAGCTGGTCTTTCGGCGAGAGCCAGTCAGGCACTTTCCACAGCGGTTCGGGCGGCGGTGCCGGTAAGGTCAGCATCCAGGACCTGCACTTCACGCACTTCGTCGACAAGGCCACGCCGGAGCTTTTCAAAGTCTGTGCGAACGGCAAGCACATTGATACGGCGATCCTCACGGTGCGCAAGGCGGGCGAAAATCCGCTGGAGTATCTCAAGATCGAGATGAAGCACATTCTGGTCACGAGTGTATCGACGGGCGGATCGCACGGCGAAGATCGCCTCACTGAAAACGTGAGTCTGAATTTCGCCAAGGTCAAGATGACGTACAAGACCCAGACGGAAAAAGGCGGCGCTGGAGCGGCGCCGGTGTTTGGCTGGGACGTTCCCGCCAACAAGGAATGGGCCTGATCGTCGGCTTCTGCTTGGCGTTGGTTGCGATTAGCTGAGCCGGCGCCGCACGGTGCGATTGCGTTGACGTCTCGGCGGGAGCGGTTACGAGCACGACCGCCTGCCGAGGCGACAACCATCCTAGAGACCAGCTGATGCTCCGCGAAAGGGCATAGCGGGCCCGGCATCTTGGGGAAGGTAAATGACCATTACTCCAAAGAGGGATCGTCTCTCTCCCCCGCTAATGCTGGCCTTTCGCTTGGCTCATGAAGCTCGCGATGCGCGCAAGAAGCTCAATTTGCGCGATGAATTCGGTGAACGGGTCATTGCCGGACGGCGTAGCGCCGGCCGCTTTCCGATCTCGGAAACGCTGTTGCGGCGGGAAATCTCTCATGACCTAGAAGCCCTTCTCAATACCATTGCTCTGGAATCGACTTTGGATCTGAGCGACCGGGATTGCGTCCGGAGATCGATCTTGAACTACGGCTTCCCCGATATCGCCCACCGCTCGATCGACGAGGTTACGGACGACGAACTCACCGACGCGTTGCGCGAGACGCTAGCGACCTACGAACCCAGACTCGACCGCAAGACGATTCGGGTTCGTCGCGA
The DNA here is from genome assembly GCF_023073515.1 of Bradyrhizobium sp. 17. Taxonomy (NCBI): domain Bacteria; kingdom Pseudomonadati; phylum Pseudomonadota; class Alphaproteobacteria; order Hyphomicrobiales; family Nitrobacteraceae; genus Bradyrhizobium; species Bradyrhizobium sp. 17. The sequence goes on along the minus strand of NZ_JADPJQ010000124.1, from coordinate 502,811 downwards.
CGGCTCGGTCGGCCCTGAGCAGCTGAAGCTGCGCTTCATCGTTCACGCCGACCTCAAAGCTGAGCCGCTCAACGTCCCCGTGGAATTTGTCGCCGACGTCGATCTCGACAGCGGCGACATCCAGATCAATCGACTTTAGCATGAATCGCGAATTCCTCGATTTCTACAATCGTGAACTGTCATTGCTGTACGAGCAGGCGGGAGATTTCGCCGAAGAATATCCAGGTATCGCAGAGCGCCTCGGCGGCCTGATCCGAGACCGCTCGGACCCGATGATCACGGGACTGCTGGAAGGCGCTGCCTTTCTTGCCGCCCGCGTTCAACTCAAGCTCAAGCACGAGTTCCCGGAATTCACTGCAAACCTGCTCGAGCAACTGGTACCGAACTATCTTGCGCCGACACCTTCGGCCATGCTGGTGACCGCACGGCCACCCTATGCCGACCCGGCGCTGCGTGACGGCAGGAAGATCGCGCGCGGCGCCTATTTCGACGCGACCTATCGCGAGAGAGAGCGAAGTCTTTCCTGCCGGTTTCGACTTTGCCGCGACATCGTGCTCTGGCCATTTGACGTCACAAGCGCCGAGTATTTCTCGACGGCGGGCGCTCTGCAGGCGCTTGGTATCCCGATCGACAGTGACGTCATCGCGGGGCTGAGGCTATCGTTGACCCATCGTAGTGCGGCCCGGCTCGAGGACGAGCCGCCGGACGCGGAGGCTCGGACCAAGCCGGAAACGTGGTTCGCAGGCTGCCGCGTGAGCGAGCTTCCGATCTACCTGTCCGGTGCGGAATCCGACGCCATCGCGCTTTACGAGCAGTTGATCTCGAATTGCAGGGGGGTCTACTTCCGGCATCTCGACGACTTTGGCGATCCGGTGGTGACTCGTGCCCCCCATGACAGCGTGCAGCAAATTGGTTTCGACGAGAATGAGTCTCTATTTCCTAACGATAACCGGATCTTTCGTGGCTCGGAATTGCTGCGTGAATACTTCATGTTTCCACGCAAGTTCCTCGGCATTACCCTCACCGGACTTCGCGGCGTGATGTCACGGCTGCGCAGCAAATCGATCGATATTGTCTTCGCATTCGATGAACACAGTTCACGATTGGCCGCCTCGGTGCGCCCCGAGACGTTCAGGCTCTATACCGCGCCGGCGATCAATCTGTTCGAGAAGACGAGTGACCGTATTCCGGTCAAGTCGAATACGCACGAGTACCATGTGGTGCCAGATCGCAGCCGCTATCTGGAATACGAACCGCACCAGGTGCTCGAAGTCTACGCACACCTTCCGGCAGAGAAGGATAAGCGCCCCGTGCGCCCGCTATATTCGGCCGCCGTCGACCGGAGCGGCGGGTCGGCCGACAGGCTTTATTTCACTGTGCGCCGCTTGCCGCGGCGCCGCACAGTGGAAGAAAAGACATACGGCGCCTCCTCAGACTACACCGGGACGGACATGTTCCTGTCACTGCTCGAGCCCGGTGAATTGAGCGGCAAAGGCTCTGTCGCCGAACTGAGCGTTCGGGCTCTCTGCTCCAATCGCCATCTCACGGAGCACTTGCCGGTCGGCCAGGGCGGCGCCGATTTTCGTTTGCTGGACGACACATCTCTTGATCTGATGTGCGTCGCTGGTCCGACTCCGCCGCGCGAGCCGGTGGTGGCCCAATTGCGCAGCCGCAGCGAAATCGTCAACAGCGGCGTTGTCAGCTGGCGGCTCATCAACATGCTCAGCCTCAACTATCTTGGGCTCGTCGAGCGCGGTGGCGGCAAGAACGCCGGAGCGCTGCGCGAGATGCTGTCCTTGTTCGCCGACCAATTCGACGACGCCACGGAACGCAAGATCCGCGGCGTGCGCAGCATAGAAAGCCGCCCCATCGTGCGACGCGTGCGTGAGCGCACCGGCAGCGGCGCAGCACGTGGCTTAGAGATTATCGTCACACTCGACGAGAAGGCATTTGAGGGCAGCGGCGTGTTCTTGCTCGGGGCGATCCTGGAACGCTTCTTTGCCGACTATTCCGGCTTCAACACCTTCACCCAGACGGTCATCTCGACGCCGGAGCGCGGCGAGATCATGCGATGGCCGCCGCGCATGGGCACGCGGAGACCGCTATGACCCTGATCGACCAGATGAAGGCCGAGCCCTGGCGTTTCGATTTCTTCCATACGTTACGCCAGTTCGAGCGCGCCAACCCGGATCGACCGCGGATCGGTGACAGTGCCGCGCGCCGCGACGAATATGTCGACCTCGGCCAAGTGCCTTATCTGGAGTTTCCCGCCTCGAATCTCGCGGCCGTGGACGACCAGAGTGGCCGGCTCAGGATACTCGTCAAATTTCTCGGCCTCCTGGGCCCGCAGGGCGCCCTGCCCATTGCCACCACCGACGAAAGCCTCAGCTGGTGGCTGATGCGGGATGACGCTTTCCCGCGCTTTCTCGATCTGTTTAACGGGCGCTTCCTGCAACTCTTCTTTCGTGCCTGGGCCGACGCGCGCCCGATCGCGCAGCACGACCGCCCGGCGGACGATCGCTTCATTGCCTATGTCGGCTCCTTCGCCGGCTTGGGCACCGATGTTTTCGCCGATCGCGATACCGTTCCGGACATGGCGAAGCTCAGCTTCGCTGGACTGGTCGCGCCAAGGGCGAAGTGTGCATCACGGTTGACGCGATTCCTGCAAGGACTGTTCGAGGTCAAAGTCGAGATCGACGAATTCGTCGGCACTTGGCTCTCGTTCGACCCAAGTCACTGCAGCCGGCTCGGCGGAACGCATGCGAGGCTCGGTCAGGACGCCCTTCTGGGCTCGCGCGTGTTCAGCGTCGAGGACAAGATCAGAGTTCGGGTCTTTGTCAGAACATTTGCTCAGTACGAACAATTCCTGCCGACCGAAACACCCAACCTGTCGGAGCCACTGGCCGACGCCGTTTTCTTCTATGTCGGCGACGAATTGGAATGGGAGGTAGAGCTCGCCATTCCTGCCGGAGAGGTTGTACCGGTCAGGCTCGGACAAAGTGGTCGACTTGGATGGACTTCTTGGGTCTCGCCGAACTGGGCCTCCACAGAAGAATATCGCCGCGATGCCCGCTTTCAGCTCGGGGAGCGATTGAGATCCCGCCGGAGCGCCGCAGCCAATGCCACGGCGATTTGAACCTATCCATAGTGCTGATCGCCTAATACTATGGAATTTGAAGCCAATTCCGCATGATGACAAGCATCCGCGGAGGAGTTGAGCAGGAGGAGCCGCCGTGACCGACATCAGCATTGAAGCTGTAACGGGCAAGCTGAACCGGGCCGGCTATGATGCCTTCATACAGGCCCTGCGCCACGCAAAGAGCGCCGGCAATCGCAACGTCGAGCTTGCGCACTGGCTGTTTCATATTCTGCAGCAGGAGGGCAACGATCTCAGCCTCTCGGTCGATCACTACAAGCTCGACCGCGCGCGCTTATTGTCGGACCTGGCCGGCGTGATCAGCGGCTTTTCTAAGAACGAGACCGACATGCCGGGCGTCGCGAATTCGGTCATCGATCTGCTCGATCGCGGCTGGCACTATGCCACGCTCTTCTTTGGCGAGACCCAGATCCGCACCGGTCATCTGCTCGTTGCCGGCCTGAAATCGAACGATATTCGTCGCGCGCTGAACAACCTCTCGCGGGAATTTGCCAAGGTCAACGTCGACGCACTGGCGGCGGAACGCCGCGCTGTCTGGACCGGCTCCGACGAGGAGGACATGCGGCCGATGGACGGATCGGGCCTGGTTGGCGCCGGCACGGAAGGCGCGGCCCAAGCTGGTCCGAAGGGCACGACGCCGCTCGACCGGTTCTCCCAGGACCTCACTGCCAAGGCTAAATCGGGCGAAATGGATCCGATCCTTGGCCGGGACGAAGAAATCCGCCAACTGATCGACGTGTTGATGCGTCGGCGGCAGAACAATCCAATTCTCACCGGCGAGGCTGGCGTCGGCAAGACCGCAGTTGTAGAAGGCTTTGCGCAGCGCATTGCTGCCGGCGACGTGCCGCCACCGCTGCGCGGTGTAAGGCTCTGCGCACTCGACATCGGCCTGATGCAAGCCGGCGCCTCCATGAAGGGCGAGTTCGAGCAGCGCTTGCGGTCGGTGATCGACGAGGTCCAGAGCTCACCTACTCCCATCATCTTGTTCATCGATGAGGCCCACACACTCATCGGCGCCGGCGGCGCCGCCGGTACCGGCGATGCGGCCAATCTCCTGAAACCTCCCCTCGCCCGTGGCACGCTGCGTACGATCGCCGCCACCACATGGGCGGAATATCGCCAGTACATCGAGAAGGATCCCGCGCTCACCCGGCGCTTCCAGCCAATCCAGATCGATGAACCTGATGTGGAGACCTGCTGCATAATGCTTCGCGGACTTCTCGGTCCGATGGAAAAGCACCATGGCGTTCGCATTTCGGATGCTGCGATCGTCGCAGCAGTCAACCTGTCCCACCGATACATTCCTTCACGGCAGTTGCCGGACAAGGCGGTCAGCCTGCTTGATACAGCCTCGGCACGCGTAGCCATCAGCCAGAGCGCGACGCCGGCCTTGATCGAGGATGCACGCGTGGCGATTGCCGCTCGTGAAGCTGAGAGATCTGCGCTCGTCAGCGACGGCGACCTTGGGATAGAAGACAACGAGCGCATTGTCGCGATCGACAACGACATCGCCGCACTGAAAGACAAGCTGACGAACCTCGATGGCGATTGGGCGGTCGAGCAGGAGCTCATCAAGGACATCCGCAGCATTCGTGAAATCCTGTCCAGGCCCAAGGAAGGCGAAGATCCGGCTGCCAGGCGCGCGGAGCTGCGCGGCAAGTTCGACACACTTGAGACCATCAATCCGGAAAAGCGACTGGTCTATGCCCATGTAGACCAGCAGTCGGTGGCGTCCGTTGTCTCTGATTGGACCGGCATCCCGGTCGGCCGGATGATGCGCGACGAGATCGAAACCGTGCTGAAGCTACCGGAGATCCTCAACCGCCGCGTCGTCGGCCAGTCCCATGGGCTGACAATGATCGCCAAGCGAATTGAGACCAGCCGCGCTAAGCTGGACAACCCGTCGAAACCGATCGGCGTATTCATGCTAGCTGGCCCGTCCGGTGTGGGCAAGACCGAAACCGCCCTGGCGCTTGCCGAGACTCTTTATGGCGGCGAGCAAAACATGATTACGATCAACATGTCAGAGTTCCAGGAAGCGCACACCGTCTCGACCTTGAAAGGCGCACCTCCCGGGTATGTCGGCTATGGCGAAGGTGGGCGCCTCACCGAGGCCGTCCGGCGCAAGCCCTATAGCGTCATTCTGCTCGACGAGGTGGAGAAAGCTCATCCTGACGTCCATGAGATTTTCTTTCAGGTATTCGACAAAGGAACCATGGAGGACGGCAACGGGCGACGGATCGACTTCAAGAACACTTTGATTATCCTTACCACCAACGTCGGCACCGATATGATCATGGGCCTATCACGCGATCCAAAGTATCGCGACGAGCCGGAAGAGCTGGCCAGGATGCTAAGGCCGGAGTTGCTCAAGGTGTTCCCAGCGGCGCTGCTCGGACGCATCGTCTCGATACCTTACTTCCCGCTGTCGGACGAGATGCTGTCCGGGATCGTGCGTTTGCAACTCGACCGCATCGGAAGGCGCCTTCGCGACAATCATAACGCGACCTTCGGTTATGACGACGCGGTCGTCGAGCACATTGTGTCGCGCTGCAACGACCCCGACTCCGGTGGGCGAATGATTGACAACATCATCACCAACACCCTGCTCCCCGAGCTGTCGCGCGAATTCCTCAGCAAGTCGCTCGCCAAGGAAGAGGTGAAGGAAGCACGTGTCTCGATCGAGAACAACAAGTTCGCATATTCGTGGAATTGAGCACGATGAACATTCAAACCGAGCATCGTCACCCAAACATCGGTCCAACGCCATACGACGAGGTCTACTACCCGGGCCATGTTTATGGGCTTACTCATCCCAACCATCTTGCTACCATGGCTGCCCTTTACGGCATGCAGCCGGCGCCGGTCGAGCGTTGTCGGGTGCTGGAGCTTGGCTGCGGCGTCGGCGGCAACCTGTTGCCGATGGCCTTTCAATACCCGAACAGCACGTTCGTCGGCGTCGACCTGAGCCGCGTGACGATCGAGCGCGGCCAGCAAAATATCGCCACATTGGGCCTCGGCAACATCAAGCTCCTGCATTGCGACATCATGAATGTCGATGCAAGCTTCGGGGAGTTCGACTACATCATCGCTCACGGCGTGTATTCCTGGGTCCCGGCGACAGTGCGCGAGAAGATGATGATGATCTTCAAACAGAACCTCGCGCCGCAGGGGGTCTGCTACGTCAGTTACAATGCGCACCCGTTCTCACATATGCGCGACATGGTCCGCGACATGATGCGGTATCACACCCGCCGCCTCACCGGCATGAAAGAAAAAGTAGGACAGGCCCGCGCAATCTTAAAGTTCTTGAGCGAGGGATCGAAAGCCAACTCGGTTCACGGCGCGGTCATGCGCGATCAGTACAACCGCGTCCTCAAGGCGCCCGACGAGCTGTTGTTTCATGACGATCTCGACGAAGGCGCCGAGGCCTTCCTGCTGCACGAGGTTGTCGAGCTTGCAGGCTCTCATGGCTTGCATTATCTAAGCGACGCCGATTTCTCGCGACGCAATCTGGCGGGCTATTCCGAGGAGGTACGCGCGACGTTGCAACGCTTCCCGGAAAGCGAGTTCATGGCACGCGATCAGTATCAGGACTTCATCGACGGTAACGGCTTTCGCCGTACCTTGCTCTGCCACGACAACGTCTCGCTCTCCCGCCAGACCGACCTCGATTTCGTCACCCGGTTCTATTTGCTGAGCACGACGAGCCCGGTTGATCCGGACGCCTGCGTAACGAACGATTCAGCGATGGAATTCGAAAATGAGGACGGTAGCAGGATCACGGTGACCAATTCGCTCTTGAAGGCAGCGCACCTATGCCTCGGCCGCGCCTGGCCTCGCGCGCTGTCATTTGACGAATTGCTCGATGGTGCCCGAGCGCTGCTTGGCGGCGGGCAGGCAGATGATGACCAAAAGGCGTTGACCGAGGCGATGTTTATCCTGGCTTGCAGCGGCGAGGTCTCGTTCCTGCTGTCGCGTCCCTTCTTGTTGACGGAAGCGACCGAGCATCCGCAGGCGAGCCTGCTGGCGCGAAAACAAGCGCAAACAGGTCCGCTCGTCACCAATCTCCTCCACCAAACCGTGCAGTTGGAGGACGACCGAACCAGGGATTTCCTGCAATTGCTCGATGGTACGCGGACCATCGACCAGATCACGGCCGAAATGACCGAGAAATTCGGCCCGACCATCCAGGTAGATCAGAAGGATCGTGCCAGGAAGCCCGCCGAGCCGCTGCTGCTATCAACGCGAGAAAGCGTTCAACGCTCGCTTGCGGTGGTCGGCAAGCTGGGCTTGCTAATCGCCTGACGCGCTCATGTGCGCCGGGCACCGTGGAAGGAGTGGCGGAAGGAACCAGAAGATCTGCTACCTCCCGAAACAGGCGTGGTGCCCATCACTCAGCCATCGTGGGTGTACTGCTGGCCGAGCAGCCATCCGGTGAGAATACCACCGGGTCCGCTGGTATAGACCGGATGAAGGCCCACACCGGCGCGCAGCATCCGCCATTCACTCTCTCCGACCCAGGGAATGCCAGGTTCACCCTTTTGGTATTGCGACAGTAACGTTTTGGCGACTTCGGCGGCATTGGCGTAGATCGGGCCGTTGGCCCAGCGCGGCCGCGGGAGGCCGGTCATGCGGCAATAGAGCGCCGTGCACACGTACGCGGACGCCTCTTCGGCATTGGCGTCGAGGCCGGTACGCAACAGATCGTAGGCTGCATGCAGGCTCTCATGGACGATATAGGCTCCGTCCATCCGCCCCGCCGCCGACACGACCTCCAGCGTGTTCGCAGCGACCGCTGTGCCGTCCGCCCTGGTTCTCGCCACATCGTTATATTGTGCGGCAACGCCAGCCGCGAGATCCGTCGGAGCCCTGACGGTGACCCGCCCCAACCGGATCGCGCGGGCGACGTGATGGAACGTTTGCGGCGCAATCGTCACGTGGCTGCCGCGGATCGGAAATCGGAAACGAATGCGTGCGACCGCCGGCCCATTGAGTATATCCAATACCCTGCCTCGCAGTGACATCTGATCATCCTCGCCGCTTAAAGTACCCCCTGCATAGTGGTCGCCGATTCCAGTTGGCGGGTTCAAACTGCATCGGTGCTGGGGCAATAGGGGTTTGACTTTTGCCGGAATTGGCATGGGGCCTTCGGCAACTTCATAGAACGAGCAGACATTGAACCCGAACCCGTTCGGGCGAGACCAATCTGAGGTGAGGATTGCCACGGAGGGCGCGCCATGACGACGACCGATCCGACGACGACCGACACTTACCGGAAGATCGCGGCGCGACTGACCATGCTGCGACCGCAGATCGATTTGAAGAATTACTTTGCCGGCGCCAACCCGAATGTGCGCCTTTATGACGAGAAGCCCTACATCCGACACCAACTCGAGAAGTATGGTGTCGCTGCCGCGACGACCACGCTCGACGGCGTCACCTTCCTGCCCAAGGACTGGGAAGAGCTGATCAAGAAGCTGCGCATTGCCAAGACGACGGACGGATTCGACGCATTCGCCGAAGGGCAAAGCCCGGAAAAGGCGTCGCATTGGGCTCTCGATCTGTCGATGGCGGCAACGATCGGCAAGGGGTTTCGGGAGATCTGGCGCCCAAAGCTGTCCGACAAGCCACTCTCAACGCGGGATCTCCCGGGCCGGCACGGCTTCGGGCTCGGACGCGACCGCGGACAATGGAGCGATGCCTACAGCTCGCAATTCGGCAAAGACCCGCAGCCCCAGGACATCACCTCGCTGCATTTCGCAGTAGCACCCGACCGGGTGAACGTGCACATCGACGAAACAGGCTTCGTGTTCGAGGGCGTGGACGGTGCCCTTACGGTCGGGCCGAACTTCATGCACCACGCCGGCAACGAGCTGTTCTGGAAGAGCAACTCACATGTGCCGCGTTGGGCGGCCGAACACATCGACTTGATATTGCCGAACAGCGCGAACGACTTTTCGCGCGTGGGCGTTTCGGTCGACATGTACCAGCGCAAAGATCTGCGCGTCACGGTCACCGGCTCCTGCGGAATTTTCGGCGGTTTCGAGTGCTCCGGAACCGTGAGCGTCAGCGGCACGCATGACCTGCTAGGCTCGAGGTCAAAAGGCCGGCGCTAAAGCGGAGATTGCTGGTTCGATTGTCCACGCCTCCAAGCTACGAATGAGGCTCCTCCCTAGCCTACCTGTTCGCGGCCCGAATGGAATGGAACCATCGAACCGCCTCAAAGTAACGGCGACCAATGAATATTGGCGGCAAGATCGGGTAGTTCTGCAGGACTCAGCAAGGGAGGTCCTTACATTGCCGAACCAGGAAAGACCCTTGAAGCCTGTCGTCGAAAGCTACGTACCGCCAGCGGGAACGCGACATGCGGTGGCGGCAGGCGAGACTTGGATATCCCTCGCCAAGCGGATCGGCATCGATCCATGGGACCTCATCGAGTTCAATTTTCCGGGCATCAAGCTCGTCAAACAGCGCGATTTCCAACAAGCCGCAAGGCAGGTGAACTGGTACCTGGCCGAGTATGTAGGCTGCCGCGCGATATCGCCCGACCGCCAGAATTTTGCGTTTTCTTCCGGTACGACCGGCGGGAAAGGTGGATGGAAAGGCGGCTTCATCTATCTACCGCCAGGTACGCCGCCTCCCCCGCCGATTGCGCCCATTCCACCGGTTGCGCCCACCCCAGTGGCCCCGATCCCACCGGCATGTGAAGGAAGCCGACCCGACTTCGCCCGCGTGCTGGACGTCAGCGAACGGGATTTCGCGCGCAACGTCTTTGGCCCGACCCTGCCGCCGTGGGAGACGATCGCGATTACCAATGGCCTGGGAGCAGGCGGAAGACCGTGGACGAACGACGGACCGTTCTTTAGAGGAAGCAATCCCATGGTGCCGAGCATGCGGTATGCCATCAATCTTGGCAATGTCGCGTTCAGTAACCTGGCATCTCCTAGCCCCACCTTCGGCCTCCTGTGCGACAACTTCGGTCGAATTTGCGACCTCTTCGTGCACGAAATGACCCATGTGTGGCAGGCGTTCAACGATTCGAACTGGACGATGGCGCGCTCTTTCTGGGCGCAGACAATCGGTGCCGGCTACCATTACACGCCCGGCGACTCCTGGGACTCATACAACGTCGAGCAACAGGCACACATCGTTGAAGATTGGCACAAATACAAAATCAGTTTGCCGATGCTTGCCGAGGAACGCTATCCGTACGTCCGGCTCGTGATCCGATCTGGACGCCTCACTTTTCCTCGCGGGCTGGATCTGGCGGCATTGAAAAAGGACCTTCAAGATCTGCGCGCAAGGCACCTGGAGTAGGTCCGTCGCAAGGGAGTGGTCGGGAGCTTACTCAAGTGATGCACCAACACGCCGATAATTCGCCGCGGTGCGGTAGCGCATTCTTCCTCTCTCCGAGAGTAGTTTTACGACTTGTCCAGCGTGCTGGTCAGCTTCATAGCGCAAGCACACGGAGAAGAATTGCGCGGCCGCCATGCGACAGGCAATCGACGTCCTGGCAGATTGTTTTCTGCGTCGCTAGCGCGCGGCGCATAGCTCGGGACATCCGCGGTCAGAATAGCCTCGGCTCGACGTACAATTTGCTCGCCCTCGCAGCCGCCGACGAAATCCAGACCGCAAAATCATCGATCGAGGTTCAAATCTACACCAACCAAACTCGACACCAGCACATTGCCCCGCATGACGAATTTCCGGTATGTTACCGGCTCAACCGGCGAGCAACGATCCGGATGATTATCCCCGGCGCGGTGAACCGGCGCGACACTATTGTGGATTAAGGTTGGGGAAAGCTATAGCAAGCTTCGCACAGTCCTTGCAGGATTCCGGTGTATACGCGGCGCAAAGCTTCATGATCGTTCCTCGGAGAGGCTTCAACCTGGTCTGCCCTCACGGGCTTTCAACGGGCCTGGGGACGAGTAAGATGCTGTCTCGTGGCCCGGAGGCGGCATGAGCCAGCGCAAGTTCATGGGACTTGTCGGCGGTGCGACAGCATCAGGGCCGGGCATTGCGCCAGCGAGCCAGCGATCAGCCAACGCAGCCGCCGAGCCCGCTTACGATGATGAGCAAGAATTCCCACTGATCATCGCGAACATCCCCGCAACCCCTCGTCAAAAGGCCTGGGCGGTGGGTGTCGCCGTCTTGCTCATCGTCCTTGCAGCGGTCATCGCGCCGTTCGCCCGGATCCAATTGGGCCAGATTAATGGTTTCGTTCCAGTGTTGCAGACCGCGTTGGCCTTGGCCGAGTTCATCACGGCAGCCCTGCTATTTGCTCAATTTTCGATCCAGCCTCAACGGGCACTTCTCGCACTGGCAAGCGGATACGTTTTCAGCGGATCATTCGCATTCTTGCAAACGCTCGCCTTTCCGAACGGATACGCTTCCGCGGGTGTCATTGGGGATGGACTGAACAGCCCCGCTTGGCTTTACGTGCTATGGCACGCAACGTTCCCCGCGGCGATTTTCGGCTACGGGTTCACGAAGGATCATACCGCCGGCGGCAAACCAGGCAAACCTGCAACAGCCGCGATCATAATAGTTGTCGGGTGCATCGGCGCCGCCGTGGCAGGACTGGCGTGGATCGTGAACGCGAAAGCCGAATGGCTTCCTAATTTCTACGTGAACGACGTCAGGCACCAGACCCCTCTCGGCAATCAGGTCAACCTGATACTTTTGCTATGGAATCTGACTGCTCTCACCGTTTTGTTTGCACGCATGCGCACCATTCTTGACCTTTGGCTGATGGTGACTTTGCTCGCCTACTTGCCGAACTTTCTGGTAGCAATCATCGGCAGCTCGGTTCGGTTCACCATCGGTTGGTACGCAGCACGCGGTTTCGTTCTCGTCGGCAGTTGCATGTTGCTGACCGTATTGCTCATCGAAACGATGTTTATCTATTCGCGCCTTGCCAGCGTCATTGCCCTGCAACGACGCGAACGAGCGAACCGGCTTCTCAGCATCGACGCGGTCACTGGCGCGATCGCCCACGAGCTAAGATCGCCATTGGGGGCCATCTCGCTCAATGCTGCGACAGGCCTCAGTCACCTGCGAGCTGCCCCCCTTGAATTGGAGGACCTCGAAAACATCCTGTCTGACATCGAAGCGGACAGCAGCCGCGCCGCTGACATCATATCGAACATTCGCGAGATGACAATCAAAACGGCGCAGGGCGGCGCTTCAGCAAACGTCGAGGATGTCGCCGAGCTTGCGCTGCGACTGTTGAGGCACGATCTCCTTGCCAATGGCGTATCAGTAATTACGGAGTTTCAGGGCAACATTCCCCCAGTCGCTCTGGGCGGCACTGAGCTTCAGCAGATTGTCCTGAACCTCTGCAAAAACGCGCTTGACGCAATGAGTTCTGTCCCCGCCGATCAACGACAGCTCCGTATGAAAACCAGCCTTGATGGTGGCGCAACGGTCCATTTGTCCGTAGAAGACTCCGGCACCGGCATCACACCCCGTCACCAAGAGCGCATCTTCGATCCGTTCTTCACGACGAAACAAGGCGGTATGGGGTTGGGGCTGGCCATCTCCTCCAACCTGGTCGGAAGGTGCGGTGGAAAGCTGAGGCTGGTCAAATCGGACGTCAGGGGCTCCGTTTTCGAGCTGGAAATGCCCGTCTCCGCCCCCGCTTCGGTGCAATGACGGTACGGGACCGTCACGACCATTCCGCCTTTCGCGCGCTCACTTCAGAGAGATCATGATTGTGCTGAGATTAGCGGCGAATTCCACCCCGGCTTTTGGTCCCTGCAGCACCATCGTGACCCCTTTGTCGTTGCGCAGCTGAGCGCCATTGATGCCGCCGATCAGGGCAGCCCCGCCACCGACCGAGCTGTATGCGCCGGCAAAATCGCTGACCTCTCGAATGCCTGAAGCCCAGCCCTCGAGCCACCCAACGGTAGCGCCGACGGTAAAACCCAAGCTTACCCCGCTGATGCGGAACGGATGATGGCGGCCGCGATAGGTCAGCACGCCGCTCCCAGCGCCACCGCCCACGAGCAGCCCCGCCTTTACGATCTTGATCCGGACCTGCGCGGATGCCTGTGCAAACGACGGGGTCGTCGGGATAAGGAGTGCGAGCAGCACGAGGCGTGCCAAACGCCAAAGAAGCCCACGCAAGATCTGCGTGCGTCGCTCAGGGTTTTACACCATCCAGCTTCTTCCAGGTCTGGTCCGGATCGAACGCGCTGATGCGGGAAACGAGGACCTTGGTCCGAGGCCCGAGATCCTTCTGGTAGACAACGCCCGCATGGTTGACCAGGAAGGTCATGACGCCGGAATTGCCGTACTCGGCCGGCCAGGCGACCAGTGCGAAACCTCCGATCATCTTGCCGTTGACGATATAGTTCAGCGCGCCGCCTGGCGTGTTCGATCCCTGCCCCTTCAGGATGCGGAAATAGTAGCCATGATAGGGCGCCGGCCCCTCCTCGGCCTTGTAGCCTTCGGCCGAAGCCTGCGCCGCCAATGCACCGAGCGGGCTCGGGTCGCTGTCGTCGCGCCAGAACAACCCGTCCTTCTTGCCTGCGCTGCTGACGATGCGCTGCGCGTACACGCCAGTACCCTCACCGCGATCCTTGTCGGCGTATTCGTTCTCGGCATCGACAAAGGCGAGACTGGTCTGGATCGCGTCGAGTTCATTGCGGCCGATGCGGCGATACAGGACCTCAATGCGGCCTTCGGCGGTATCGAATTCCCAGCCGGTCCTGGTGTTGACGAGCGGAATCGGGAACGGAAAGTCGTCCGGACCCAACATCAGCACTGCCTTCCTGTTACCTTCCGCCTTGATCGCATGCTTCGCATCATACATCGAGGTGAAGCGTTTCCGGATGTCGACGTCGGCGACCTCGTCGCCGGAGGAAACGATGTCCTCGGCAGCGCTGCCGAGGACTTTCAGGATGGCCCGGTCCGGCCCGCTTTTCACGGCGGCAGCGAGCGCCCCTGCCGCATCCTCCGGTGTCGGATAGGACTGCTGCGCAAGGGATGGCGAGCTCAGGAGCCCAAGCGCAATAATGGCCGGCAAGATGGCGAGACGAAGCGACTTCAAACCCATCATGGCGTCACCTCGCCAGGAATCCGCGCGCCGCTCTCGAGCCAGTCGCGATAGGTACGGAATTTCAGACCGAGCTTTTCGTAATAGACCCGGAGATAGCCGTCGGCTCCGCGGGTGACGGCTACCGGCTTCACGTCCTCGACTTCTTGCGCAATGACGCCGACATAGGCCTTGTCGCTGCCGATATAGCTGAAGCGGTAATAACCAAGACCGCTTGCGAGATGGCCGAGCAGAACGACGTCATGCTTCAGCGCGATATCGGAACGCCGTCCGCCGCCACCACCACCACCACGGCCTCCGCCACCCTGGAAGCCTCCGCCGCCGCCTCGGCCGGCGAAGCTCGCACCTCCGCCACCGCCACCGCGCGGTCCCATGCTCGCCATGCTCGCATGACCACGCGCCGATGCTGCGGCCGCCGAGCGGCCCGACGACACGTTCAGCACGCTTCCGCTACCACCGCGGTTCGCGGCTTTGGCGCCCCCGCCCTTGGCGCCGCCGGCTTTAGGGCCAGCACTCTTTGCGCCGGCATTCTTGGCACCACCGCCCTTGGCCGCGCGATCGCCACCGCCTTTGGCGCGATCGCCTCCCGCCTTGGCGCGATCCCCGGCGCCTTGACGGTCGCCACCTCGGTCGCCAGCGCGATCTGCCGCACGATCCCCAGCGCGATCTGCGCCACCAGGCCGATCCTGTCCCGGCTTCAAGACTTGCTGTCCGTCGCGGCCGCGGAAATCCATGCGGTCGGCGGCGCCGGCCTTCAGATTGCTATTGCCGAAGCGCTGCTGAACGTTGGCGTTGTTGTAGCGTACCCCTTGGCGATGCGACGGATTGTGCTGCCAGCCAGTTCCGATGTTGGTGGTGCGGTGATTGATATAGACGTTGCGGTTACCCCAGTTGCAGCCGCCGCCCCAATAATTGCCCCAGCGACCGATAGCCCAGGCTGTGCCGAACGCGAGACCCGCCGCGACGACGCCTGCGCCGATGTAGGACGGGTAGCCGAAGTAATATGGTGGATACTCGGTGTAGGGCCACGCGCCGTAGACCGTCGCAGGCTCGTAGTACGGCACGTACATCGTATCGGGAACCGCCGGCTCGATCACGACCACCTGCCTGCTTTCCTCGGTCTTGACGCTCACCTTCTGCTGCGTGGTGGTCAGCAGCTTCTTGTTGTCATAAGCCTTGGTCCGCAGCCGCTGGACCGCATCCATCACATCCGATTGCTGCGCGAGCACCGCGTCGCCCAGCACCTTGGTCCAGTCGAGCTTGTCGCTCATCATGGAAAGGACCTCAGCAGTCGAGGCCAGCGCCTTGATGCTGTCATCCCACGGCTGCTTCTCGACTTCAGTCTTTAGGGCATCACCCCTCAGAGTCTTGTGCTCTTTCAGCCAGCGATCGGCCTGAACGACTTCCAGAGGATAGGTGGATGCCGCCAGCACGTTGGCAAGCAACTCGTCGGGATAGAGCGCGATCGGTGCGACCAGAGCTTCGAGCTGCTCGGGCTTGAGCATTTCGGCAGCCGCCCGCGGCTGACCCGGCGTTTGGGCTTGGGCACCTGTGGCGGCCGAAGTGTCCGCAGTTTGGGCTGCCGCGGGCACGGGCGCCAAGAGCAGGACCATCGCGATCAGAGTTCTACCGCAACGAAGCATCGCGTCCTCCCTTGAACCCTCATTGGGCCAAGCATCTTGGACGATCAGTGACCTTTATTGATCAAGATCAAGGAACAAGGAGCTCTCTCGAAGTCCGCGCTATACATTCCACGGCGGCCCGACGTTTGATCCGGTCGAGATCCGGCCGCGCCGCTCAGGCGCTGGAGCCCGGGAGCGCGGACAGCAAAACCCGGCGATCATGAATCAGGCTCTGAAGGCGATGCGCCGCGACATTCAAGGTCGTGACATCGAGCGCATTTTCGTCTCCTGCCGCGGCTTTGGCCTGCTGAGCCTGGAGAACCCGGTCGATTTCGGCCTCGATATCGGACAGTTCGGCTACTGCCTCCGCCCTGCGTATCCGCACACCCAACGCATACAGCAAGTCCAGCCCCCGTTCGGCCTTCGATGGATCGCCTACCCGAAGGAATTTCCAGGCAGCCGCCAGTACCGAGATGAGGCCGCCGAAAATCATGGGCGCGAGAAAGATGATGTTTCCCCATTCGTCCAGAAAGCTCTGCTGCGTTCCGTTGTAGAATGCCGCGGCGCCGGGATGAACCGGGAGAAAGGCGTCCGAATCCGTGCTCGGCGCGGTCATTTGAGAGAGTATCGGCAATTCGCCGAGCAGGTCCCTGCGCGCCTTCATCAGCGCGTCGGCCAGGCTGCCCGCCACCTCTGCGCTGAGCTGCTTTTGCGCGACCACATAGAACGAAACCCGCAGCGTGGTAAGATCCTCGCTCGGGACAGGCGGCGAACCGCGCAACGTGCCCTTCGGGACATCGAAGCTTTCATAGGCGCGCTGCTTTTCCGCGATGGCACCAGCCGCCTCGACGGGAAGGAGGACCGGCGCGGTCTTCGGCGTCTGCAGAAAGAGACCGCGCAAGAGGGCCAGATACTTTTCGGCAAGAGGAACGACGATCAGAATCGCCCGTACCTCCTTGGCATCGAGTGCCCGCCGCGCGTCTGCCGGTTGGAGATTGCGGAATGTCACGTTGGCGCGTCCGAGGCCGTATTCGTCGCTGAGGACGTCGACGACCTTGCGATTTATCTCGCCGCCGATCACGCCGACGCTGGTGCGCTTCAGACCAGCGATTTCGGTAATGGAGGAGCCCGGCGGCGCAACCAGCAGGACAACGGCGTGGGCGAGAACCACGATAGCCTGCGCCTGCGATAGGTCGCCGACGTCGCCGCGGACGACAGCAAGCTCGACCTTTTCCGCCGCAAACTGCTCGGCAGCATCAACCGCGTTGGTCGTTTCCACCAGTCTGAGCCGGACCGGGGCGTTCACCACGGCAAGCCGGCTCGCCAACGCCGATACCAGACGCGTGGCTTCGCCATCCAGCGACCCGACCGCGATGGTCAGCGTCGTCGGGTGAGAGTACCAGCGGTAGCCGAACAGGCCCGCTCCAAGCACGAGCACAACAGCGCTGGCGACAATGAAGGAACGAAGCCAGATCGGCATTTTTGCAGGGACCATGTGGCCCTCATAGTGAATATGCGCTGGGTGGTCGGACTGGCTCATGATGCCAGACCGGCTCAACTGAGGCGCATCGCCGAACCGAAGTGCGATTCAAACCAAAGCGAAGCCGGTCAGTGCCCGCTCAGCACCAGCGTCTTGATCGGCAGCAGCAGCGCCTGAATCCGCAAGAGCATGGCGTGCACGAGGCCGACACCGTCGACAACATGCAGAGCGACGGCCCGACCCGTGCCCGTCTCCTTCGCGGATATCTCCTCGTGATTGCTGGTATAGGCATTGACGATGCAGCTGCTACCCGGCGTCACGCCTTCGAGGCCGCCCTTGTAGAGGGGCTCAAGGAAGGCCAGGATCGTGCCGGGCCGCCCGACGTTCTGCGCCTCGATCAGCTGCTCACCGCTTCGGAACTGGCCGGCTGCGATGTAATCCTGAACACTGGTGACGACCATGGGAATGATCACCCACGGCTTCGAGATGCAGGTTGCTTCCGCCACCATGCCGACCTTCATCACCTGTGCCTCGATCTGACCAAAGCCGGCCTGCAAGGCGCGCCGGCCGGCGCCGTCCGGAACCAGCACGCCGGCCGGCCGCATCAGCTGATTGACGACATCACCGGTGCGGACCAGGAATTGCTCCACGCGGCCATCGACGCCGGCGCGAACGAAGGTCTTGTCCAGATCGACCTGCGCTTCGGCCAACGCCGCCTGGGCGCTCGCTTTTTCAGCCGGCAACAGGGTTGAAAGCCGCAACGTCGCCGACGTCTTGGACGCAGTGGCCGAGTCCACACCAGCCTGCCGCTGGCTGACCACGACCTGTAATTTCTCGATATCGCGTTGCGGGACGATGCCGGGGTTGCGGCGCTGCAATTCCGTCTTCACGTCCAACTCGTCCTTGGCCTGCTGAAGGCTGGCCTTGGCTTCCTGGATCTGCGCTTCGGCCTTGACCACGTCGTTTTCCG
This sequence comes from Bradyrhizobium sp. 17, assembly GCF_023073515.1. Lineage (NCBI taxonomy): Bacteria > Pseudomonadati > Pseudomonadota > Alphaproteobacteria > Hyphomicrobiales > Nitrobacteraceae > Bradyrhizobium > Bradyrhizobium sp. 17. The sequence continues at coordinate 484,517 of NZ_JADPJQ010000124.1, read as the reverse complement.
CGCTTGTCATCGCGGCATCGACCTCAGCGATCTTGCGAGTGGCCGTCTCCAAAGCCGCCTTTTGCTTCGAACTGTCCAGCCTGAAAAGTACGTCGCCTTTCTTCACTGCCTCGCTGTAGCCGACATTGACTTCCGCGACGCGGCCCGAACCCTCGGGCAGGATCGGCACCGTGCGGAAATAGAGCGTGGCCGAGGTCGTCGACGGATGAAAGTAGAAGATCATCGTGATCAGAGAAATCGTGAGCATCAGGCAGCCGGTGATGCCCCATCGCAATTCGTACCAAATGGAAAAGAACGTGATCTCTTTGCCGAAACGTTTGCCTTGGGCATAGCGGCGGTAGAGGTAGTCCGGCAGGATGGTCAGAAGAGAGCAGAACATGAGCTCAAACATGGCTGTGTTCCTTCCCCTTGACGATCGGCTTCTCGACCGGCGGCAGGATTGGCAGTTCGGGCTCGCGGCCCTCACCGGGCGCCGCGTCAGCGATTCTCTCGACCGAGCCTGCGATGCTCCGCAGCGGCGTGCCGAAATCCGGTAGGTCGATCATCGCGAGCAGAAGACCGGCCACCCAGAAAATGTGCATGTGCGTAAAGAGCGAGATGATGCCCAGCACGGCCACGATCTCGAACTGCAGCTTCTGCGACTTGTGCGCCATTCGTTCGGGGAGGCTGTGCAGCTTCCAATAGAGCGTACCGACCCAGAGCACGCTGCCGATCAGGAAGATCCCCATCACCACCATCAGCACGTCCGTGCCGCTTCCCGGCGCGAGATAGAACGGCAGATGATGCGGGGCCAACGGGTGAATTTGCTCGGTCAACGGTAGCTCTCCACCAAAAGGAATGAGGGCAGTACGCGCTCTAGACAACGACCGTGGCAACGCAGGCGAGAAATTGATTGATATGAATCAAAGGTCCGAACGGCGCGGAACCTAGCCTAGCCCTGACTCTACCCCACAGCAAGCCAGGAGCTCGTCAGTCATGCCCGGCATCGATGATCTCATCCCCCACGCCGCGCAAATCCGCAAGGAAGCGGCGCTCGAAGACACTAAAAAGGCCGAAGAATATGTGCGCCTCGCCGCCGCCGCCGAAGCCGAGAAGCGCGCCCTGATCGAGCGGCTGAGCAAGCCGTCCGGCAAGACCGAGGAGGAGAAGATCAAGCTCGCCTCGACCATCATCCAGCGCGCGGTTCGCAACGGTCTGACCGAGGTGCAGGTCTACCGCTTCCCGAACACCCTGTGCACCGACAAGGGCCGCGCCATCAACCAGATGGAGGGAGGATGGGAGAAAACGCTGACGGGAATTCCAAAAGAGATATTCGAGCTCTGGACCGAATACCTCAAGCCGCGCGGCTACCGGATCGGCTATCAGGTCATCGACTTTCCTGGCGGCGTGCCCGGGGATATCGGCGTCATCATTTCGTGGGGCGACTGATCACGTTTCGGCCGGATTGACGGAAGGCGGAGCAGCATGGCGAAGGATCGAGCCACAGAGCGGATGAAGCGCAAGGACTACGAGAAGGAGCTCGAAAAGCTCCAGATCGAGCTTTGCCATCTTCAGGATTATGTGAAGGAAAATAGACTTCGGGTCATCGTCCTGTTCGAAGGCCGCGACGCGGCCGGCAAGGGCGGCACGATCAAGGCGATCACGGAAAAGGTCAGCCCGCGCGTGTTCCGGGTGGTGGCACTGCCGGCGCCATCGGATCGCGAAAAGACGCAGCTTTTCTTCCAGCGCTACATGAAGCAGTTTCCGGCCGGGGGCGAGATCGTGATCTTCGACCGGAGCTGGTACAATCGGGCCGGCGTCGAGTATGTCATGGGATTCTGCTCGCCCGCCGAGCACGATCGTTTCCTCGCGCTCTGCCCGCAAATGGAAAAGTACGCCATCGACGGCGGCATCATCCTGATCAAGATCTGGCTCGAGGTCGGGTTGGACGAGCAGGAGCGCCGCTTCAACGCCCGCATCGACGATCCGGTGCGGCAATGGAAGCTCAGCCCAATGGACATCGAATCCTTCAAGCGCTGGTATGATTATTCGCGCGCGCGCGACCTGATGCTCAAGAAGACGAGCACGAAGGACGCGCCTTGGTACATCATTCGGTCCGACGACAAGCGGCGGGCGCGGCTGAACTGTATCGCGCACATCCTGGAGGCTATCCCGCACAAGCGGATCAAGAAGGACAAGGTGAAGCTGCCGAAGCGCTCCGACAAGGGACGTTACAATGACCAGGCCCCCTTGCGCGGGATGAACTTCGTCGCGGAACGATATTGACGAAGTGATCGCGGGCCGCACGGCGGGCGCGGTCCGATCGTTGACGGTCAGATCGATGCTGCCGACGGACTTCGCTGGGTCCGTCAGCAGCGCATTCTTTCAATACGGATACTGGTTGGGGCAGACCCAATTGCCGTACGTGTCCTGATAACAACCGTTATTGTAGTTGTTGTTGTAGTATCCGTAGGCGCCCGCGGCGGCCGCACCGACGGCGGCGGCACCGTAAGCCGCGCCTCGATAGCCATATCGCGGATAGCCTCCGGGATAACCGGCGACCGGACGACCGGGACGGCCCGCAACGGGGTAACCTGGACGGCCAGGACGACCGGCGATCGGATGGCTTGGCCGCGGACCTCCTGCATAGTGGCGCCCGCCTCCGCCATGGATCCGTCCGGCGTGAACGGCGCCGCCATGAAAACCTCCGGCGCGCATGCCCCCTCCACCTCCACGATAGCCACCACCGCCACCTCCGCGGCGGGCATAGGCATCATCGGGAATGAGCGTGGCCGTGAGAAGAACGACGGCCGCAACAAGAGCCAGAAGATAACGAAGCATGGCATGTCCTCCCTCGATATGGGTGCCGTGATCCGCTTTCGACGATGCCTCGCGGAACGCGGTTGGCACCCGAACGTGGCACTGAGTTGCGGCCGCTTCCCTGACCTATGTGCATGAGAGAAGCAGCCGCCATTCAAGCTAGAGCGCCGCGACCGCCGAAGCGGCGCGACTGCCGCTCTACCGCTTCAAAGCTATCGTCACGCCCCCCACAGCGGCTGACAGCTCCGCACCGACCTTCGGCCCGCTAAGCTGCAGAATCACGCCGTTGCCGTTTTGCAGCTGAACGGCACCTGCGCCGGCGGCGACGGCACCGCCCGCACCGCCCACAGCATAAGAGCCTTCGATCGACTCCGGCCCCCTCAGGTTAAGAGCGCGGCCGACCAGCTTGGTGGTCGAGGCGCCGATTGTGAAGCCGACGCTCATGCCCGAGACGGTGAAGGGATATTTGTGGCCCCGCAGCAGCAGAACGCCCTCGCCGCCACCGACGCCGACGATGAATCCGCCTTTGGTGAAGACCACGGCGACCTGGCCGGTCTCTGCCTGCGACGGCGTGCTGAAGCCGGCACTTATCAGCAGAGCAGTCAAGGCGACACGGATGGCGACTTTTCTCATGAGATTCGTTTCCTCTGGTTGTTATGCCGATCTATTGAGCCAGTATCATCGCGAAGTAGCCAAACACGGTGAGCAGAATGCCCGATACGGCGTAGCCGACTGGGAACCCGATCCAGGGCACGGAGCTCTGGATTTCCACCGCGGCTTCGCGGCACGGACCGGAGTGCGACCGCGCACCGGCAACGCCGCCCATCAGCACGGCCGGATTGATCTTGAAGACGTGGAAGCCGATCGCCCAGACGACGAACGGCGGGATCGTGCAGGCGATGAAGCCAGCGACGAAGATCTTCAACGCGACCGCACCCGTGAGCTGCGCCAACAACCCGGCGCCGGCATTGATGCCGACGATGGCGACGAAGACCACGAGGCCGAGATCCTCCAGCACATTGCGCGCCGCGTTCGGTGTGTTGCCGAAGAAGCGCAGTCGGGAGACCAGCGACGAGACGATCACGCCGGACAGCAGCAGTCCGCCGGCATTGCCGAGGCCGATCTTGGCGCCGAAGGCTGGAAATTCGATCATCCCGATCAGGAAGCCGATGATCATGCCGGCGGCGAGCGTCAGCAGATCGGTCGAAGTGTTGGTCCGCGCAATGCGTCCCCACATCTCGCCGAGCTCGTTGACGGCCGACTTGATACCGACCACCGAGACGATGTCCATCCGCTGCAACTCCGTCTTGAGACCGGCCGGAATCTGCACGCCGCCACGTTCGACCTTGGTGACCTGCAGCTGGCCGGCAATCGCGGTCTCACGGAAGGACTCGAAGGTGCGTCCGACCATCTCCTTGTTGGTGACCAGGATGTCCGCCTGATCCATGGGAATGCCGAGCGCCTTGGCGTCGGCAACCTCAGGGCCAATCAGTCCCATCTTGTCGGTCAGATGCTCGGTCGCGCCACCGAGCGCGACGAGGTCTCCCTTTTGCAGCACGACGTCGGGATCGGCTCCCAACGGCTGACCGCCTCGCACCACGTTGACGATGCGGTATTCCGGGTTGATCGTGCGGAATTTGGCGATGCTCATGCCGACCTGGGCCGGATTTTCGAGCCGGTAGGCGCGCAGGCCGAACTGCCGATAGCCGGTCAGGCCGCCACCCTCGAGATCCTTGACGCCAAATTCCTTCTCGTATTGCCTGGCAGCCGCCTTGGCATCGACGCCCCACCAGCGCGGCAGGTATTTGCAGATCAAGATGATGCCGACTGTGCCCCAGATATAGGTAATGCCGTAGGACAGCGCGATCATGCCCGACGCGTCCTCGGGCTTCATGCCGTCAGGAAGCTTGACGACACCTGAGGTGATGGCCTGCTCGGCTGAGCCGATCGCGGCGGACATCGTCTGCGACCCCGCCAGCATGCCGCCGGCAGCGCCGATCGGCAGCGCAAAGAGCTTTGAAAGCATAACGACAAGCGCCAGACCGAGAACGCTCGACACCAGCGCCAGGATGCAGAACTTGAGACCGTCGCCCTTCAGGCTGTTGATGAAGGACGGTCCCACACGTAAGCCGACGCCATACATGAACAAATAGTAGAACAGACTCTTGGCGAACGTGTTCAGCTCAAGCTTCACGCCGTAGACCGACGCCCAAACCGAAAGGGCTGCGCCCACCACGATGGCGCCGGCGACCATGCCGAGGCCGTAACCCTTGATGCTGGCACGGCCGATCCAGACGGCGAGGCCAACGACGAAGAACAGCAACAGAAACGGGTTCTGCTGCAAGAACGTGAAAAAGCTCTGCATGTCCGTCCCCTTTATTACGATGCCGCCTTCAGCTTCGGCGCGGCGCCGGGCTTGGGCCGGCCAATCTTCGCCAGGGCTTCGGCACGTACGAGCTTCAGCCCCTCCTTGGCGTCGTAGCCGTGGATTTCCTTCACATCGAGCTTGCGCATGAAGTCGATGGTTTCCTGGGTGATGACCTGCCCCGGCACCATGATCGGGAAGCCCGGCGGATACGGGATCACGAAACTGGCAGAGACGAGGTCGGGACCGGCCTTGAGGCGACGGTCGATCTCGGGATCGCCGAGCCGGATATATTCGCATCCCGCCGCGTCGTAGGCCGAGTAGAAGCCGCTGCGGATATCGCCCTCATTGGTCCTGGTGCCGGCATCGCCACGGAAACTGTCGTGGAACTGCGAGAAGTTCGGCAGGTCGGGCACATCGGTCATCAGGCTCTTGACCCGCGCCTCGAAGGTCTTCTTCGCATTGGCGCCACCCTGAACCAGTCCACGATCGACCTCGCCCGCAATCTCGGCCAGCACCCTCACCAGATGCGCAACATCGCTGCGGGTATTGTTGATGTTGGACTGGAACAGCACCGAATTGCGCGAGGTCTTGTTGATCTGGATGTTGTACTCGTTTGCCAGGATTCCCTTGAACTGCGTACCGTCGTATCCGGCGGTGCCGCACACCAACGTCATGCGGGTCGGATCGAGGCAGAACTCGTCGTCGTCAAGGCTCTTCAGGACACTCGCCCAGTTTGTGCCGGTGGCCAGATAGTCGGTGAAGCCGCTCTGGCGGTATTGCGCCGGCACCATCGCGTCCGCACCGAGAATCCGGAAGTATTTCGAGATCAGTGGATTGTTGTTGACCGCTTTGCGGATCGCGAACGCGATTTCGATCGCGTTCGCTACCAGACCATAGCCCTCGAGCTCCATCTGACGCCGCGAGACGTCGAGGCTCGCGATGAGCTGCTGGTTCGGGCTGGTCGACGCGTGCGTGAACACCGCCTCCTTGAACTGTTGCTCGACGGTATGGAATTCGACGTCCTTGACCGACAGCATCGAGCCCTGCCGGATTGCCGACATCGACTTGTGGGTCGAGTTGGTCTGGTAGACGCGCAAGCGGATCTGACGCGGATCGGGAATCAGTCGGGTCTTGAGCAGCACCTCGTCCGATGGATTCTTGTCGAGCTCGGCCTGCTGCTTCTCGTAAGCCGCAACCGATTTCGGGTCGTGCATCCAGGCCTCGATCTCGTTCGCGGCGCCCATCGCGGTCCGCCGCCGCAGGAACGGCGAGAAGCGTGCAAAGCCGAACCAGGCTTCATCCCACAGGAAGATCAGATCGGGCTTGATCGCGAGGCATTCCTCCATCACCCGGCGGGTGTTATAGATGTGGCCGTCGAAGGTGCAGTTGGTCAGGTCGAGCATCTTGACGCGGTCCAGCCGGCCATCTGCCCGCGCATTCAGCAGCGCCTGCTTGATGGTCTGCAGCGGCACCGCGCCGTACATCGAATACTCGGTCATCGGGAACGCTTCGACATAGATCGGCTGGGCGCCGGCCAGAACCATGCCGTAGTGGTGCGACTTGTGGCAGTTGCGATCCACGATCGCGATATCGCCTGGCCCGAGCAGCGCCTGCACCGCCATCTTGTTGGAGGTCGAGGTGCCGTTGGTCACGAAGAACACGCGATCCGCGCCGAGCGCGCGTGCCGCCTTGTCCTGCGCTTTCTTGATGGTGCCGGTCGGCTCCAGCAGGCTGTCGAGGCCGCCGGTGGTGGCGCTGCTTTCGGCCAGGAACAGATTCAAGCCATAGAACTCGCCCATGTCGCGGATCCAGTCCGACCTGAAGACAGATTTGCCGCGAGCGATCGGCAGCGCATGGAACGTGCCGATCGGGCGTTGCGCGTATTTCTTCAGGTTGTCGAAGAATGGCGTATCGAATCGATCCTGGATCCCTTCGAGGATGGAGAGATGGAGCTCGAGGAGCTCCTCGATGGAGTAGAATATCCGCCGAGCCACATTGGCCTCGGGGTTCCCCGCCATTTCCTCGACGTCGCGATTCGACATCAGATAGATGTCGAGCTCGGGACGTACCCGCTTGATGACGTGGGCTAGCCGGAGCGCGGACGCGTCCGACTCGTCATTGATCCCCGCGGCGGCGGTCATGGTGCGCAATACCGGCGCGTCGTGACGCGAGCGCAGAGCGAACCCCTCGTTGATGACGACGGCGGCGATATTGGGGTTGAGCATCGTCGCGCAGAAGGCGTCTTCCAGACTTCCGACGATCACCGGCTCATAGACGAACGAATCGACCGGACGCCGCAACTTGCGCCATTCGGCAGCGAGAGCTGGCCACTTCTCGGAGGAGACGCCGGTGACGACCAGCGTTTCGAAATAGGGTCGCCGAGCTGCATGCGATCCGAAAGTTGACGGCACAAGCTCGGGCGCATCACCGTCGCCGTCGTCCTTGGCATCCCAGTCGCCGGCAAGCTGGCGGAAGGATCTCGTCATCAACGCCTGCGTAATGCGCGTCGCGAGAGCAAGTGAACCCGCCGCATCCCCGGCCGAGGCGGCTTCCCGCAAAGCCGCCATCAACTGCAGCCCCGGATAGCCGTGAAACTCCTCTATCACGGAGAGATCGGCCAGGGCCGCGTCAAACATCGCACGGTCGCCGCCGCGCGCCCATGCTTTGGCTGCTTCGACCAGATCGCGCCAGTTGTCTGCCCGTCCGCCGGGCCCGGAAATGAACTGATCGATGCGCTTCTCTGCAGGCTTGGCGTCCTTGGACATGTCTCTCTCCGGATCTTTGCGAGGTCGCAGCCGGATCGTGATGCCCGCTCACCTCGGTTTATTGATCCAAGTCAACGGACGCGCATCTTGAAGAGACCCGAAGCACCTCGCGATGCAATATCGTCCGAGGTGGTTGCCCGATTCCGATTGCAGGCGAGAGAGATCGGATCAGAGCCGGGTGGCCAACACGCCGGCCGGATCCTCCGATATGGGATCAGACGATTGCTTGCTTTCACCGAGCACGCTGTCGACCGAGCGAAGCCAAATCGCACTGTCGGTCTTTTCCGCCAATCCCTCGGCCCGCAGCAGATCGCGCAATTGTGCATGTGCACCGACGATGCAGAAGGCGATATGGACCGAGGCGAGCTTGTCGTGAAGGTCGTGCAACATGCGCGCCCCAGCCAAATCAATGTAGGGCGAAGCGGAGAGATCGCAGACAACCAGCCTGATATCGGACGACTTCAGCAAGGCATCCGACACTGTTTCCAGGATTGTTTCGGCATTGATGTAAAGCAGCGAGGCTTCCGGTCGAAAGGCGATGATACCGACCAATGGCTCGACGCCTTCGTGCCTCGCATCATCGGAGTAGCGGCCGGTGCCCGGGAGCCGGCCGAGGAAGGCGACATTCGGACGTGAGGCTCGCGCCAGGAGCAGGACAATCGAGGCAATCGCCGCCAGCAGAACGCCTTGCAATATCCCCAGGAGCAGCACGGATACCAGCGCAATTGCCGCAGCGTTAAAGTCGATGCGGCTGACCTGCCACATCCGCAACAGCGCGCGGATGTCCACCAGCCTGTAAACGGCAGCAAAGACGATCGCCGCCAGCACCGCCTTGGGCAGATTCGTCAGGGCTCCCGTGAAGAACAGCAGGCACAGTGCCAGCGTCGTCGAACAGATCACCAGAGCCAGGGGCGTGCGCGCGCCCGCATTGTCATTGACGGCAGATTGCGACAATCCGCCCGCCACGGGGTAGCCGTGGCCGAATGCGGCGACGAGGTTGGCCGCGCCAAGCCCCAAAAACTCCTGACGGACATCAAGGGCATAGCCATGCTTGGCAGCAAAGCTGCGCGCGGCGGAGACACCTTCGATATAGGCCAGCAGCACGCATCCCGCAGCCAGCGGGAACAGTTCGTCCGGCTCCAACAGACCAAAGCTGGGTAGTCCAAACGCCGGCAATCCCTCCGGAATTTTGCCGGTCACCGGCACGCCAAGCGATGGAAGGCCAAGCAGTGTCGCCAGCATGATCGATAGCGCCATGATCGTGAGCCCGACCGGCTTTCCCCGCAGCCACCGCTCTCCCACAAGCAGGGACAAGAGAGCGAGGGCTCCGATCGCCAGAACCAGCCAATTGATGCCGCCGAGCTGACCCGCGAGCTTGATGGCGCGATCGAAAAAATTGTGACCGCCTCCGGCAACGCCGAACAGGCTCGGCAACTGGCTCATCATGATGGTAAGTCCCGCGCCGGCCTTGAAACCGACCAGGATACTGTCGCTCACCAAGCGGACGAGAACGCTGAGCTTGAACAACCAGGCGATCAGGCACAGCAGCGCCACCGCGCAGGCGGCCAGGCTCGCGATCTCGGCATATTTCGCCGCGTCTCCGCCGGCCAGCGTCCCGACGGTCGCCGCAATCATCAGCGAGATCGCCGAGGTTGGACCTATTGCAAGCTGGCGCGACGACCCCAGCAGCGCATAGCCGATGCCGCCGAGCATGTAGCCGTAGATGCCGATCTGAGGCGGCAGGCCCGCCAGCGTCGCATAGGCAAGTGACACAGGGAGGGCGTACGCCGCAAGCGTAATGCCGGCGATGGCGTCCGAACGCAGCCAAGCGCTACGGTACTGCGCCAACCATGTCGCCGGCGGAAACAGGAAAGTCCAGCGCGATCTGCGGTTGGATGAGGTCATGAGCTGGCCTCCTCGCCTGGACTTTCGCAACGCAACAGCACAACCAGCAGCGCGATCACGGGGACACCGAGCGCCAAATTCGGGATCTGCTTGGTCGCGAAGGCGCCAAGAGCCGCGCCGAGGCCGAACGTGATACACAAGACAACGAAAATGCCGGGGAGCCGTAGCGCCCCCTCGCCAGACGCTACAGCAAACACACCTTCAATCGCCTGCCGCATGTTGCCCGTGATCATGACGGAGCTGTAGAGCACGCCTTCGACCCTCGTGAAGACGGCGCTCTGTACGGCGGCGACGAAGGAAATGCCAAGCGTTCCCGCAAGATCCGGCAGGCGATTGTGCAGGATGGCGATAGTAACCAGCAGCAGGATTTCGATCAGCGTACCGATCGCGCTGGCGCGCGCTCCGGTTGCCCGTCGCAGCCATGCAGCGACCAGGATACCGGCGGCGAATGCAAGGATCGGCGGAACGAAGTGCAGCGCCTTCGTCCAATTTCCGATCGAGCCATAAACCCACAACAGCACAAGGTTTGCGGTCTGGGCATTGGCCATCACGCCGTGGATGATCCACGTAAAGGCGTCGATATAGCCCCCGGCGAAGGCAAGCAGCAGCGCAATCGGCACCGTTTCGTCGCGGCGTATCGACGAAGCAGCGGCAGTATCCATCGTGCTCATGTCCGAAGGTCGGCTTTGACTCTTGAGGCTCCACAAGAAGCGAGCTTGCCGCCGACCAGGATTGATCTGGATCAACTGTCGCCAGCTTTCGGCAACGAGATTGGCCCCTAACTACTGGAGGCAATGCGCCATGATTACCGTCAGGTGGATCATCTCTGCCGCGCCGGAAATCTTCCTGCTGCTGTCGGTCGCGCTCGGCACCATCCTTGGCCGCGTCCGTATTTTTGGATTTTCGATCGGCACCACCGCATGCACGCTCATCGTGGCGGTCCTGATCGGGCAGCTCGGCACCTTCACATTTCCAGCGCTACTGAGAGTCATCCTCTTCAGCCTGTTCGTATTCACGATCGGGTACCGGTCGGGGCCAGAGTTCTTTGCTTCTCTGAGCATCCGGACCTTGGCGCAGGTCGCCCTCGCGCTCGTGCTTGGCGGCACCGGGCTTGTCATCGTTCTCATATTTGCCAAGGCATTCGCACTCGGTCCCGGCACCGCTTCGGGGCTCGCTGCGGGAGCCCTGACGCAATCTTCGGTGATCGGCACCGCGTCCGGCGCGCTGGCCCAACTCGGGCTCGCCAAGGACGTGCTGGAGCAGCAGGAGGCGAATATCGCCGCCGGATACGCGGTGACGTACGTCCTTGGTTACATCCTCACGCTTCTGTTCGTACCCTTTGTCGCGCCGAAATTGATGCGGATCGATTTGAAGGCGGAGGCTGCGAAGCTGGAAGCGGAGCTGTCAGGAGGAAACCCGCCGCAGACCGAAAATCTGCATTATCGAAAGTTCCAGGCGCGCGCGTACCGGGTGTCGGCAGCGGCGGGACGCACGGTCGGCGCCGTCGAAGACGAGATCGGCAGCCGCAGTGTAATCGAGCGGATCGTGCGCGGGGGAGCTGACGTCGAGCCGCATCGTGACACGGTTCTTGAAGCGGCCGACGACATCGTCATCGCGGGTCGCACGGCGGCCATTGTCGCCGCAAAGCCGATTGTTGGCACCGAAATCGACGCCGACGAGATCCTGAAGGCTCTTCCAGGCAATGTGGTCGACGTCCTCGTCGACAATCGCAAGCTCCACGGCCGCTCCGTCAAGGACGTGGCCGACCGCGTCGGCGACGCCGCGCGCGGCGTGTTCCTGCGCACCTTGACGCGGATGGGACGCGAGGTCCCCTTGAGCGCGGAGACCCGCGTCTATGTCGGTGATGTCATGACGCTGGTCGGCAGCACCCGCAACATCGAGCGCGCCGCCTCGCAGGTTGGACAGATCCTGAGCTCCGAAGACCGTACCGACATCGCATTCCTTGCCGCAGGCATTGCCATAGGTCTGCTTGCCGGTCTCGTGAGCGTCAAGATCGGGTCTGTGCCCCTGACGTTGGGAGGTGGCGGCGGCGCCCTGATTGCAGGGCTTTTCTGCGGCTGGCTGCGCTCTCGGCGGCCGACGATGGGTGCAATGCCTCCCGCAGCGCAGCAGACGCTGAGCGACCTCGGGCTCGGCGGCTTCATCGCCGCGATCGGGCTCGGCAACGGCCACGCGGCCTGGGTCGCGATCCAGTCGCACGGCTTGTTACTGGTCGGCATGGGCCTGGTCGTCACGCTGGTGCCGCTGATCGTGACCACCCTGTTTGCCCATCGCGTGCTCCGCATGAACCCGGTCATCATTTGCGGAGCGCTGGCCGGCGCCATGACGGTCGACGCCGCCGTGACCGGCGCCTGCGAAGTTGCAGAAAGCCAAACCCCCGTCCTCGGAGTCGCCGTGCCTTACGCTGTCGGCAACGTTGTGCTCACCGTGCTTGGACCGATCATCGTGGCCAGCACTTTCGCCGGCTGAAGGAGGCGCGCGTGAACCTGCGGCATGCTTCGACAGTGACCTACTTCGCCGCGGCATTGAGCATCCTGGCCTGCTTTCTAGCCCCGGGAGGCGCCGACCACAATGTTCGTATCCAGGAAGAGGTCTGGGCCTTGCCACTGCCGCTACCTATGTTCGCCTATGTGGTTCGGCCCGTCAGCGACGGACATTTCCTCATCGGCTTGCCCTACACGATTCCGATGTGGGCACCGCTCGTCGAACGATTCCTTGACGCGCAGAAATAGCCGCAGAGCTGGCGCCTGGAGGCAGAACATGATCGACGCAACTTCAGTGCTTTTGTCCGGGCGTGCGCTCGTCTGCGTGTCGATATTGTTCGCGGCGGCTGTTGCCCGACCAGCTTCAGCGCAGAATATAGCCGCGCCAAAGCCGACCCCAGAGGTAAAGTCCGCCGAAATCGCACCTCGCGGGCAGCGCGAAGCCAAGGACATCACCTATGGCGGCTGGACAAAGCTTTGCGTACGGCCTGCAGGAACGCCGATGCTGTGCCGAACCTCGATCACGGGGCGGTTTGCTACGGGTCAGATGGCAATCCGCGTGGACCTCATCGAGCGTGACGGCGACCCCATTGCGCGCCTACAAGTGTTTGTTCCCGTCGGCATGTATCTGCAGAAGCCGGTCAAGCTGACGATCGACGGGGCCAACGTCCAGTCATTGCCTTACACCTGGTGCCTGAGCAATACCTGCATTGCCGCCGACGCAGCCGATCCCAAGTTCATCAACGACATGGATGCCGGCACGGCTCTCGTCCTTGAGGTCACCGACTCCAACCTTCTGTCTCTGACGACGTCATTGCCGCTGGCACAGTTCGGCCCGGCTCACAAAGGCGCGCCTGCACAGATCCTGGAGCAGGACATCGAGGAGTGAGCAGGTGAGAACAACTCAAGCGCTCTTGGCGCAGGCGCGTTCAACCGTTGCGATCAGCTCGCTGGCCGCGAAGGGCTTGCTCAAATAGGCCGCACAGCCGGAATCGATCGCGGCCGCCTGATTTGCCTGGCTGTCGTTGCCCGTGATGTAGACGACAGGCACCTTAGCGCCGTCACTTGCCAGCTTGCGCCGCAGGGCGATACCCGACTCGCCGTTCAGATTGACGTCCAGCACGAGGCAGCACGCGTCTTCGAGGTGGCCATGACTAAGCAATGCACCGGCGGACTCGAAAACAACCGCGGTAAAGCCGTGGTTCCGCAGCAACCGCTCCATGCTTCGCCGCATCGATGAATCGTCATCCACAACGTATATTGACCTGCGTGCAAACAATGGGTGAGCTTTCTCATCGAACACTCTGCACCCGCCTCACAACGACGAGGCGCCGCAAATGTTCCTGCGCAAATCCAACGGCCAACTAGGCAGTCGTTGCCAGAATCTGTCAACAATATTTCGTATTGTCCTATCGTACAGGTCTGATCGCGAGATTGACGTCACCTACCGCAAACAGTCCGACGGTTCACGCCGGCTGCGAGCTCAGAAGTCCGAGCCGCTCGGCGACGGAGACCAGCTCGGCCAAGGACGGCACCTGCATCTTTGTCATCACCTGGTGCCGATGCGCCTTTACGGTGCGCTCGGTGGTTCCAAGCTCGTAAGCGATTTGCTTATTGATCTTCCCGCGCACGATGAGGTCGAAGACCTGTCGCTCGCGTCGCGTCAGAGACGTCAAACGAGCACGAAACGAATCCAGCTTGCCCTGTTGGCCGCGCACCACCTCTTGTCGAACCAGTGCGCGCTCGATCGCGTCGATCAACTGTTCCGAAGATACTGGTTTGGTCAGAAAGTCTTCCGCGCCGGCCTTGATCGCGCGAACAGTCGTTGCGGTATCAGCATGCCCTGTCAGGAACACGATCGGCAACGGCGAAGGTCGTTGGGCGAGGCACGCTTGCAACTCAGGGCCGCTCAGGCCCGGAATCTGCACGTCGAGCAGGATGCAGCCCGGATGTTCGGAGCCCGGGGGATCCTCGAGCAATTGTTGCGCCGACGCGTAGGTCACAACCTCATAGCCGGCAAGCTTGAGCCGACGCTGGATGGCGGTGCGAAACGATGGGTCGTCGTCGACCACATAGACGAAGCCAGGCAATGTTTTCCTCCCGACCTGTTCTTGCAAGCAGAACACCACCGCTCGCGCAAGCCTTAGAAGCAATTCAAGACGCCTCGCAGCCCGCGGTCAACATCAATGAAAGCAGCCCGCCCGCAGTGGCACGACTTCGGGCGGAATGCGCGACGTAAGCCTACGCCGCGCAATCCGACAGATGTTCTGACAGGTTTCTCATCCAGCGCACCATCGCCGTCCCTGTACTTTGGTACAATGCACCTACAGACAATGGCTGCAAAGCCTGCTTTTGGCTTAAACAACCTTTGCGGGAAGGGTGATTTATCGGCGGCTCCGTATTCCCGGTGACGGAAATAAGCTGCTCGCGATTATCGCGTCAGCACCAGTTCGGGAGTTGACCATGCTGGTTCGCAACGCTGCCGACGCTTCCTCGCGGCATCATTCACTCCGCGAGCTTGGCCTGAATACCAGTTCAAATCCGATCATCAGTTTAAACGAATTTACCTATAAAAAGGGCACCGAAATCTACGGCGAGAAAGAGCCGGCCGAATACGTCTATCAGGTCAAATCAGGCGCCGTGCGAAGCTACAAGCTCCTGTCAGACGGGCGTCGCCAGATCGGCGCCTTCCACCTGGTTGGCGACATCTTCGGGCTCGAAAACGGCAGCGAGCATAGATTCACAACGGAAGCGATCGTCGACACGACCGTACGCCTGGTTAAACGGCAGAGCCTCGAACTCGTCGCAGAAGGCGATGCCATGGTTGCCCGAAACCTGCTCAGCATGACCACCAACAACCTTCAGCATGCGGAAGATCACATGCTGCTGCTCGGCCGCAAGACCTCGCTGGAGCGGGTGGCGGCCTTCCTGCTCGAGATGGATACGCGGCTAACGGCCGCAGGAATTCTGGCCCTGCCAATGTCCCGGCGCGACATCGCGGACTACCTCGGATTGACCCTGGAGACCGTGTCCCGCGCCCTGTCCCGCCTTCACGACCTCGGCATCCTCGGCTTCATCGGCAACACCCAGCGGCAGATCATGCTCCTGGACCGGCATCAGCTCGCAGCTCTTGATGATCTCCAGAATTGAAGCCGGGCGCCGCGATTGCCGAGAGATGTTCAAGGGTCTTGCGTAACACCTCGAACAGGACTGCGGTCGACCAGCCGAACATCAGAATGCCGTTCATGGCAGTCATCGGCCCCGTCAGCCGCCATCCCTGCACTGGCGTGACATCGCCGTAGCCCAGCGTGGTGTAGTTCACGAAGGTGAAATACAGCAACTCGCTCCCCTCGGGCGCGGCACCAACCAGAGCGTAAGCCAGCGCCCAGACAAGAACCTCGACCGTGTGTGCAACCATCAAAATGACAGCTATCGTGACCATCACCGCCATCATGTGAGATCGGGGCCGCATTGTATGCTTCAATCCCGCGCTGCGGGCGATGTCGATCGCTGCAACGGTCACCAGCGCGTGAATCATGATGTTGATCACGCTAATGAAAGTGCCGAGCAGAAATTGGACAGCCATCGCGAGCTCCCTCCGACGCTGCCGGGGTTTGGTTGGTCAGCGCTGCCATCCGGCCCGCGGTATGATGCGGGCGTTTGATGCAGATCAACGTGGCGCGGGCGTGTACGCTCATTGCCCGCACCCCGGCCACCAAGGAGCCCGGTCATGACGCTCAGCTTGGCGCTCTCGGGCTACCCTTCATCAGCAGTGCCAGCGTGTGCCTGGCGATCATAAGATCCTCGTCGGAGGGGATGACATGGACCGGAATGCGGCTCGCCGGAGAAACCGCAGAATGGTCGGCGACTGCGGCATGCGTTCGGGGAAATGCGGCATCAAAGCAGGCGACCTGCGGGATTGCCGGGAAATTCGCCAGAATGGAACGGATTGGCGCCAAGTTGTGCGGCAGATCAAAAAGTGCGGACCTGGTCAACCGCTCCAGGCGGGCCATGACTTCATGATCGATTAAGACGGGGCGGTCATGCTCTGGACCGCCGTGAAGGACGCGGTGCCCGACTGCAATCGGATTTATATGAAGCTCGTCCCGCAACCAGGTGCTGGTGATGTCCATCGCAGCCGCAACATCCGGCACTGTTTCGACTGGATAAGCGCGATTGGCGAGCGGACCACCGCCAGCCTTGCTCGCCCGCAAGCGCGGACAGCGCCCGATGCCGTCCATCTGCCCCTTGAGCCGTTGCCGTAGCCTGCCTTCTCCTTCGACAGAGTAGATCTGGAATCGGAGATCAGAGGAGCCGGCATTGATGACAAGGATGGTGTCCATGGCACTCACACCGCAAATTTTGCAGCATGCCGACGCCCCGCATCGACTCTGATGGTCCGAGCAACGTCAGCGGGCGAGCCAGGCATATCCACCACCATCTCCGACCGGTCGTCGTATCTTCACCCGAGAGCTTCCATCGAGCTCATCGAGGTCAACGCTCGATTGCCAGCTGTGCGGGCGCAGCCCGTTCAGCGCGGATCCAGGCGACTGTCAACTCCCAGACGACAGACAGAATGATCGGTCCGATGAAGAGGCCGATGATTCCGTGGAAGAGAGTTCCGCCGATCACCCCGATCAGGATGACCAGCGCTGGCGTGGTCAGGCCGCGCCCCATGACGAGCGGCTTCAGGATATTGTCGAGCACCGACACGATCACGAGAAACACCGTCAGTAGGAGCGCGATCGGGAATTCCTTGTCGGTCCATATCCAGATGATGACCGGCAGGATGACGATGGTCCCGCCGATCTGCACGATCGACAGCAACAGCACCACGAAAGCAAGAAGGCCCGCGCTGGCGATGCCGGCGAGCTTGAAACCTATTCCCGCCAGCAAGGCTTGGATGATGGCAACGCCGATCACGCCTTGAGCCACCGCACGGATCGTGGCTCCTGCCAGGTCCAGAAAATGCTCGCTTTGGTCCGGCACGATGCGGGACAGAAAGCTGCGCCCTGCGGCCACGAGCTGAGGTCCATACGGAAACAGCACGCCGGCCACCGCCACCGACAGCAGAAACTTGACCGTTCCCACACCAGCATTGCCGGCAAACCCAAGCAAGGTGGACGCGAATGGCTTCAAATAGGGCACGACCGCGCGCAAGAGCGACCGGAGGTTGGTCGTCGCCTGATCCCAGAGATCGAAGAGCTGAGGCCCGATGACTGGCCACTCTTTGAGCGACTGCGGCGGCGAAGGCACATGCAATTCACCGGCCGTCACCTGGGCGGCAAGATCGGTGATCCCGTCGACCGCGCCCATGCCCAGCCAGGTCGCCGGTCCGATCACCACAGCCAGGTTCACGAGCGTGAGGATCGTCGCCGCAAGCTTCGGCCGTCCGCCGAGAATGTCGCTGAGGCGCCGAAACGCCGGGTTCAGCGCAGCAGCAAGCACGACACTCCAGGCCAAAATGGGGATGAATGGACGGACCAGGAGGAGCGCCCAGACGAGCAGCAGCCCCAGCAATCCGAGTCGGATCAGAAGCTGGATGATCTCGTCTCCGGAGAATATCTGACGGAGTGTTTTCACGGACGCGCCTTCAGCCATGCCGCGCATGCTGAGGCGAACTAGCCCCTGCTCTCACGCCGCACGCTTGATCCAGATCAAGCGTCGAGCCTCTTCTAGGGCTGAGGTCCAGACAGAGTCAGCTCGCGCTCGGCCCGAAATATGTTGCCGTAGAGACTCGCTATCCATTGCCGGCCTCGGGACGTCACGTTGAGATGACGTATCGCCGGCTGGATCTGGGGAGCTACGTTACTCCAATAGAATGGCGGATATTTGTAAACGATGTCCGCTGGCGTCGCGTAGCCCAAGGTCCTGTTGAGGCCGATCTCCTCGAATTCGTAGAACAGCGCGTTGGACTTCTTCAGGTAGTTGGGATCGCCGAGCTGACCGATGAGATCGGCGGCCCGCAACAGCAATCCTTCCTCCTCGATCAGGCTATCATTGGAAGACATCGTGTAAGGAAACCGAGTGTATTCGATCGCCCGAGCAACCCGGCCGCTCGACGGAATCCAACCGCTCCAGCACGAACAGTTTTGAGCGATCGACATTCTATGGCGCGAGAGCCGCATCGGACGATTCTCGCGGCAGACGAACCGTTTTGCCGGTAACGTCCGCAACGCGCAGGCTTCCACTACGGCTCCAAAAACAGGAGGCCAAAAATGAAGCCATCCATCGCATTAGCAGTTGCATTGATGACGGTCGGGTTCGTCTTCACGAGTTCTGGGAGCGCCAACGCCGTCGCATACTGCCAATACGTGGACTATCCCGCGCATTGCGTTGCAAGACCGGGCGTCGTCCTGGGGGTGCGTCCTGTCGCGCGCGCTGGCGCACGAGAAGCAGTGCGGCCCGGCACACCGACCAATCGCGGCGGTCCGGTCGATCGCGTTGGCAGGCGCCGAGGATAGGACGCGCCAAAGCGCAAAAATGAGGGCCGGCGTCGCTGCCGGCCTCCTGAAGACATCAGACCAGGAAAGTTCAGTACCTCGCGACGACCGGATTGCTGCCCCAGCCAAACCGGTAGTTGAAGCGCACGGTGAGCATATCCACGTCCTGGGTGATCCGATCGTTCACGAAAGCAGCAAGTCGCGGATCAGCGACCGTAAACGAATTATTCCGGTGCCCCATGAACAGATGGTCGTATTCGAGACCCACCGACCAGTTCGGCGTGAAGCCATACTCGAATCCGACACCGATGACACCACCCCAGCGGGTTGCGCTTTGCGCCGCGAGCTCGGCGCCGGTCGCAGTATCAAGTACGCTGAGGCGATTGTCTGTCACCGCAGCGCCGCCTTTCACGTAGAGCAGTGACGCATTCCAGGCGTAGCCGATCTGGCCGGTGAAGAGGCCGATAGCGCTGGTTTTGGCGCGCGTGGAGAGCGTTGGATCGAACAGGCTGACGCGCTGATTGCTGAGATCCGCCCAATCGCCCTGAGCTTCCAGACCAAACACCCACTGGCTGGCCTGCCAGCGATAACCAAGCTGGCCACCGATAACACCACCGGAACGATCGCGGCAGCCGGAAGCGACGGCGACGCCGGCCGCGTCAAGGAAATCGACGCAGCTGTGGTTCTGCGCCCAGCCACCATTGCCGCCGATGTAGAGCCCCGTCCAATTGTAGATCGGAATGATCGGTGCCGGGGGCGGCGCCTTCACGGCCATATCGGCAGCCATGGCGGGTCCCATGGCCAGCGTCACCACGCCAATGGTTGTCAGCAGAAGTCTTTTCATCATGCTCTCCTTGCCGGCCGCTTTTTGATTGCTCGAACGGTGGCTTGTTGCACTGCGATCATCCCCCAACTTCCAGCTGAAACTCTACGGGCGAGGGCACAAACTCCACGTGCCATAATGGCAACACTCAAGACATTTCGAACGTGACATCGGCATGAAGCACCAAGACATGCTGCCTATTTCTCCGGTTCGCGCTTGTCATCGTGGCCGCCAACCTCGCCGCCTCGGTCTTGCTCTATCCAGGACGGAATGTCGCTCGAGGGAATCAGCCGTCGTGGCAAAAAGGGATTGAGCGTGCCTGCAAACACGATCAATCCCTCATTGAATTTCTCTCGCGCGAAAGCCCGCGCCTCGGCTTCGCTCTCGAATGTGCGTGTCTCCCGTGGACTTCGCCGCTTCGGCAAGGTCCCACGCTTGTGCACCTCGAATGTGACGTAGCAGGTCTGCGGCATCCGCCAGCTTCCGGATCGCGATCAAGCAGACTTCTGCCGGCGAGCGATGATCGGTGAGAGCATGTTGACGTCCTAGTTGCGCCGCTCTTCACGGCGCTCCGTGCGCCCTGAACGCCTTTCCTGGCGGCGTTCAGTCCGGCCCGTGCGCCGTTCCTGACGTCGCTCGTGGCGGGCTCCCCGCCTCTCCTGGCGTCGCTCCATGCCGATCGTCTGCGCCGGCGCTTCTGTTCCTAACAGCACCGTGCCGGGTGCCGCCAATCCGAGTACAGCGGCCCATCCGGGCAATGAAAGAGCCCCGCGACGATCTAACCGTTCAAACCTTGACGTTTCACTCATGTCAGTTACTCCCGATCTTGAAGGACATTTGATTGGGCAATCCCTCGACGTGCACTCGTTGATAGTATCGATGGCAGGCGCCCCACGCCGAAGATGCGACGATCGGAGACGCTCACCAAACCTGGTTGCCAAACCAGCCGTACTGCGGCGGCCGCGCGACGAGGCGGATATTTTTTTCGATGTGCCTCCGCGCACTTTTGTTTTGACGCTGCGGCTTCACATCAGCTTTTGTCGACGGACGCGCCGGCGGTCGTTCGGCATCGGCTGCTCCTAGCTGAGCGAAGGCCTCGCGAGCGCGCCTCTGTGAGAGGTCGGCGCCCGGCAGGGCACCAGGCTCGACCTTGGCGATGTCGGTTGCGACGATCGTCGGCAGGCTAGTGTCGAGAACGACCCGCTCGGGCAATTTCCAATCGGAATGGATGCGGATGGTCGCGGAGCGCGCAGCTCCACCGTGGATGGCAGGCCGATCCTGCACCAGGGCGTCCACAACGAAGAGCATCGCGAGCAACGCACCGCCGACATAGACCAGATATCGCGAGATGGGCATTGTCGGCGCCATTGCCGCCGCAGACCTTCGTCTGGCAAGCAACGGGCCACGGCGGCAGGATTGGCGAAGAAATGCGACCTGCATGGGCATGGCTGCCTAAATCGAGCCGCCGTTGCTTCCGCCGCGGCGCGCCCCTGGTGAAGCACTTGCTGATGCATCGGTGGCGCTTCACTGGTAAGCGCACGCACGCTGCAGCAGGCTAATGTTCACCGCGTTCGAATGCGGCGTCGCTTGAGCCAGATCAACAAACTGAATTTTCGCAACACCGCCTCGCGTAGTATCGCGCGGCTTGGTCAGTGGCTGTGACATGCCCCTTGGTACAATGACCGGAAGGTCAATTGCAGAGACGTGGCACGCAACGCAGAGTTCTCACCGCGTACATCGAGCTTCTGGCAGGGAGGGACGATGATGAGTCAATTCGAGCTGAGTTCGCGCGCAGCACTTTGTCGGCAGCTCGCAAGCGAGGATGCGGCAAACCGCACCGTCTGGATGGCTGAGGCAAGAAGCTGGTCGCTTATGGCGGCAGAGGCGCTTCGTGATGAGCGCGGATCGGACGAGGGTGTCGTCGCCAGATTCTTCTTTGCGTTCAGCAAATTGGTCGCTGCGCAACAGGATCCTACGAACCGATCGGCAGAGCTGATGAAGAGCAGATCCCGAACCGCGATGCCGTCTCCGAGCTCGTCCCCGACTGCCTGAAGCATTCTGGCGAAAAGCACTCGCACAATTGCATACTTGGCTCCAGTGCAGAGAGAGCCGGCGCTGCCACCGTGACAGCGAGCTTTCCGATGGTGGGCCGCACTTGTCGGGCTGGAGTGCTATCCTCCAGATTCGCATTATTTGATCCGAACTGATCCTGCGAATTCGAAGGAGAAGCAGATTCGATTTGTTTGATTCCCTTGATCTAACGCAAATCGCCGCCCTGTTGTGGCGTTGGTGTTGTGGCGTTGAAGTTCATTTTTTGAGAACGTCCATGAAGTCGATAAGCGCAAGGAAGATTGCCGTCGCCGCGCTCGTATGCGGCACGACGCTGTTCATTGGCTTGACCGACCGAAGCGGGATCTCGCTGCGACTCGACAACGCCCAAGCGGCCGCCCGATTGTACGTCACTCCTTATTATCGCGGTCACTACTACACGAATGACGGTTTGCCCTGGTACGCGGTGCGAGCTTATTACTTCGGCGGGCCGTGGAGCTACGGCTATAGCGGCTGGCCGTATGCGGCGCGCAACGGCACCGGATGCGTCGCACGCTCGTTGGTGAAGGGCGGTGATGGCATCATGTATGTGTGCCAATAGAGCTTGATGATGGCGCGATGGGCGGCGCTCATTGAGCCGCCGCCTCTCGCGCCAATCTGCGCTCAGGAGATCGACGCCTAGGGGGAGGATACCATGACCTATGTTCTGGTCGTCATCAGCTGGCTTGGCGTCGCGAATGGCGCCGTCATATCGACACAAGAGTTTTCAAGCGCAGAGCGTTGCGAGGTAGCCCGGATGGCGTTGATGGAATACGCGAAAGCGCGCAGCAGCGACGAGACGCTGAGACCGCTCTGCGTGCAGAAGTAAAGAGTCGGAGAAGCTCGCTCCCGCCCCCATTCTGCTGGAAGCGTCTTCGCGTGTCGCCCGCGCTTACCAGCTGCACCGTTTTCTTGCGATTCCTTGACCTTGATCAATGGTCCGAGCAGCGAACCATGAGCGATCCAAATTCACTCTCACAGGACGGAAACCATCATGAAGCATGGCATGCTCACAAAATTATCACTCGCAGGTGCCGTGATCGCCCTCGGAGTGTCCGGCTCAATCGACTGGTCGGCCGACGAAGGCCTGTCGCTCTCGCTAGGCCGGGCAGAAGCACGGGTCGGACGCCCCTTGACACCCGTGTCAGTGGCCGGCGTTGCACGGCGCACCACCAGGCGTGCGGTCGTAGGCGGCGCGGCAGTTGGTGCGGCTGCGGTGGGCACCGCGTGTGTCCGCGTTCTGGTTAACGGCAGCTACGTCTGCCGCTAACATCTCTTGCTGGCAGTATGTACACCGCATCCTGCAGGATGAGTTCTTGCAGGATGTGCTGTTCAGGTCGAGCTTCAGATAGCTGGCGCATGGGCGGCGAGGACGCAAAATGCGATTGGCATTGGCGTGGTCATCGGCACGGTAGATTGGATGTTTCATCTCTACCGTCAAACGTGGTCCCCAGAAGACAGCTAAGCGACTTCAGCCTTTGAGCCCCGGTCAGTGCCGGGTTCATGAGACTGGCATCAAAATGATCGGTGAGTACATCTTGCAAGATGGCCGACGACTGGGGACGCGCCGGGTCGCAAGTATTGACACCGCTTTCGTCGATCAGCTCTTCGAAAGCTCTTCAAAGAAGCCAAGGGGAAGGCATGTTACCCGCTGCTAATGGCAGAGCTCGGTGCGATCAAGGAGCTGCGTCCGACAGGAGGTCTGATGTTGCGACGTGATGGGAGCAGTCTACCCTGGTTTGGCAAGGGCGAGACGCTGACTCAAGTCCAACGCATCACGAAGAAAATTATCTTGGCTGCAGGTTTACGGCCCGAGCTAACTTTTACCTCTTTCGGCCGCCACGGCGGCACGACCGAAGCAAGCACATCCGGGCTAACGGAAACGCAGCTAATGAAGAAGGGTCAGTGGTCGTCGACGGCAGCTATGGCGCACTATCTGCACGACGACGATCAGGCAAAGCAAGATGCGCAAATGAAACGCATCAAGCGCCGTGCAAAACAAGCGAAAGGAACGTTTGTCAGAATGAGAATGCGCGGCTTGTCAGAATGGAAAGGCCTTAACGCGCTAAGTTATTGAAATAATTGGAGCGGGTGAAGGGAATCGAACCCTCGTATTCAGCTTGGAAGGCTGCTGCTCTACCATTGAGCTACACCCGCGACAGGGGCTCCCTAACACGGCCGGGCGGCGGTCTCAACTGCCCAAGATCAACTGCCTAAGAGACGGCTTCCAGCGTCTGCCCGGCCCTACGAACAGCCGCTGGTTCCTCCCGACCCGCCTCCCCTTAACAACGCCGGAATTGCCGCCTATATTGAAATCTTCCGCAACCAACGAAAGGAGGTGATCCAGTGTCTTTTACCAAGCGCTGTCACCTCGCTGGGATCGCCCGCTAAGCCTTTAATAGAGGCTTGGCATCGGGGCGCTCTCAGCCCTGGACCAGCGAGCAAGAAATCGGGCGCGACGGGGGCCTTCCCCGCCGCGCCTTTTTCGTTGGCATCGCGCGCCGGCTGCTCAGGCGGGCGGCTCGCCGGCGAGGACCTCGCGGATCCTCAACGACAGGTCCGCCTTCCGGTACGGCTTCCTCAGCAGCGCAACGCCGGGACCGAGCTGACCCTCGTGGTCGAGGGCGTTGTCGGTATAGCCGGACGTATAGAGCACCCTCATCCCCGGGCGGAGGCGCCACACGGCCTCGGCCAATTCCTGCCCGTTCATGCCGCCGGGCATGATGATGTCGGTGAACAGCAGATCGAATTGGGCGCCCTGCTGCACCAGCGCAAGCGCGGTTGCGCCGTCGCCGGCTGCGAGGATGCGATAGCCGAGGCTGCCGAGCTGGGCGATGACATAGCCCTGCACCAGCGGATCGTCCTCGACGACGAGAATCGTCTCGTGCCCGCGTGCCGCCGCGGGCGCCTGGAGCGAGCCGGTCCTGGCCTGCGCTCCGCCCGCAGATCGCGGCAGAAACAGCCGAATCACGGTGCCGCGGCCTTCCTCACTCTCGATCGCAACGCTGCCGCCGCTCTGCTTGGCGAAGCCGTAGACCATGCTGAGGCCGAGCCCGGTGCCGCGACCGACCCCTTTGGTGGTAAAGAACGGCTCGAACACGCGGTCGCGGATGTCGGCGGGGATGCCATGGCCCGTGTCGGCCACCGCAACCATGATGAAGGCGCCGCGCGTGGCATCGCCGTCACCAGCACCATCCGCGCCATCGAATTCGCGGTTCGCGGTCTCGAGCGTCAGCGTGCCGCCGCCAGGCATCGCATCCCGCGCATTGACGGCGAGATTGATGATCGCCGACGACAGCTGCGACGGATCGGCCATCGCCGGCCAGGCGTCGTCCGCGAGGCGGGTCACGATCTCGATGTTTCCGCCCAGGATCGGCTTCAACAGCTTCGCCGTCTCGAGCACGAGGCCGTTGACGTCGATCTCGCGCGGCTCCAGCGGCTGCCTACGCGCAAAGGTCAAGAGCTGCGAGGTGATCTCCGCGCCTCGCGCCGCCGCATCGTCAATGAGCTGGGCGATCGCGGCGAGGTCGGGCTTGTCCGCCAGCCCCTCCCGGATGATCTCGATGGTGCCGGTGATGACAGTGAGCACGTTGTTGAAGTCATGCGCGACGCCACCGGTGAGCTGACCGATCGCATCCATCTTCTGCGACTGGCGAAGCCGCTCCTCCGTCTCGTGCTGCTCGGTCAGATCAGTAGCCGAACCGCGATACCCCATGAAGCGTCCATCGGCGCTGAACACCGGCTGGCCGTTAACGCTGAAATGGTGCGCGCGGCCAGCCGCATCGCGGCCGCGATACTCGAACTTCCGGAACGGCTCGTGGCGATCCAGCGTGGCCCAGTGACTGCGCCATTTCTGCGGCTCGGCATCGTGGTCGAAGGCGGCGTCTGAACGGCGCCTGCCGATCAGCGCCTTGGGGTCCATGCCGAAAGCACCGGCCCGATCTGAAATATAGGTGAACACGTGATCCGGACCGGTCTCCCAGAACCAGTCGGATGCGGTCTCGGCATAGTCACGGAAGCGCTGTTCGCTCGCGCGGGCGTTCTCCTCGGCATGCCGCCGGATCTTCAGGTCGCGCTCGAGATTCCCATTGGCGCGCGCAGCTCGCCATAGGCATGTTCGAGGTTGGCGCACATGGCGTTGAAAGCAACGACCACCTTGTCCAGCTCGTCGGCCTCGTCAGGCGGCCGGCGCTCCAGGCGCAGCGGCGGCGGCGGCCGGCCGAGGCTGTACTTGCCGACGTACTCGGCGATCGCGACGAGATGCCGGGTCACCAGCAGATGAAACATGTAGATGATGAACAACGAGACGAGGAACGTCTTTGCCGCCTGGCTTGCCAGAATGACGAGGGCCCTGTTCAACAATTGCTGATAGACGTCGGTCAGCGTCGCCTCGACCCGGAGCGTGCCGATGGCACGCGAGGTCCCCTGCACCATCGTGCTCAGCGGAAACTCCCGGGTCATGATCGAACGAGTGTTTCGCTCGCCGACTTCCACGCGGATCGGATTGGGCCGATCGGCGATCTCGCGGACCTCCGCCGCACGGATGTCGGGCAGCCGCAGAATGCCATCGAGCTGGAGCTTGAGCTGGTTCTGGTCGAGATTCCACAGGCTCTCTCCGAGGCTGCCCGTAGTGCTGCGGCCGATCTCGTCGAGCCGCGTCTCAATCAGTCCGACCTCACGATTGTAATCCAGATAGAGCTGGAGCGCGGTCAGGGTCAGCGTCACGACCGATGAGAACAGCAGCACGGCGGCAAGCAGCCGAGGCCCGACGCCGCTGCGCGACCAGTTGAAGATCCGCGACAGGAGCGCCGCGAACATCGGAGGCGCGAACGGGGCGCCGATGCCGGTCAAATCCTGCTTCGAAGCCGCCGGCGCAATGGCGCGGCCACGCTTGATATCATCGTCACCTGCGTCGCCCATGCACCATGTCCTCGAAAATGGCGGCACCTGCTCAGCTTACCGATCGCAGCCGCGAGCAGGTGAACGGTTGAGGCGCTGCCTCAGCACGCGATACACGTGGCGATCTTGTCGGCCGATGATCCTGTTGGCCCTTGGGCGGCTTGAGCTCGACGGGGTCATATCTTGCGCCCAGCAGCAGGCTTCCCAGGCAAACTACCACCTCGCGTGCTAGAATGACATCGGTGAAAGTCCGGAGCCGCCATACAGCGGGAACGCGCTCTCAACGTTGCGGACCGGCGCAGCCGCCATCTCCGGTAGATCGCGGCACCGGAATCCGATGGTAGCAGGGCACGCCCAAGAGGCATGGCCAGGGAGATGCGTCATGAGGCGGATAGTCGTGGTCTGCCTGTTGCTGCTCGCGGCAGGCCCGTCGCAGGCGCAAGAGGTCATCAGGCTGGCGCGCATCGCCGATATCCCCGATCAATATGTCGGCGGCGAGATGCTCCGCGCGGTCTATGCCCGGCTGAACATCAAGCTCGAATTCGAGGATGTGCCCGGCAAGCGCGCGCTCGCGCTGTCGAGCACCGGCGAGGTCGACGGCGAGGTCCAGCGGATCGGAACGCTCTCTCGCGACTATCCGACGCTGATCCAGGTGACACCTGCGATCAATTACATCGAGCCTACTGTCTTCACCACGAAACTGCAGTTCGACGTCGCCGGCTGGAATTCAATTAGGGACTACAGCATCGGCATCGTACGCGGCGTCGGCTCGTCGGAAGCCGGTACGCGCGGCATGACCCGGGTCACGGCGACGACAAGCCTCGACAACATGGTCAAGATGCTCGACGCCGACCGCATCGACGTGATGGTCACCGACCTCTTCAGCGGGTTGGCTGCGGTGAGGAAGCTCAATCTCCAGGCCAGGATCCATCCGCTCTCACCACCCCTCGAGCGCATCAGCATCTACCACCATCTGCATGAACGGCATCGCGATCTCGTGCCGAAGGTCGGAAGGATGATCGAGCAGATGGAGGCGAGCGGCGAAATCGCCCGGTTGCGGGAAACCCTGATCAAGCAGGTGCTGAGCGGGATGTGACACGCGGTCAGGTCGTGCGAGTCCGCTCCCGCACCGCAACCGCCGCGATCAACAGCCCGAGCACCAGGCCATGGCCGCCCGCGGCGGCTCGCTGCCGAGAAGCACGGTGAAGATGCCCGCCAGCAGGCTTGGCGCCATCGCCTTGCCGGACCTGCTCGCGAGCGAGAGCAGGAACGGCATCGCGGCGATCGATATCTGCACGACGTTCATGGTCGCAGGCTGTTTCGCAAGCATTGGGCTTAGAAGCCGCAAACGTTCATTGCGCGCGGGCGCTTGCCGCGCCGGCTTTCAACGATGCGCTCGCCGCCGCTCTCGGCCGAGCTGTCGTAATAGCGATGGTGGCCGCTCTGGTCGTGCAGATCCGCAAGCTCCGACTTTCCCGTCCGACGCGCGTCGCAGATGATCTTGATGGTCGACATGGCCGCCTCCGAAGTGCTCTTGGTGGCAATCAGTCGCGCCGATTTCGCGCGGCGTTCACACCTTTCGGCCGCAATCGGGTTTCGGGAAGGTTTCGTCGCCGCACCCGCGACGCAATATTTTCCGCAGCCCCATTGTCGGCTGCGACGGTGGTGATACGTCCTTTGGACGCGCGCAGCGAAAATCAACGAGGTGACGATGCTTTACGCCATCCTGGCCTATCACGTGGAAGACGAGATCTTGTCCTGGACGCCCGAGAAGGACGCCGCGGTCGTGGCAAAGGTCATCGAGGTTCAGGCTCCCCTCCGGGCAAGCGGGCATTTTGGCCCGGCCGCCCGCCTGGATGAGACCCGAAAGGCCCGCACCTTGCGCGGCCCCGGCGCGGGGGTCGTGCTGGACGGCCCATTTGCCGAGACCAAGGAGCAGCTTCTGGGCTTCCACCTCGCCGAGTACGACACGGAAGAGGAGGCGATCGCGGCGGCGCGAACGCTGCGCCAGGTCAATCCCTCAGCGGTCTACGAAATCCGCCCGGTCAAGCTTTACGTGCCGGCCGACGGGTTCGGCGCGACGCCCTCCGGCGAATGAACGGCAGGCCTAATTGTCCGTCCCGGTGGGCCCGACATAGAAGCGCTGGATCAGCAGCCCGCCGAAGGCGATGAACCACACGAACGGCGCGACTTGCGGCGCGAACGCCGCAACGACCGTGCCCGGGATGAACACCAGCAGCGGAAACAACGAGGCCATGATCTCCTGGCGCCAGCCGCCCAAGATCCTCCACCACAGCCAGGCATTGAGGCCGGCGATTGCAGTCAGGTGCAGGCCGTAGAGCACGGCGACCGCACTGCTCGTGGCGTAGTTGGTGTAGAGGCCGTTGGTCACCGGCAGCAGCACGATCGACAGCAGGAAGAACAAATTGAGGATCACCGCGCCGCGGCTGCCGACGGGCTGGCGCGCCAGCCGCCGGTGATGGCTGATCCAGAACACGCCGGCGATGATGAAGCTGAGCGCAAGACCCGCGAGCTTGCCGGAATAGACCCGGGCGAGATCGTTCCAGTCCGGCGCGCTGGTGAAGACCGCGGCCCTAGGCAGATCGTAGGCGAGCAGCGTCATGGCGACGCCAAAGATGGTGTTGCTGAGCGATTCCAGCCGTCGCATCTCGAACTGGTCGGATTTGAGCTCGGTCATGCCGGGTGGCGCTTTTCGGAATGGAACCTTGGGCCGTCTTGTCCCTAGGTCTTAACATCGGTCCCGTCCAGACGCATTGCGATTCGCAGCGGGATCGCCGACTCTGGCTGTTTCACCGGGGCGATTCGTGGCGACATATCTGGACACGCTCAATGCGGAGCAACGCCGCGCCGTGGAGCATGGCGTGGCCGATGGTGCGACCGTGGGCGCGCCGCTGCTCGTCATCGCCGGTGCGGGCTCCGGCAAGACCAACACGCTGGCCCACCGCGTGGCGCATCTGATCGTCGCGGGCAGCGATCCGCGCCGCATCCTCCTCATGACGTTTTCCCGCCGCGCCGCGGCCGAGATGGCCGGCCGGGTCGAGCGCATCGCCCGAAAAGTGCTCGGCGAGAACAATGCCGCGATCATGCGCGACGCGCTCAGCTGGGCCGGCACGTTCCACGGCATTGGCGCACGGTTGCTGCGCGAATATGCCGAGCGGATCGGCGTCGATCCTGCCTTCACCATCCACGACCGCGAGGATTCCGCCGACCTGATGAATCTGGTCCGGCACGAGCGCGGATTGTCGAAGACGGAGAGCCGCTTTCCCGCCAAAGGCACCTGCCTGTCGATCTACTCGCGCTGCGTCAATGCCGAGATGGAGATTGAGAAGGTGTTGGGGGCGCACTATCCCTGGTGCGCAGGCTGGGCGGCCGAGCTGAAGGGCCTGTTCGCGGCCTATGTCGAGGCCAAGCAGGCCCAGCACGTGCTGGATTACGACGACCTGCTGCTCTACTGGTCGCAGATGATGAGCGATGCGCTGATCGCGGAAGAAATCGGCGGCCGCTTCGATCACGTCTTGGTCGACGAATATCAGGACACCAACCGCCTGCAATCCTCGGTCCTGCTGGCGCTGAAGCCGGACGGACGCGGCCTCACCGTCGTCGGTGACGACGCGCAGTCGATCTATTCGTTCCGCGCCGCCACGGTCCGCAACATTCTGGATTTTCCGCAGAGCTTCTCGCCCCGCGCCGAGATGATCACGCTCGACCGCAATTACCGCTCGACGCAACCCGTGCTGGCGGCGGCGAACGGCGTCATCGGTCTGGCGCGCGAGCGCTTCACAAAAAACCTCTGGACCGACCGCAGCTCCGCGCAAAAGCCGCAGCTCGTCACCGTGCACGATGAGACCGACCAGGCCCGTTACATCGTCGAGGAAGTGCTGGCCAACCGCGAGCAAGGCGCGCTCCTGAAGCACCAGGCAGTGCTGTTCCGGACCTCCTCGCATTCGGGCCCGCTGGAGATCGAGCTGACCCGCCGCAACATCCCGTTCGTCAAGTTCGGCGGGCTGAAATTTCTCGATGCCGCGCATGTCAAGGACGTGCTGGCGCTGCTGCGCTTCACCGAAAATCCGCGCGACCGCGTCGCCGGCTTTCGCATCCTGCATCTGTTGCCGGGCATCGGACCCGCGACGGCGCAGCGCGTGCTCGATCAAATGGCGGAGAGCTCCGATCCGCTCGCCGCGCTCGGCCAGCTCCCGGTGCCGCCGCGCACCGGCGCGGACTGGACCGACTTCGTCCGCACCATCGAAAATCTGCGCTATTCGGAATGGCCGGCCGATCTCGAACGCGTGCGGCTCTGGTACGAACCGCATCTCGATCGCCTCCACGAGGATTCGGAGACGCGCCGCGCCGACCTGATGCAGCTCGAGCAGATCGCGAGTGGCTATGCCTCGCGCGAGAAATTCCTGACCGAGCTCACTCTCGACCCGCCGGATGCTGCCAGCGACAAATCCGGGCCGCCCTTGCGCGACGAGGACTATCTGATCCTCTCCACCATCCACTCCGCCAAGGGCCAGGAGTGGAAATCGGTATTCGTGCTCAATGTCGTCGACGGCTGCATGCCGTCGGATCTCGGCGCCGGCACCAGCGCCGAGCTCGAGGAGGAACGCCGCCTGCTCTATGTCGCGATGACGCGCGCCAAGGACGATCTGCACCTCGTGGTGCCGCGGCGCTTCTTCACCCATGGCCAGCAAGCCAAGGGCGACCGCCACGTCTACGCCTCGCGCACCCGCTTCATCCCAGAGCCGCTGGTCTATCTGTTCGAGCGCACCGCCTGGCCGAAGGCTGGGGCAGGCGCGGCCCGCACGGCGGCGCAAGGGCCGAAGGTCGACATCGGGGCGCGGATGCGCGGAATGTGGCGGTAAGACACAAGAGGCTGGTGTCGAGACGTGTCAGCATAACTGGACAACAGAGGTCCGACATGAAAGCCGTCGTCGTCGAGCAATACGCGTCGATCGATCAAATCGCCCTGAAGGACGTTCCGTCTCCACGCATCGGGCCCGGACAGCTGCGCGTCCGGGTAGAGGCTGCAGGAATCGGATTTGTGGACGGCTTGAAGATGGAGGGGCGCTATCAGACCAAGGATCCCCTGCCGTTCATTCCCGGAACCGAATTCGCAGGCATCGTGGACGAAGCCCCCGGCGCACCAGGCGGCTATCAACCCGGGATGCGCGTAATGGGGATGACGCGCTCGGGCGCGCTTGCCGAAGAGATCGTCGTCACCCCCGAAGCGCTCTATCCCCTGCCGGACGGCGTCGCCGCCGAGGTCGCCGCTTCGTTTCGTGCCAATTACCTGACCGCCCTCTATGCGCTGAGTGCGCGCGCGTCGCTCGGCGCAGGCGAACAGCTTCTGGTGCTGGGCGCAGCGGGCGGCACGGGAATCGCGGCCGTCCAGATTGGCAGGCAGCTCGGCGCCCGTGTGATCGCAGCGGCATCGACACCAGACAAGCGCGCGTTCGCGCGACAGCACGGCGCCGACGCCGTGGTGGACTACACGCAGACCAACTGGCGCGACACGCTGAAGGAATTGACCGAAGGACACGGCGCCGACGTGATCTTCGACCCCGTCGGCGGCGAGATCTCGGTACAGGCCTTTCGCTCCATCGCCTGGCGCGGCCGTCATCTCGTGGTCGGTTTTGCCGCCGGCGCGATCCCTGCATTGCCATTCAACCTGCCACTGCTGAAGGGCGGCGCCCTGCTCGGCGTCGACCTCGCGCAGCTTCCAATCCGCGAGCCCGAGGTGCAGAAGCGCCTGATGTCGGAGCTGACGGCCTGGTTGGTCGACGGCCAGCTGAAGCCTGTGGTCGGTCGCATCTTCGCGCTGGATGACTTCCGGGAAGCGTTCAGGACGATGCAGACGCGCGGGGCGCTTGGCAAGATGGTCGTGCGCATCTCGAAATAGGATTAGCTACGCGCCCCCAGCCGGTCGAACTGGACCTTGCCTGCCTTCATCACCATCGGGATGTGCTCGCCCTGGCCGAGCAGGCAGGCCACGTCGCGGAGCGGATTGCCATCGACCACGAGCAGGTCCGCAATGGCTTCGGGCATGATGCGGCCGAGCTTGCCCTCCATGCCGAGCACCTCGGCGCCGACCAATGTCGCGCTGGCGATGACGGCGCGGGGACCGAGAATCTCGGCACGGATGCGGAACTCGTCGCTCTGCAGACGCTGCGACGGTCCGAGCAGGTCGCTGCCGAACCCCATCTTCACGCCGGCGTCGCGGTAGATCGTGAGCGAACGCAGGCCCGCGTCGCGGACATCGGCGATCTTGGCAACGCTTTCGGGCGGCAGGCCATATTGGGCACCCTCGTTAGCCAGCGCCTCGTAGGTGACGAGCGTCGGCACCACATAGGCGCCCTTCTCGGCCATCAGCTGCGCGGTCGGAGCATCGACCAAATTGCCGTGCTCGATGGTGCGCACGCCGCAGCGCACCGCGCGTTCGATCGCGGCAGCGGTGTAAGCGTGGGCGAGCACATAGGTCTGACGCCCGCGCGCCTCTTCGACGATGGCGCGGATCTCGTCCTCGGAGTAGCCGAAGGCGCCGACCGGATCGGTCGGTGAAGCAACGCCGCCGGAGGCCATGATCTTGATCTGGTCGGCGCCCATCTGCAGTTCCTCGCGCGCCGCCCTGCGCACGCCGTCGACACCATCGGCAACGCGCGCCAGCGCGCCGACACGCACGCAGCAGGGGCACGGTGCGTCGCTGGCAAGATAATCCGAGCGGGCCCGCATGTCGCCGTGGCCGCCGGTCTGGCTGAGCGCACGTCCCGAGACGAACAGCCGCGGACCGTCGGTGAGACCGGTCTCGATCGCCTGCTTCAGCGCATGGCCGGCGCCGCCGGCGTCGCGCACGGTGGTGAAGCCCCGCCGCAGCATGCCGCGCAGCAGCAGCGTTGAGCGCAGCGTCACCAGCACGTTCGGCATGTGCACCTGCTGCGCCAGATTGAGTTCGACGGCGATCGCATGCACATGCAGGTCGATCAGGCCGGGCATCAGCGTCTTGCCCTTCAGATCGACGGTGCGGTCGGTTTCCACTTGGAGCGGCCGATCGGAGACCTCCTTGATCAGACCGTCCTCGACCAGCACGTGATGTCCCTCCAGGAGGTCCGGCTGAAGCGGATCGAGCAGAGCGGCGTTCTTGAAGAGCACACGGGACATGACGACTTCCTGTCTATCAGGACTGGATGAGCAGCGCGGGCAAGGCGAGCTGGGCGAATGGAAGACACGCGGCGCTATCGTCCTCGACGTACCAGCCTGCCTCATGGAGCAGATTGAGCGAGCCGAGTGTGCGCCCGCGCCAGCGCACGGGCATGTTGAGCACGCTTTCGCAGCCGAGCGAAGCGATCAGCTCGTGATCGGAGAACACCTCGCGCAGATCGTCCCGGGTGCGGCCGATATAGGCCTCGCCGCGGTCGAGCACGGCCTCGGTCCACGGCCCCGGCGCCAGGTGCTTGCGGCCGCCCGCGGGGTAAGGTCCGGGCAGATTGGAATACACCCGCGCGGCTTCCCTCGTGTCGTCGTCATAGGTCAGGATCGTGAACAGCTTGTGCCCGATCGCCGACTTCAGGGCGCCGTCCAGCGCCGAGTACAGGGCATCCGGCTGATTCGCCCTGCCCTGCGCGGCCGCCACCGCGCAGAGCAGCGGATCGGATCGGTGTTTCGTATCCCTCATGCGACTTCGCCTGCCGCGATCTCTTCCAGCGAACGGCCGCGTGTCGGCACGCCCATCAGCACCACGGTGAGCGCGCCTAACAGCAGCACGCTCGTGGTGAGGCCGAACACGCCGGCGAAGCCGAAATTGGGATAGAGATAGCCGACCAGGATCGGCGAGACGATCGCACCGATGCGGCCGATCGCGGAGGCGAGCCCGGCGCCGGTGGTTCTGACGGCCGTCGGAAATACCTCGGCGGTATAGGCATAGACCCCCGCATAGGTGCCGTTCATGAAGAAGGACAGCAAGATTCCGGCGACCATGATGTGCTGATCGCTCTGCGCGAATGCAAGTCCAAGCGCGCTGGCGCCGCCGAGCA
Source organism: Bradyrhizobium sp. 17 (assembly GCF_023073515.1). Lineage (NCBI taxonomy): Bacteria > Pseudomonadati > Pseudomonadota > Alphaproteobacteria > Hyphomicrobiales > Nitrobacteraceae > Bradyrhizobium > Bradyrhizobium sp. 17. Next base: position 449,875 of record NZ_JADPJQ010000124.1, on the reverse strand, counting down.
CCATGTAGGAGGCAATCGTCGCCTGCCGGCCGATGCGCTCGTTGAAGTACGCAGCGCTGAAATAGCCGGGAATTTGCGCGCAATAGATCGCGATCGAATAGGCGAAGCTCTTGGTGATGCTCATGCCGTTCTGGACCAGAAGGCCGGGGATCCAGACGAAGAAGGAATAGTAGCTGAACGTGATCGTAAGCCACATGATCCAGGTCATAATGGTGATGCGCGCCTGGCGGCCGGCGAGGAGCGCGGCGAAATTGGCAAGCAGCGTCCCACCAGTCACGGCAGGCGCCGTGATTTCGACGACCGGTTGCGGCAGGACATGGCCTTGGCTCGCAAATCCGGCCTCGATCCTGTCCAGCACGGCTGCGGCTTCCTTCTCCCGGCCCCGGCTTTCCAGCCAGCGCGGCGATTCCGGCAGCGCCCTGCGCCACCACAGCAGCATGACGACCGGCACCGCGGTGATCACCAGAACGATGCGCCAGCCGTTCTCAGAGGCGGGCACGATGAAATAGCCCAGCAAGGCCGCCGCGACGAAACCGAAGGAGAAGAATCCGGCCAGCGCGCCGGTAAAGCTGCCGCGGTAACGCCGTGCGACGAATTCCGCCAGATAGGGCGCAATGATCGCGCTCTCCGCGCCGGTGCCCATGCCCGCGACGACGCGGGCGGCGAAGAAGGACGACCAGTCGTTCACCGCAGCGCTGACGATGGATGCGACGCAATAGAGTGCCAGCGCCGACATCATCACCGCGCGACGGCCGATCAGGTCACCCAGCGTGCCCGCCAGCAGCGCGCCGAACAGGAAGCCGATATAGGTGCTGCTGCCGAGCACGCCGATCTGCACGCTCGACAGATTCCAGGTCGTGCGCAGCACCGGCAGGATAAACGCCAGCACGGCTGCGTCCATCGCGTCGAACATGTAGCCGAGCCCGCCCATCAGCAGTAGATGCTTGTGGAAGCGTGCGAATGGAAGGCGCTCGATCCGCGCCGAGATCATCGACATGAAAGTCCCCCTCTGTCTGGCGGCCCGGCACTCCGCTCGTTCCCGGGGGAACCATAGACAAGGAGATATTATCGTCATAATTTATAATCATGATCTAGTACATCACTGGGATGAATGTTCTGTCGTTTCGCTCGCTCGACCTCAACCTGCTGAAAGTGTTCGAGGCCCTGATGACCGAGGGCAGCGTCACGCGCGCCGCCAACGCGCTTCTGATGACGCAGCCGGCGGTCAGCAATGCGCTCGCACGCCTGCGGGACGCGCTCGGCGATCCCCTGTTCGTCAGGTCCGGCACCGGCATCCGTCCGACCCAGCGCGCCGTGGTGCTGTGGGAGCCGATCGGCGAAGCGCTCGAAACCGTCCGCGGCGCGCTCGACGAGCAGGTGTTCGATGCGCACCGTGCTCAGACCGAGTTCAGCCTGTCGATGTCGGATTACGTCGCCTCGCTGGTGATGCCGAACCTGCTGAACCATTTCGGCAAGGTCGCGCCCAAGGCGCGAATCCACACCGTTCCCAACACCATTTTGGAGATCGCCGACCAGCTCGAGGACAATCGCGTTGATTGCGTCCTCAGCGTCTATGTCAACGAGGCGCAGCAGCCGGCCGCCATCCGCTCGCGCTCGCTGTGGACCGTCGACTACGCCTGCTTCATGCGGCGCAGCCATCCGCTCGCGGCGATGAAGCGGCTGAGCACGCGCAGTTTCCTCAACGCGGGGCATGTCGATGTGAGCCTCGCCGGCAAGACCTTGCCGTCCTACGACCTCTTCCTCGCCTCGCGCGGGCTGTCGCGCAACGTGGTCGCGACCGTCAATCACTATAGCGCCGCCTACGAAATCGTGCGCCAGTCCGACCTGATCGCCGTGCTGCCGAGCGATCTGCGCTCGCAATCCCGGCACGCGCCGTTCCTGCACGCCATGCCGCTTCCGCTCAAGGCGCCGCCGCGCATCGTCAGGCTGTTCTGGCACCAGCGCAACGACACCGTACCGGCGCAGCGCTGGCTGCGCGACACGCTGGTCGAGATGTTCGCCAGGTCGGACTGAGGCGCGGGCGGCGGGCGCCCCGACACCACGGAAAAGGGAAACAATGGGTTTCTCGAAGCAGCATTGCGCGCCAGTCCCTGCTGCTTAGCTCCAACCAAAGCAATCCCCTCCCCCAGTGACAGGCGCGCAAGTCGCGCCCGCAGAGACCTCATCAATGACCGCACCGCTCGAATTCGGACTGGACACTTTTGGCGACGTCACCAGGGACGCCTCCGGCGCGATGCTTCCGCACGCACAGGTGATCCGCAACGTCGTCGACGAGGCGGTGCTCGCCGACGAGCTCGGCCTCGACTTCATCGGCCTCGGCGAGCATCACCGCGCCGACTTCGCGATCTCCTCCCCTGAGACCGTGCTGGCCGCCATCACGTCGCGGACCAGGCGGATCCATCTCGGCTCGGCCGTGACGGTGCTGAGCTCGGACGATCCAATCCGCGTCTTCCAGCGCTTTGCCACGCTGGACGCGCTCTCGAACGGACGTGCGGAGGTGATCCTCGGCCGCGGCTCGTTCACCGAGTCCTTTCCACTGTTCGGTTTCGACCTGCGGGCTTACGAGGCGCTGTTCGAGGAGAAGCTCGATCTGTTCGCGGCACTGCTGTCGCAGAAGCCGGTGACCTGGGAAGGTAAGCTGCGTCCGCCGCTGAACGGGCAGCTGGTCTATCCCCCGGTCGAGAACGGCACGCTCAAGACCTGGATCGGCGTCGGCGGCAGTCCGCAATCGGTGGTGCGCGCGGCGCATTACGACTTGCCCTTGATGCTCGCGATCATCGGCGGCGATCCCGCGCGCTTCGCGCCCTTCGTCGAGCTCTATCATCGCGCGTTCAGGGAGTTCGGCCGCCCGGCACAGCCGATCGGCGTGCACTCGCCAGGCTATGTCGCCGAGACCGACGAACAGGCGCGCGAGGAGCTGTGGCCCGACTACAAGGCGATGCGCGACCGCATCGGCAAGGAACGCGGCTGGCCACCGATGGGCCGCGACGAGTTCGTGAACGAGGCCGAGCACGGCTCGCTCTATGTCGGCTCGCCGGAGACGGTCGCGCGCAAGATCGCCAAGACGGCAAAGGCGCTCGGCATTTCGCGGTTTCAGCTGAAGTATTCGGCGGGCCCGCTGCCGCATGGCAAGCTGATGAAGAGCATCGAGCTCTATGGGCGGAAGGTAGTGCCGATGGTGCGGGAGATGATGGGGTGAGGCGATCGGATCCGCTTCAGTCCGTCTTCGCCCTACGGGCTTCGCCGGACACCACGCTCCGTTCTTCAGGCATCACTTGGCAGCGCCACGCGCAGCCCGAAGGGCGAAGCGTGGTGGGGGAGGCAGGACTCGAACCTGCGAAGCCATAAGGCGGCTGATTTACAGTCAGCTCCCTTTGCCACTCGGGACACTCCCCCGCTCGACGGCAGCACAATCGGGCCGGACCTTGCCGGCGACCGAAGACGGCCATGGAACGTGAAGGCCGCGACAGCCCGGATGGGGGCGCGACCGGGCGCGGTTATCGGCGAAGCGGTGGGGTAAAGTCAACCGAGGCGAACAGCTAAAATCGCCCCCGACACCACCCAAATTGCCATATTCCGGGACCCGTGACACAAGCGAGCCCATGAAGGATCGAAAATTCAACCCGAGGGGCCCCCGCGGCGGGTCTAAGCCCTTCAACAGGCCCGGAAAATCGGCCGGTCGTCCGGCCCGTCGCGATCGCGATTCGGACACCGACGGGCCTGTCATCCTCTATGGCTGGCACACCGTCTCCATGGCGCTCGCCAACCCCCAGCGGCAAATCCGCAAGCTGACGCTGACCGAGAACGCCGCAAGGCGTCTGGCGGACGAGAACATCGCGATCCCGGTCGCGCCCGAGATCGTCCGGCCCCAGGAGATCGACCGGCTGCTGTCGCCCGACGCCGTGCACCAGGGCCTGCTCGCCGAGGCCGATCCCCTGCCCTCGCCCGACATCGAGGATTTGGAGCAGGACGGCATGGTGCTGGTGCTCGACCAGATCACCGATCCGCACAATGTCGGCGCCATCCTGCGCTCGGCGGCCGCCTTTGCGGTGAAGGCGATCGTCACCACCGCGCGTCACAGTCCGGAAGCGACCGGCGTGCTGGCCAAGGCCGCCTCCGGCGCGCTGGAGCTGGTCCCGATGGTGACGGTGCAAAACCTCGCCCGCGCACTGACCACGATGAACGAGCTCGGCTTCCAGACTGTCGGGCTGGACAGTGAAGGCAGCGCGGATCTCTCCGAGGTCACCCTGCGCGAGCCGCTCGCGCTGGTTCTGGGCGCGGAAGGCAAGGGCCTGCGGCAATTGACACGCGAGACCTGCAGCGTCGTGGCGCGGCTCGACATGCCCGGAGAGATCAAGAGTCTCAACGTCTCGAATGCCGCCGTGCTCTCGCTCTATGTCGGCGCGAGCCGGCTCGGGCTGATGAAGCGGTAACAAAACAAAACGCCCGTCCGCATCGCGGACGGGCGTCTCGTTGGCTCAACCGATCAAGCGATCAGTAATAGCGGCGCAGCACACGGTGGCCGCCATAATACGGCGCATGGCGCGGGGCGTAGCCGTAGCGCGGACCGTAGCCGTAATGCGTGCGCGGCAGATAGCCGGCGCGCGGGCCGTAGCCGTAGCGATACGGACGGTAATACGGGCGGCGGTAGGGATAGGCGGCCGGCGCTTCGACCGCGGCAGCGCGATAGCCATAGCCGTGCCCATAGCCGTAGCCACGGCCGTAGCCGTAATTGGCGGGCGCAACCACCGCGTCCTCACGGTAGGTCGGATACGGCGCGAAGGCGCCCGGGCCGGTGTAGGTCGGGCCCTGGTTGACGTGATAATATTGCGTGGTGGGCTCGGCGAGACGCTCATAGGCGCCGTAGCCGTAGCTGTAGCCGGCCCCATAACCGCCGCAGCCGGTGTTACAGCCGGAATAGACCGGCGCGACCGGCTGGCACGGATCGAAGCCGCAGGCCGCAGCGGGCGCGGTGGCGGCGAACATCACGGCAGCCGCCGCGACCAGTCCCGAAATCATCTGACGCATTACTCTCTCCTGTTGATTTCCGTTTTTTGGATTTTGTCGTTTCTTAACCCGGCGGCTTGCCGGGCATCTCTGCACGCGGCCGCGGCCGAGGACGCCGCGGCTGGTCGTTGAACTCAGGCGCGAGAATCACCGGCGGCGGATTGACGGGCACGTCCATCTGCGGCGGCAGCGGCGCCGATTGGGCGCCCCAGCTCTGGTGATAGCTATCGGGCGGCTTGGGCAATTTGCGGTTCGCGGGCGGTTCGACCTCGAGCCGGCCATAGCCGGGCCGCAGGCCCAGCGTCGGATAGTAATGGCCGACGTCGGTGGGCTGGCGCTCGGCGACATAGCGGCCGCCATAAATCGTGGGCTGCACCTGGACGTTCTTCCCCAGGCCCCAGGTCCCCTCGATCACGGCATAGGACGCGTCGATGTTGTTGATGATGATGGGCACGCCGGGGCGACCGGGAACGACGATATCGAAGCCGCCGCCGGCAAACGCCGTCGCGGGCAGTCCGATCAGAAAGGCAGCGAGCGCCACAGCGCGCATGAGGGGACCCCATTTATTCGGCGACAACCTACCCGATAGCGACGCAGAGAGGGTTAAGGCCCTCTCACCAATTGCCGGTAAGCCTAATGTGTAAGGATTGCGCGCCGCTCAAATGCGCCAAAGCGAACTAGCGAAGCATTAACGCCGCCGGATCCTGCAGTCCGGAACCATGGCCCGTGCTCACTTCCGTTTGACTGTCGCCGACGAAAATCCGGCGGTTTCAGCGGAACGTCCGGCGTCTTCGGCGTTTAGCCCCCGTCAACAAAACGGGAGCCAAACAATCATGAACGTCAAACTTCTCGGAGCCACGGCGATTGCGGCGACCCTGGTGGCAGGCTCTGCCATGGCGCAGGCCGTGATCACCAATCCTGGCCGCTGCGCGGCGCAATTCCCCAACGCCAACTGCCAGAACGTCGGACCGGGAAATCCGTACACCGATAGCGGCTATCGGCATCGTCGCGTGTCCTATCGCCAGACCACCAACGGTGACTGGAATAACGACTGGAACAGGAGCCGCACCGGCTTCTGGCCGACCGACGTCGCCGCCGGCGCGGTCGGAGCAGCCGCTGGCGTGGCCGGCGCAGCCATCGGGACTGCGGGTGCAATCGCAACTGCCCCGTTCCGTGCCACGAACGACGCCTACGCCTACGACAACAGTTGGGATAACCGCGGCTGGGACAATCGGGGGTGGGACACCCGCACCTACGCCCAGCGCAACGGCTTCGTCTGCACGCCCGGCACCTGGTTCAAGGGCGAAGACGGCCGCCGGCACATCTGCCAATAAGGCGGTTTGAACCGAACGCGACAGATCGGGCGGCCCTCGGGCCGCCTGATTCATGTCTGCATCGGGGATCCCGGGTTCTGGCACTTTCCGGTCAAGTCTGGTATTGCGGCGCGCACGGGCGGACAGCCCCGGCATAGGCCGGGCCTGCCCCGCTTCTCCAGGCGTCGCCGGCTTAGCTCAGCGGTAGAGCAGCGGTTTTGTAATCAAAATCAGCCCTATTTCAGTCGATTACCCCGGCTCTGTGGCGGGAGATAATAGCGATGAAATTGCTGCTGATTCAGTCGTTTACCGTTCCATTGAGCATCGGTTTATGTAACTCTCGATTGCGCTCGATTACGCGGCGATGGTTACCCCACGGCTTACCCCGGACAAACCGATGCTCCCCGCACAGCACAAACGCGCCGCCGCATTCATCAAGAGTTTGAAGGCTACCGATGCCCGACAGGAAGTCCCTGACGACGCCGTGAGCGGCCTCTACCTCATTGTGCAGCCTTCTGGTGCGTTGTCCTGGGCCGTCCGGACGAAGCTGGACGGCAAGGCCGTAAAGGTCACCCTAGGGCGCTATGACGAGGAAGGTTCCGGCCTAGAGCGGATCGACCGGCCGTCTAGCAAGCAAGTTCTAAACGTCGCGGAGGCGCGCGCGTTGGCTGAACGCGTGAAAGCCGATGCAAAGCGCGGACATGATCCACGCCAATCCAAAACGGAACGCTTTAGCCTCGAATATTGGCTTGATGAATTTATCAAAGCCGCCCGCTTAACCGGGTTCAAAGGGCGTCCCGTCAAAGCATCCACAGCCGACGAATATGATCGCATCATAAAGACGGACATCAAACCGCACTGGAAGCACGTCACGGACATTCGGGCACTTGACTATCGCGACGTTGAAAAGCTGATCAATAGACTTGATCCCGGTGCGCGACGGAACGCGTTTGCGCTCTTGTCTACATTCTTCCGTTGGAAAGCCGTCATTCGTATCATCGGCCGCAACGTGATCGAACTTGCCCACTCGCCTCCTAAACCGCAAAGCCGCGACCGTGTACTTTCACACGATGAAATCAAAGCTGTGTGGAACGCCGCAACAGCCTGTGATTACCCGTTCGGAGCATTGGTCAAACTGCTCTTGTTGACCGGTCAGCGACGCGACGAAATCGCGAACCTGAAATGGTCCGAACTGTCTGAAACCTTCGATACGATCACGTTTGAGGGATCGCGCACTAAGAACGGTCGCGCCCACATAGTGCCGCTCCCGCAACTGGCAACCGCGATCATCAAGACGCTACCGCGAGTGGCAATCTCAATCGACAAAATGTCCGACTACGTATTCACAACGATCGGCACCACACCGTTCAGCGGCTTTTCAAACGGAAAGATCGCCCTTGAAAAGCATTGTCCGGGTTTACCGGATTGGCACCTGCATGATTTGCGTCGCACGGTTTCAACCGAACTCGCAAAACTACGCGTTACACAGGAAGTGACGGAAGCGATTTTGAACCACAAGTCAGGCAAAGTCAGCGGCGTTGCGGCGATCTACAATCGCTATGAATACGCCGATGAAAAGCGTGAAGCCTTGAAGCTGTGGGCGGATCGGTTGCAAGAAATCGTCATTGATCGGCCACGTCCAAAGCTTGTGGCATCTCAATGATGAAGGACTGCGCTGCTTCCCTCACCGGCAAACGCACGCTATCCGACGTGATTGACCTTGACCACCGCAACCAAGAAACGAGCGAGGCGCTAGGGGCAGCAAGATGAGAGAAATGGATACTACCGCTTACGTGACGGTCGTCGCTCTGACTATCGGGCTAATCTGGCTGGCAATCGAAATGATCGCGCCGAGTGTCAACGGGTGGATACTGAAACGGCTTTTCAATTGGCTGCTTTGGACGGTCATCCTCGTTGTGTGCGGCGTTTCGTTGGTCGCGATTTATGGTGCTCTATCGGGTGCACCGCCCATCATAATCGCCGCACTCATTGTCGCATGGGCAATCACCGCAAACAGTCGATCAGCAAATTGACATCAGGATAGTCACAGCAGCACTTTATTCTTGTCGGGCCGGTACGCTTCGCGCGCTACCGGCCATTTTTTGCCATTGCGTCTGTTTCTTCTCAGTAATGCAGGAATGTCGATGTGATTACCGATCGTGAGGCATTCCAAAGTGGCAGCCATCGCAGCACTCTACGAAAGAAGCGCGCATCACCGCGCTTTTTTGTTGCAACCCGGCTCGCGCAACGGTTGAATGACGCGATTCTTGTCCTAGGATACCTCGCAGAATGGCCAACAACAGAAATGCTGTGCCCGAATTGATTGAAGTCCTGATGCGTGTTGGCAGCGTCGAAGACGGCAATAGAGAAGTAAGGGCCGAACTACGCGTCCACAACATCAGTTTAACCACGGACGAGGCGGTTGAATTTTCAGTCGAACTTGATCGGGCAGTGCTTGCACTTGATCTAGATGGGCTAGAGATAGTTCCGAAGTCTCGACACGGAGAACCAACAAAGCAGAACGACGTTCAATTTGAACACAAGATGACCGACGAGCGTAGCCGTCAAGGCGAGATATCAGCCTCTGCTGAAGGAACGCTCGGCGTGCAGCCCTCTGCTTCATTCGCGGCGAAGGCTTCGGGAAGCGCTGGCGTCAAAGTGACCGAATCTATCACCGCGCAACAAACACAGTCCCTCTTACGAGTGAAAGCACGTGGTAACCTGACTTGGGAAGTGACCGAACCGATGATCGGCGGCGGAAGCAAGCCACTAGACGACACATACCTGAATGACGACGTGCTCTGCAAGGTACGAGCTTTGCCCGGCGCGAATCTACTCGCTGTAAAACTTGAGGCCTTCGCGCGAAAGCGCGACTTACGTATCACGCCACTTTCGAAACTCAGTCGCTTCAAGTTCGCAAGTAAGAATCACGAAAAGATGGTGGGAGCACTTATTGCAAAGAGCCTACCAAACCAATCAGGCAATGGCGTAGTAATATTTTCTGTTTCGGAGGTAGTTATTGAAGACGATCAATCCAACCGATGAAGTATTATCAGTCGATACTAAGAACCTCGTTGACAGATTTCTGCGGTATGACAGCACAAACTTTGTAAAGCAGGCTGAGTTTCTCGGCCTCGATCCCAAAGAAGATTTTCGCTTCATAGATCTTGCAGATGTCGACTTCTCCGATAGCAATCTAACCGGCTTTGATTTCACGGGCTCTGATCTCCGGCGAACATACGGCTCAAATGTTACGGGCGCGCCTATCCTCGACAAGGCCGATACGTCCGACTCATTGTTCGCTCACACACAGGCTCAGGAACAATACTTTTCGAAGCATCCCGATGATTTGCGGATCGTCGAACGACTGTCGTCGGACTACTGGGCAAACACCGTCAACGGCGTCGAACAGCTACTGCGAACTGATGGAGGCCGAGGATCCAGCTTCAATATTGCAATGGCGGTCTTCGATAGAACCAAAGACCCGACAATCAGAACGAACATTCTGCTGTTCATGCGGGTTGGTACGCCTAGCCCCGCTGAGCACAAGGCGTTTATCTACAATACGCTCGCACGCTACTCGAACCACGATAAAGTTGTCCTATCCGGAATTCGTGCACTTACGTCGTTCTATCCACACCACGCCGACGCCTTCAACTGGCTCCTCAAATTTCTTGAGCATCCAAATTTTGACGTGCAAAAAGCCGCCTTTATCGGCGTTGCGCGGTCAAACAAGTTCCCGACCGGGGTAGAAAAGGTCACCGCGTATATTTTACGGTGCCAGGACAAACATCAGCGCATCGCCTATGTCGGACGGGTCGCCGCAATGGCAGGCATGCAGTCCGTGGCGTATGACCACGTCGAACAGCACTACTACGATTTTGCCAAGCCGCTCACCCTCGATACGGCTAGGGCGTGGCATCACAATGATTTTGAGGCTTTCAAGATTGGGAACGAAAAATTGAAGCCAAATCAGCTTTCAAAGCTGTTTCTGGCTCGCCGACTAACTAGGCTTGCGCGCATTGGGAATCGATTTGGCTTCAAGTTCATGTTCGAGCAAAACACGAAAGAAGGAAAACAGATCGTACCGATTGAGCCAAATTTACTGAAAGAAATGATCAGCAGCCTATAAATCGCTTCCTCCGAATTGAGCAGCAAATTTAGAATTTGGCGGCGCGCGGAATCATCCCATTGAAATCATTGTTGTTCGGCGCAGCGACCGATTGCCGGGGAAGCTGAGGGGTATAAGGCGGGCCGCTACGCTGTTGATTACCGTGCAGCACGCTTGACGAACGTAATCGATTGAATCACCTTGGAACGGTCGTGACGTGATGCGTCGCGGTGCAAGGATCGGATGATCTAGGTCACGGTGAAGACGTGGCGCGCGGCTGGCGGATGCCGGTGAACCCCCTCAACATCATCGGATCATCCGCCATGACACCTGCGACTACGCGCGTGCTCGCGCCCAGTGACATCCTCTACAACGCAAAGACCGTCCGCGAAATTTTCGGCATTTCGCACGTCACCCTACATCGGTGGCAGCACGGTCTACACGAGCACTGCCGGGACAAAATCGTTCAGCCGCGCGCGGGCTTCCCTGCCCCCATCATGATCAGAGGTCGGCGCTACTGGCGCAAGTCAGACATCGTGACTTTCATCGCCGTGCGCGAGCAAGCTAGCGCCGCTTAGCACCAAAGGAAAGGCCCCGCCAGTCGGAACCCGGCAGGGCCTCTATTAATCGTCATTTAGGAAAGCATCATGACTATACACGATCGCGCCGCGCATCTCAACTGCGCGCCTCTAACCCTGCGCGCATTCGATAGCGCAAAGCCGACTGCAAACCTCGCCGATCCTCTCTCGGGACTGAAAGCGCTTCCGCAATGGGTGCTGTGGCGACTTGAGCAATACGACGGTGAACCGAAACCGCGTAAAATTCCATACGATCCGAAGACGCTTCAACGCGCCGATACGACGAATGCGGCCACGTGGGCGAGCTTCGAAACCGCCACGGTGATCGCAACGATCAATCCGGAATTCCGCATCGGCTTCGTCTTCACCCTGAACGATCCCTATATCTTCGTTGACCTAGATGGATGCCGCGATCCGGACACCGGCGAATACAACGATGAAGCGACGCACATTTGCACACGCCTGTTTCCGGGCGCAGCAGCGGAGGTTAGCCAATCGGGAACCGGCTTGCACCTGATCATGAGAGGCGACAAAACCCAATTCGGCAATCGTCGCAACAAATGGGGCGGCCGATTTGAGTTTTATCAAAACAACCGCTTCATTGCGATTGCGGGCAACCAATGGATTGGTAACGCCGACCTAGAGCAGACCGGAGCGCTGCAAACATTCCTGCAAGTTCGCGAACATGATCGCGACAGTCAAGAAATCGAGACCATGCGCGATCCCCGATGGTCGGGGCCGGAGGATGATCAGGAACTATTCACCCGCATGCTCGCATCTGATGACAAGATTTCATCGGAGCGAATTGCCGAGTTAAACGACAGGATTATGCGTGATCCGCGCAACTTTGTCGCGAAAGTCGAATTCGACAAATTGAGCAAGCGCGTTCCGTTCGCCGCACTATGGAATGCTGATGCCACAGTGCTAGGTCATCTCTACCCATCATCGACAGGACAGCAGTTCGACCACAGCGCAGCCGATTTAGCGCTGATGAACAAGTTGGCGTTCTGGACTGGCAAAGATCATGTGCGAATGACCCGGCTTTTCAGCATGTCAGCATTGGGCAGGCGCAACAAATGGCGCAATCGGGCATACTATCGCAACAGAACAGCTAGCAGCAGCAATGTGGCATGTCGCGACGTATATCGCGGCACCAATCAAGAGCGGCGCGACAAACAGCGCAAAGAGAATGAGCGCATCGGCGAACAGCTTGAATTCGATATCACGACGAAGCTGATCACGTTGGATGAAATGATCAGTGATTTCTATTTCGTCAGCGGTGTCGGAGCGTCGGGCGGCGTAGCGAATGCAAAAACGCTAAACGTCCTATCCGTTGCGGTTGCACGCAATGAATATGCACCGTCAAAACATCCCGTTGAGTATACCGATAAGCGAACAGGCGAAACAAAGACAAAACTCGTTCCGGCGTTTGAGCAATGGTTGCCGCACGAAAAGCGAAAGCGCGTCGATAGCGTTACGTGGAAGCCGGAAGGCGGATCGATTTGCGACGTCCCGGAAAAGGTCGGCCTAAGTGGGTTCAATACGTGGCGTGGATTGATCAAGCCGACATGGCACGATCATTTCATCAACGACGATCAACTGCGCGAACGATGGCTGACTAGATGGCGCGAACACCTCGCCTATCTAGTACCGATCGACACCGAACGCGATCTGTTTGAACGTTGGCTTGCGCACATTTTGCAGCACCCCGGCGAGAAAGTCGAAACCGCATGGTGCTTCGTCGCCAACATGACCGGCATCGGTCGCAACTGGCTCGGTAGCGTTCTCTCGCGTGTGGTGCGCGGCTACGTGCTGAACAACGCGATTTTGGACGTTGTTCTAGACGGCACATTCAACGGTCGAATGTCGCGCAAGCTGTTGATGATCGTTGATGAAGCTAAGGCAGGAATGCGCGGCCCGAACACATGGGCGCTGTCCGAAAAACTAAAGACGATGGTCAATCCGGACTTCCGCGAGATTAACGAAAAACACGGCTTGGAATGGGTAGAGCACAACGCAATGCGCTGGCTTGTGTTCTCGAATAACTGGGATGCCCTCCCCATCGAACGTGACGACCGGCGATGGAACATCGCCGAAAATCCGACGAAACCGCAAACAACGGCGTACTACAAAGAAATCTATGACCTTGTCCGACGGGACGAATTCATCGCGGCGGTATGGGCGCATTTATCCACCCGGTCGCTTGACGGCTTTAACGTTGGCGATCGATCGATAAACAATGCCGCGCGGGAAAGGATGCTCAACAGCGTTTCGACCGACCTAGAACAGGCGCTAAAGGAATTCAAAGACCAATGCAGCACCCAAGTTGTCGATTACGTCACCATCGAAAACTTTCTCAGGCAGCGCGCGCCGGGCGAACAACTCAATAGAGCCGCGATCCGACGCAACCTGATGAAACTTGATATGGTCTATCTCGATAAACGCATTGGCACCGGCAATAACAAAAAACGCATGGTCATTGTTCGCGACCTGAAACCGGTCGATGTTTACGACAACCCGGCTCGTTGGCTGGCGATCGCAACTCACAACGACGCGACAACGTTTTTCAACCGACCATCTGAATAATCATCAAGCCCGGTTCAACCGGGCTTTTTGCTGCCATCCCCGGTCACAGTGGCAGCTTCCATAACTTTCATTTTCACCTTTCTGGACCGCTTGGACCGCTTTTCTGCTCCTCTAGAAGAAAATACATCAGGCATGTTTTATGGCGTAGGGGAATGGGACACTTGCCCAAGCGGTCCAAGCGGAACCACAGTGTCCGAATTGGTTTGTGCGAGTATCCTAGTTTAATTGGGCACGATGTGAATCAGGGTAACTTAGTTAGCTTATTGCAGCTAACAGGTGCCGCCATGTTCCGGATAACGGACGAGTCTCCCGACAGGCCAGACGGGCAGGCGCAATTCGAGACCTGCTTACATTGCAGCGGTCGGTTGACCCAAGTGGAAAGCTTTCTCAACGCACGGGTCGACAAGCCAGTACGGATTTTCAAGTGTGCCGACTGTCAGAAGCTCGCTTGGGACGATTAAGGTGGGCTCTCCATAATTTCCACGGGTACACCGTGGACGGATCGCGAACTTACCCCTCAGATCACCCCTACAAAAACGCGGTTGGTTATCGCGCTGATGTTGCGGGCGTTTAGATCGTCGCAATTCTGTTTGCTGAACCGATGCTCAAGGTGCGTTGCGACGGTGATTGCGTTCATCTTCGCGATGGTCAAGCAATGATCATACGAATTACTGCATGTCTTTGTTTCAATACTTATGACGACATCGGTAAAGCGATGATCATCCTGTGAAAACAAGTAAATACAGTAATACAGCGATGATTATCGTGTTGAACGGTCCCCGCGAATATGACTTCATCGGCAAACAGCACGCGCGACGCGCTTGGGACGTTTGACGCGAACGCCACGAGAGGATTTTGAGAAATGGCTAAACTTCAGGTGGGATCGCTCCCATCGTCGCATGTCGAAAACCGGGGATCAGGGGTTTCGGTCACGAACCTAGAAACCGGACAGACCCAGATTTTCTTCATGCCAGACGCGTTGCCGCCCGGTGTTGATCAAGCTGGCGCTAGACTGATTTCCGCCGTTGGGCTGTTCAATGGCGTGGCCCAGGACGCTACGAACACTCTGCTGCCCGAACTGATCGGACCCCACGTGATGAAAGCCGTCCCGGGCTTATTGCCGAGCCCATACGCCGCTTTTGTGGATACGGTCGGCTCGTCAGCCCGGGACAACAGGAAAACGATTGCTGATCTCACAGCCGTTCCTGCCGCGACCGTTGCCACAGCGGCAATCCGGCAGCGCGCCGTTCAGACGTTCGATGCCGCACCAACGGATGCTGAGAGAATGCGCCTTGGTATCGAAACGTACACCCTGCCCCAGCTTCAAGGCCTTGTTGAAATCGATGCGCTATCGATCCTGCCGGATGAAATGCAATCTAGGATCGCGGATCGCTACCTAGCGCTCTGCTTCGCGGCCAAATATGGAATTGCGAGCAAGTATCCGGCAGTCGCCACACCGGACAATCCAATTCCAAACGGCATCGATCAGAAAGCCGTTGATGCGGAAGCGAACAAATTCGTTAAGGGGGTGCGCGATTATGAAAAGCAGATCGCAAACTGCTCGCAAATTGCGCGTGACTGCATCGCCTACATTTCGATCGCGTGCCCTGTAAAACTTCCATCAACGATTTGCCTACGGGCGATCGATGCGATGAATGCCGCACAGGTCCGCGCCGCGTTGAACGCCAGCCGCTCTAACGTCTTTTTTTGGCGAAAACACTACGGGCTGCCGCGCGGCATGCGGATCGGAAATGACGTGATGACGAAGACCGCCTCTCTTGCGGGCTGGGCCGCGTCTTGCGGAATGAAAATAGAGTGGCTCTAGACCAATGACCGCACCACCCAACGTAACGCCAACGCCAAATCCCGCTATTTCTAGCGAGGTCGTCCGTGGTGAAGGCGGACGATTTGTAACGACCTCTGGGCGCAAGCCGGGCTCAAAGAACCGCCTGTCATCTGAGATGCTCACAAACATCAAGGCGATGGGGCCGGACGCTGTCAACAAGTTGCGCGACGCTCTCAACGATAAAGACAGCACTTCGCACTGGAAGGCGTTGGAATTGATCCTGCGCTACTGCCTGCCGCCAGCCCGTACGGTTGAGTTGGATGACGCAGAGCCCGCGACGGTCATGCAAGCCTTTATCGAAGGCTTGCTGACCGCTGAAGAGACGAAGGCAATCGCGACAGCGATGGAGAAACTGAAGAACGTTACGGACATCAATGAAATGCGGGAACGTCTAACAGAACTCGAAAAGATGCTAGCGCGCCACTGATGCCCATTACGGAGCGAGACAGAAACAGATTTGGGGCGATCATTGCGCGGATTAAACCGCCCCGCAGTCTCGCCGCTCGACTCGACATAATCGAAGACGAACAACGCAACTATTATGCCAGATGGAAAGCACGTTTCGATCAATGGTTAGACCGGTGCAAAGCGAAACACGATGACGAAATCGAAATCGAAGCGCGCCCATACGCCAACATGGTTGCTGGGCAAGGGCCGCCAGCGATGCGCCGTAGTGTGGAAATCGCTCTGTTCGGCGCTTCTCCAACGGTACCGTTGAATGCCAGCGACGAACAAGCCGCGCAGATGTGGCTCGATGAGGTAATGCGATGAGCAAAGTGTATGTTGAAAAAGCCAAGCTCACATTCACGATTGAAGATGGAAAGATTGAGGATATCGAAAGAGGTCGTCGCGGCGTTCCAGATACAGACGTCGATATGTTGGACGCGACATTTGCCGCAATCCACGTTGACGGCGGCAGACTCTATCTCGACTGGCTTGCGCTAATCGATCTCGCGACTTTTTTCCATAGCGAAAATCGAAAAACGAGTTGGAGGCGTCAGGCCCGCAAATTGCTCGAATGCTTTCCCGGCAGCATCAACATCAAGGATGTAATGCGCGCGACAATGCTTTGTGTTGCTGATCGCGAGCATTTTGCACAAGGCGACGGGCTTCATTTTATCGGTCGCATTAAACAGATGCACAACGATGAGTTGCGGATGCTTCGGACAATGTTCGGACAACAGTTCGGGCATCTGATCGTAAAGAACGCCGACGACGTGCGCGGAACTCACTGAGATTGGCCAATCGGACGGGCCGCCTTTCATCGTCCGAACAACAGAGGCAACTTACCCATGGCAACGAAACTGCTTAGCCACAACGATCACCGCGAAGCCGGTAAGCACATGATCTCTTATATGAGCGAGTTGCTCGAAAAGCACGGCGATGATGCGAAGCTAGAACTTCACAGCGACCATATTCGAAGCTTGCTCGCGTTCACATCTGCTGACAAACGTTGATTGAATGCCCCGGCAAAGGTTAGTCGCTTCTCCATTGCCGGTTCATGCAACCCCGGACGCGGTGTCGAACACACACCGCGTCCGGACGCCAAATTGCCCCGCGCCTTGAGCTATACGGACCATCGCCATGTTGAGCCGTGGATGGGGTAATCGTTGTTCTGCCCCCAGTTGTACTTCTTCCACATCAGGTCCTTGTTCGCACCGCCAAATTTCGCCCTGTCAGCAACCTTTTTGAACACATCATCCGTGATCCACGTACGCTCATCCAGCTTTAGTTCAGTCAACTTTGCTGCGTAATTTGCCGCGCGTCCCACCCAGACAATATCGTTTCCACCCCTAACACCGGTTCTCGCTGCTCGAATCGCACTAGTGTCGATGCCGACGACTTGGCTTACCGTGTACGAGCTGCTCGCATACTGGGCCTTCAAGGCGGGGTTTATAATCTCGCGCACGGCGTAATTGAGCTTCAGCCCGCATGTAACCGCGCGGGTGGATTGCATGTCGCCTATAAAAATTCCCATTATCCGGTCGCCATCGTAGGAGGTTATTGATCCCCCTTCCGATAGGACTAGCTTGGCTGCGCAATGCAGGTAGGTTTTATAAATCTCGGCAGCAAACATCCAACCATGAGTATCGACCAAGGACGTCGAACCGGATAGGTCGGCATACAAAACGGTAGCTCGATCGAATTCGACCGCATCGTTTCCTAGTTGGAGATCTTCGGGAGACGGAACCACTCTACCGTCCCGCTTATCCCAGCTTGTCTTGAAAATTGTGGCGACTTGGCTTTTTAGATCTTCGGCGAGCGACATCTAGAATCCCGTCAATTGTTAGGCCCCATTGCCTTGATGTAATCTCGGAGTTGATTGCACGCGGGAGCGATCAGCGCCGGAGCATCGGGGCCTTGAACAAAGCGGTAAGAAATCGTCGTCACTCCACTCAAATCGCTGGGCAACTTCACCTTCTCTTCGCGGGGCTCCATCAGAATCGCCCGCGCTCTTCCAAGCCTTCCCATGAACAGACCGAGTTCGAAAATGACGTTATCGCGCGGAGCTGGCCACTCCTGCCCCCGTGTGACAGTTAGATCGTCCGTATGGGCGATGGCGATGGCGAAGTCGGAATTGTCAACCTGATCTTCGAGACTCTGCAAAGTGTAATTAGCAATGCGAAAGACGCCGTCGGTCCAAATCACGACCGTGAATGGGTCGTACTGCAAAGCATCTTGAATGGCGCGCGCAACAGGAAGTGCTTCGGCCGACGAGATGATGAAAACCCTGATCTTATCACGATACTTCCCGACCAGTTGGTTCCTTTGCTGCAAGCGTCTCGCGAGTTCTCTGCCAACGTATCGGTAGACATTAGGATATTTGTTCGCGATCTCGTGGAATTGCGGCTCTGTCAGCTTTCCAACGACTGATCGTTCTGCTGCGACAAGCGTCGCCGCACGTCGCTGTGTCGGCTCGATGGCGGCCATCTCACCCACGTGGTCGCTTGGCCCCCGCCTCCCCACCTTGCGGCCATTGACAGTAACGTCGAACGCACCGGTAAGGATAAGGAAGACCTCGTTCCCCTCCGTGTCCTGTTCGATCAAAACCTCGCCCGGCTCGACTTGTAGGAGTGCAACGGATGCGGCAAGCTCTTCCGCGAGCGCGGCACTCCCGGCAACGATCTTCTGAGACGAAAGCGCGTCGAGCAATAGTCTACGGCCAGTATCCCCTTCAAAGCGCTCAATCATTGCAATCAATCTCTTCCAGCTTTTCCCGACGGGATGAGATGCGCCACCCGCGACAGTTGAAATATCATGCGCTGAACTCGCTACAAATACTCATCAAGTCTGACATTAGGACTATCCCCCACAGATGATTTTCGTCGCCCCGGACGCGCAGCGGTTCTATCGTCGTGATTCGCCCGCATCTGCTCGTCGTTGCTTGCTGTCGGAAGCAGTGGCTTTTTAGTCGCTGTTGGGGCTTCGTGCGGACATCGGGTAGCGATCGTCGGATTTGTTCTTGGCCCGATCACGTAGGCAGCAAGTTAGTATCGCGACTTATCAACGGGTGATGGTGCTGGCAGCAGGGATCGAACCCGCGACCCCGTGATTACAAATCACGTGCTCTACCAACTGAGCTATGCCAGCGACGGTCCCGGTCATATCAGAACAGCGACGATCGCGGCAACCACACAGGCCACCCGTTTTACCCCATTTGTTACCCTCGAAATTCTTTCGACCATTATTACTTTGAAATTTAAAGCAAAATTTGGACGAAGCCACGGTTTTGTAAACCGAAGGTCGGGGTTCAATCCCCTCAGCCGGCACCACCGATTTAGCCGACACTGCGGCCTTTATAGATCGGGGCACTCCTCCGTCTGACGACCGCGAGAACCGATTTCAGGCAATCACGTCAGAGCTTTCCGGGCGACCGTTACACTCAACTCGAGCAGCGGGTGCTTCTCGTTCCTGACTATAATGAGGACCTGCGCCCCCTTTGCCGACGCAACGTCTCTGGCAATCGAGGTCGCCATTGCGATCGCCTCTTTTTCGGCGGCTTCCGGGCCGGGCAAATCCACCCCATCCTCGTCGACCGCAGCGAAAAAGTCGTCCTTGATATCGAAGTAGAACTTCATGGCTCAGAGCGACGGATTGAGATGAAGGTAAAGCACGTCGAAGTCTGCTATTTCGCGCAACCTGGCTTCATCAAGGATCGATATTCTTCCCCGCTCCAGGTCCAACACGCGCTGAGCACGTAGCTGCTGAACGACCCGATTCATGTGGACCACACTCGTGCCGACGGCGTCGGCGAGGAGTGCCTGAGAGGCCGGAAAGTCGAAGGACAGGCCGTCCGCTCGACCGATCGCCTTCAATCTGGTGTAAAGCTCAAGCACGAGATGCGCCACGCGGCTTGTGGCTTCGCGTTGACCAACGTTGCAAATCCACTCCCGGAAGATCGCGGCGTCGGTCAGTGTATCGCGCCAAAGCGCTTCGGCCACGTTAGGCCGCTTTCTTATCAGTGAGCGCACCGCTGCATGCGGAATGAAGCCGAGAACGCTATCGCCAAGCGCGCTGACGTCATGGTCCATCACATGTAGAAAGAGACCCTGCAGATCGGGAATGTCGCCGGGTTGGTGAAAGGCCATGATTTGGCGGTGGCCATTGCCGACGATCTTTGATCTCAGGATAAAGCCATCAACGACAAGGCAGCACGCCGAAGGTCGATCTCCGAGAGAAACGACCGGCTGACCGCCAGCCATCCGTTTCACCGTGATTGGCAAATGACGGATAGCGGCCTCGTCCTCTTCATCAATTTCGGTGCTGACCCGCAACCGCCTTAAGAAAGGTTCGAAAATTTCCGCGTTATTCATCGTTAGCTCCGGTCGGCAAACGAATTTTTGTGACGTTCGTTCCAATCCGGACGGCTAGCTATTGTCTCACGCGAAGCAGAGGGACCGCCGCAAATTCCAACCCTCGGCGGAACCCACGGGAACGGCGTCAATTCATCTTGCCGCGAAGCCTTGGAGCGAAATTTGACGCGCAACGCTCACTTCGAATGCTTCGGTGCGCTGCTTTGCTCGAAGTGCTCAGCGCCTGATATCTCCACCCAGGCATGTTTCGACTGTTCGAAAACCGAGCGGTTGGGCGCCGGGTAGTTCGGAACCGCGATCGCGCCCACGGCAACGCCGATCATCGCAGGCAGATTGTCCGCCTTCCAATAGACCGTCGAACCGCACTCGGGGCAAAAATAGCTGCGGACCGTGCCGCCGCTTGCGGCTGTCCGGACGTACTCCTTCGACGTCCCTGAGATCGTGACGCCCTCCGCCGGATAGAACGCACCGACCCCGAACGGCGCGCCGGTTCGACGCTGGCAGTCAATGCAGTGGCAGGCGACGACGAGGCTGGAAGGTCCTGGAAGCGACAGCGCGAGAGCGCCGCACCTGCATTGGGCATCGATCATCGAAGCTCCTTCCTCCTCAATTGGCTGACAGGTTCTGTCGCTCGGCTGGAGCGCAGAGCAATCCAGGACGGACCCTCACTCCTTCGCAACCTCGAACGCCAGCAGTGCGTTGCCGGCGACGCCGCCCCACTGGCCGTAGCCGGAATTGGTGTAGAGCATTCCGCCGGCGATGATCGGCCCGGGGCCGTCGATCGCGCCGCCATGACCAGGGGCGCCGTTCACCGCCGTATAGTCTCGCGCCGTGTCGTAGTCCCACAACAGCTTTCCGTCGGCTGTCGCGTAGGCGCGCAGAAAGCCGCTGACGCCGCCGGAAAACACGACGCCGGGGATCAGGCTCACGGCAGCCGACAGCGCAGGGCTGCATTGGAGGCGATCGCCACAGGCGACAGGAGATACTTCCATCGCAATTTTCCCACTGGCGAGGTCGAGGCCGAACAGGCCGCCGCCTTGGGTGGCATCGAGCCGCCGCGTACCATCGCGCAGGAACCGCACGTCTGAGTTCGCGACATAGATGCGATCCTGGTCGGCGGCCGAGCCCCACTCGCTGCCGCCGAGCGCACCGCCCTTCCCGATCCGCGTCTGCCACAGGATCTTGCCGCCATCATCAGGATCGAGCGCGTGCACGACGCCGGACTTCTGCGCGATGGCAAGAACGCGCCTGCCGTCACGCAAGGTCACGAGGATCGGCGACTGGCCAAAATCGTGGTCGGGCCCGTGATCTTCAGGACAATTGGTCTTGTCCGCGCCGAAGCACGCGACGATGAAGGCGTCGCTCGGGGTCGCCTGCTGCTTCCAGAGCAGCTTACCTGTCGCAAGCTCGAAGGCGAGGACCGCATCGGCGGTTGCGGCGGGTGGATTCGAATAGGAATTGCTGGTCGCGACGTAGACGGCGTTGCGTTTCGGATCAATCGTCGGTGCCGACCACACCGCCGCGCCGGACGGGCCGAACAGCTGCGTGCCTCTCGCATTCTTGCCGGTCGGATGCGGCACCTCGGGGATCGTGTAGGCCTGCCACACCGGCTTGCCGGTCACTGCCTCGAGCGCGACCACGCTGCCGCGGAAGGTACAGCATTCGTAACTGGCCTGCGAACCGGCGGCCTCCTCCAGCGAGGAGACCGGGATATAGAGCACGCCGGAATGCAGCGTCGGCGCGCCAGTGATGCGCGCTGCCGGATGCTCCTCGACCTTCGTCTTCCAGATCAGCGCGCCAGTCAGTGCGTTCACCGCATAGGCATTGGCGCGCAGGTCACCGAAGAAGATCGCGAACTGATCGGTGCCGGGAAGCGGCCCGAAGCTGATCGCCGCGCGCACCGCGGCATCGGTCGGCAGCGTCCACCTCGTGCAGCCGCTTCGCGCGTCGAGCGCGTGCACCTTGCGGTCAGTGCCGCCGATAAACAGCAGACCGCCCACGATGGTCGGCGGCGCAAACGACACCGAGGCGCCGGGAAAGGCATAAGCCCATTTCAACCGCAGGCGCGGCACCTCTTCCGCGGTGAGGCCGGCCATTTCGGCCGACTGGAAGCGGCTGTTGGCAACGTCGACGCCCCAGCCATTCCAGCGCGGACCATCGAGCGCTTGCGGAAAGAAATTGACCTGCTGCGTGCAGCGTCCCTCCGCATCGACTGCATTGTCGCCCACCGCGGCCTTGCCGGTGACAAAGGCGGCAATCGCGCGCCGTTCCGAGTCGCTGCGGTCCTTCGCCATTGCCGCCATGCTTCCAGAAGTCAGCGTTCCCAGCACATGATCGAACGACATCGCCTGCATGGCGCCGCGGCCTGGCACACGGCTCTGGCCATCACCGCCATCGTGACATTGCGCGCAGTGGCTTGCGTAGAGCGCAGCGCCGTCCTGCTGCGCCAACGCGGGCGCGCAGCACCAGACCAGCATGGCGACGGCGACAACACTCGGTCTCATGGCGTGCTCCAACATCGTCACCGCAATGCGAGACGGCATCATGCAACCCAAAGTATAGCGCGAGGGGAATCACTCACGCAACGGACGTTCCACCCGCGTCCGTCATATCCCCCGGGCAGTGAGGACACGATCGGGCAGTTCATCGAGCCGCCACAGCCCGAGGCTCTTGTCGCGCCAGCCGCCATCGCCCTCTTCGCAACGCTCGTTGATCAGCTCGCGCGGTGCCGGCCAGTCGAACGGCGCCTTCTCCATGTTCAGCGCCCGCCAGTCGCCGTCCTCGCAATCGCAATTGTCGTCCCATTCGGGAAACGTCGTGACCAGCAGGAAACGCGCACCGCTGGCGCGAAAGTTCGCGACGGCGCGGACGATGTGGTCGAAACTCAAATGGACCAGGCAGTCCCGGCACAGAACCACGTCGGCACGCGGCAGTGCATCGCGTGTGATGTCGGCAACGAGAAACCGGCCTGACAACTCACCGCCAGCCACGCGCTTGCGATTGGCCGCGATCAGCGACGGCACGATGTCGATTCCGGTGTAGTCGAGATGCAGCTTCAGGCGGCCGATCCAGCCCGCGTCGCCGCAGGGCGCATCGAGCAGCGAGTGCGCGCCGAGCCGTTGCAGGAGTGCAGGAAGCTCCTCGCGGATTGCTGCGGTCGCGGGATTCTCCGAGCCGAGGCCCGACACCGAACTGGCCGCCCCCCACAGGTTGGTCTTCTCGATGCGCTCGAACCGCGCGGCCAGATCGAGGCCGACAAAATTCTCGCGGTCGGCGGTGAACCGCTCATGGGCGAGCACGGGTGGGCGCTTGGAGATCATCGTCCGGACCTTAAGACTACGTTGTGAACACTGTGGTCATGCGTTCCATCCGAATCTCATCCCATCCTCAAACCGGTTTCTGCCACTCCATGATGTGGAAGTAAGGCACCCGGCGATGAAAGGCATTCCTGTCGGGGTCGCCGCCGCTGGGCTGCGGCTCGACGAAAAGGCGCAACAGGAGCCCCTGATCGAGTAGCAGCGTCATGTAGGTGCTGAGCGGACGATGCCAGTTCAGAATTCGGATGCCGCGCCAAGTCACCCAAGTCGGCCGCTCCTCCATGTAATGATCGATGTTGAAGCGCAAGGCGCCGTCGCCGTCACGCGTCCAGCCGTCGGGCGGACCCGCGGTGTTGAAGCTGGTCAGATTGGCAATCAGCAGCGTACCGCCCGGCCGCAGCGCTGCCACGATCTTCCCGATCGCCGCACCGAGATGGGGCATGTCGACTAGGCTGAGATAGCTGACGACCAGATCAAATGGCGCTTCGATCTTCATTGTTTCAGCTCGGCCAAGCCGGTAGTCGCCCTGCGGGTCCAATTTCATGGCACGCGCGAGCAGCGCTTCGGTCGGGTCGATGCCGGTGGTGCGGATGCCGGCGCGCTGCATGATGCGACAGAAGCGCCCCTCGCCGCAGCCAACGTCGAGCGCATTGCGGAAGCCGCGCCCTTCGATCCGCGCTCGCATCGGCGCGTCCAGCACGAAGCGGCGACCATAGTCGCCGTCTTCACCCTGCTCGACGATCCAAGCAGCCGCGGACGCGGTCCAGCCGTCGCTGATATCCTCGTTCATGGATCGACCTTCGGGAATGGACGTTGGCCGCACGCATTTCGGGCGCGGCTACTGACCACAGATTGGATCAGAGTTCAACATGAGGTAGCATGCGCATCCCATGCCTCCCTATACCAGCCGAGAGATCGCCAAGATCACCGCGGGTGCTGTCGCGGCGATCGTCGCAACGGGCTTCCTGTTCGCGATCGCGATGTCCCTCTTGCTGCCGCAATAAATCAGCTGCTTGCCGGGGCGCCGTGCCGCCGGAGTTTGTGCCACCCAGCCGGTTGCTGTCGCTCGCCAGCATCTTGGCCGTGGAAAACACTTGGCCAGCGTCGAGGACGACGCTTCAAGCTCGGTGGGCGCCGCGCCCACCGTCTTGATCTCGCCGGCTGCGCGCTCAAAGCCGTCGGCAAGGTTGACCATGTCGCGCTTGCGCTGATGGGCGGCTTGCTTCCCAACCTCGATCTGCGCTGCCGTGAGGCGACCTCGATCCGTGGTTCTGAAGATTTGTCTTTGAAGATTTGCCCTGGCCATGTCCTGATCGCGTCCCGCCGGCAGTTTGGGGAGCGATCCGGGCATGGTCAGACGGAACCGGTCAAGGGCGTCGGCCGTTGTCGACCCATGCGGATCAGGGAAGAAAATCGAAACATGTTTCTGCTGGCCACGGTGACGCTGTGCTGTAGCGCGTTGGCCGGGGCTGTTGCGCTGTTCGAACAGGCTGCCTGGCCGGCTCCGGCAAAGCAGCGGGCTGAAACGGTAGCAATAGACGGGGCCACGCCGACGCCGGTTCGGGTGGTCGGGGCGCCGTTCGAGCCCAACCTCAATCCGCGGGAGCGCTAGCGCTCACGCCGGCGAGACGTCGGCGCCCTCCTCCGGACGGCGTTTGGCGCGGGCCAACTCCTCAGCGAACGCGATCACCTCCGCCCGTTTGTCGGGCGGCAGCGATAGGAACGCGCGGACGAGCCTCAAGCCCTCGGCTTCGGCTGAACGGTCTGCTTTGGCATCCATTCCCCACTGTCGGGCGGCCGGGAAAAATATGCAATCCCCCACCCAACACCTTCTTGATTCGGCCGGCCAGCTTTGCTGGAATGGCGCCAACAGGGGTGCACCATGAAGTGGATCGCGGAACGCGACGCGCTGATCGCGCAGACAATGGCTTTCGTCCAATCGGTAACCGGCAAAAAGGATGACTTGCATCCACCGGAGATCCCGATGGCGACAGTGGCCGCGTCGGTGCAGATCGCCCCCGTCAACACCATCATCGGGACCGAGTCACTTAAGGCCGCTCCGCCGCTGCCGTTACCTCTCCCGCCGTCCCGGGTGGCGAGCCACGACGTCCGCACCGAAATACAGGCCCGCATCGCCAATTTCCGCAAGCATCAGGAGCGGTTCGAGCGCGAGCGCGAGGAATATTGCGCGGCCACCCTGACCAGACTGCGGGCCGCCATCCGCGAGCCCTCCTCCCGTCCACCGGCTGACAAGTAAAGCCGGATCTCCCGTCGCTGGCCTAAAGCCAAGACCACACCAGCCAGAGATTGGCCGCGCAGGCGCCGAACAGGGCCAGCGTGAGGGGCAGCAGCATGTGCCCGCAAGAGGTTTTCAGGTCCGTCGTCATGACCGAAAACATCCGCTGATTCCGCCAAATGAGTCCCGTGGATTCTTTTTTTCGGGATTCAGGACTCGTTAAGGACTCAGGACCCGGCGGCCCTGATCACGGCCGCGTGATCGACCGGCGAGCGGAACCCCTACCCCGTCAAATTCGTTAATGCGCTTTCCAGGAGCGGGAACAATGCCCTACGCCCTGTTCTGCAACGATGCCCAGATCAGCAAGGCCTATCCTGACGAGTCCGACGTCTGGAGGCTCGCGCAGCGAAGTGGCCTCGTCGTGGACGTAACCGCGGATGACAACCGTCCCGGGCCACGCCGGGTGCTCGACAACGATTACGAGATCAAGCCTTGCCGGGCCGCACAGGGCGAGGACCCGGCCCGGAACAAGGCCGAGGCTGATCGCCAAGCGAGGATGGAGCTTGAGCTGAATTCCTAAAGAGGAATCGAAGCTGGGAAGCCAGAGCTCAGGAAAAGCTTAGGGGGTCGCGGTGGCCAGTGACGCCTGCTCGCCCGCCAGAGCCACGCAGGCCTTCCGGCGATGCAGCCCACGGATCGCGCCGGTGACCTTCAGCACCTTACCGGAGGAGCACGAGGCGTCCTTGACGAAGGCCACCTCGTAGGGTGCCAGCATCAGAGGCTCGGATTTGAGGATTGTTTGGGCAGCGCACGGCAAACTGACGAAGCACGAGAGCACCACAGCCGACACCAAGATACGCATGTCCGTCGTCCCACCAGCCCGGTAATTGTCATATAACGCGTTCCGGCGCGCGAGTTCCGTAAGCTGCAAAAATTATTTTTGCTTTACCCGAGCTCCATGACGCGCGTGAGAAAGCGCCCGCCAGAACGTTTGCCTGCAAATGACGCGCCAGATGGTTGACGCGATGCAAACAAAGGACTTGCGAACGAGGGCTGGGCAAACGAAAGGCCGGCGAGAGCCGGCCTTTGTCAGGTCGTGGGTCGCTGGTGGCGCGTCAGTAGCGCGAGGCTGCCGGACCGCCCCAGCCGAAGCGGTAATTCACGCCGACCTTGACGGTATGCTCGTCCTCCCGGCCGCGGACGCCGACGACGTCAGCCGGACCCGAGGTGATCGTCGTGTTGCCGAAGTTGTAATATTGGTACTCGGCCTTGGCCGACCAGTTCGGCGCGAACATGTATTCGAGGCCAGCGCCAACGGTATAGCCGTCCTTGCTGTTGCCGGTGGCGGTGAAGGGCTGCGGGACGCCGGCGACATTGACGCCAAGACCGCCATTGCGCCAGGCATAACCGCCCTTGGCGTAAAGCAGCGCCGGTCCCCAGGTGTAGCCGATGCGACCGGTCACCGAGCCGAGCTGGTCGGTATTGGAGGTCACCTGCGTGCCCAGCGGGAACGTAGCGCCGCCGTTGTTGGTCGGCAGCCAGGAATACTGGGCCTCGACACCCATGACCCAATTGGGCGCGAACTGGTAGTCGAAGCCGCCCTGAACACCGCCGAGGAAGCGCGCGTCGCTCGACTGGAAGCTGCTGTCGCCGGCAAAGGCGCCGCCGACATGGCCACCGATGTAGAAGCCGGTCCAGTTGTAGATCACCTGCGGCGGCGTGTAGGCCGGAGCCTTGGTGTAGGTGCGCGCCTGCATGTCGGCTGCGGCAGCCGGCGCAGCCAGCGCAAGCAGGGCAACGGCGCCCAGCAAAATCCTCTTCATGATTATCCCCGTTCTTTCAATTCGACACTCAGGAAACAACGTGGCGTGAATTGGGTTGCTTCGAGGCGATGCCGGAACGTTGATCGTTCGTTACTGTGACGGAGCGGCAACAGCGCGATTTTGTTCCGTCCGACAGGCGCGTGCCGACGGTTTTTTCCGTCGGAAACAAAACATTCCGTAACGATTAGTCGCAACGCGAAACCACCCCGTTCAAAGCTCCCCGAAATGTGATCCGGCAGCTCCGGCGGGCTTTGTCTATCACCAAGCGATGAAGGTGGGCTTTGCGCTACCGCGTCATCTTTTCAAGTTCCGGAAAGGGTACGTAAACTGCGCCCGCGCACAGCTCGCTGGCGCGATCGACGACGCGGTCCGCCCGGCCGTTGACGAAGATCACGGCGCGCTCCCTCATGGCCTTGTAGGTGCCGTCGGTCTCGCGTGGGGTGAAGTGCAGGCAACTGACGTAGAACTGGCGGCCTCCGACCTCGCGCTGCGCCGGCTCGGCCATGCTGGCGTCACGCACGCCGACAGGATTGTTCAGATAGCTGCGCATCAAGGCCAGCGTGTCGCCACGGAAATTATCCGGGAACGGTTGTGGACCTCCGGCCTGGGTCCCCTCCATCAGGGTTGGACGGTCACCATCGCTGCCGAAACATCCCGTGAGCGCCAGCGGCAGTGCCAGCATCAACGCCAAGCTCACTGCGCGTTCCGCTAGTCGCCGCACCGCTTACGCTCTCCGCTCGATCAGTCTCGGAGACGTTCCAGCCCCAA
Organism: Bradyrhizobium sp. 17; assembly: GCF_023073515.1. NCBI lineage: Bacteria > Pseudomonadati > Pseudomonadota > Alphaproteobacteria > Hyphomicrobiales > Nitrobacteraceae > Bradyrhizobium > Bradyrhizobium sp. 17. The sequence continues at coordinate 421,455 of NZ_JADPJQ010000124.1, read as the reverse complement.
GGTTGCAATGATGCATGTCTACAGGTGTTTTGCCCGACGAGTCAAACGGATTCGTAAAATCCGCAAATACGCCGAACCATTGATTTATCTACGACCCGCTACTGTGCATGGGGTTGTTTTCGAGGTTTTGTTTGCGGCCGCCAAATCTGGGACGTTGCTCGCGGGCTTCAGCATGGTCATACCGGCCCGCCGCCAGCACCTCGAGCTTTCGCGCAAGGCGTGACGAACGGGCCGGGCCTGAATTCCTCACGCGGCGGCCGGGGCAATGCTAGGACGCCGCCGCGCAGGCTCAGTCGTTAGCTGCGCTTCTCCATCGTCGCCGGCTTGGTCACGTCCGGCTGCGTCTTCAGCGACTTCTTCGCTGACAGATGCTTGTGGTGGTGGCGATGCTTGCGCACGGTCTTGTGCTCGTCCGGTGTGACGGCGGCGTTGGCGTTCATCGCCTTCGACTTGGTGTCCACCTTGGCATCGGCCTTGACGTCCGAAGCCTTGGCGTTGGCCTTGAGGCCGGCATCGGGTTTCGCGGCGGTGGTCGACACCTTGGTCTGGCTCTGGTCTGCCTTGATCACCGGCGTGGTCGTGGTGGTCTCGGCTGCGAAGGCCGGGGCTGCGATCACGGAGGCTGCGAGCAAGGCTGCGGAAATGGTTTTCAACATGGTTGGTCTCCTCTTGGAAGGATCTTGAGGCGGGCGCCCTCTCGCCAACCCTTTGATCGTAGGTTGGAGCCTAGGAGGCTCGCACTGAACCCAATCTGAAGCCCACAGCAGGCTCCCGTTCATCTGGATGACAAGTTTGTCATCCGCGCTAGGCCAGGATGCCGGGAATGTTTTTGCCTGATGGGTGTTCCGGTCTTTGGGCAATCGTGTAGGATCGCCACGTTCCATACCGGAGAACTTATATGCGCAAACTCTCAATGCTTCTTGTGCCGGGACTTGTCGCCGTGTCGTTGGCAGCGGCGCCGGTGCTGACCAGCGCCTATGCCGCCGGCAGCGATGAGCCCTCCTCGCCACCGAAATCCGACACCTCAACCAAGAAGGGCAAGAAGAAGAGCTCCTCGGTCAGCGATCCGAAATTCCTTGCTGCCTATCGCACCGCCTACACCACGATCTATGACAATCACGACTACACCGGCGCGATCGGCCAGCTGAAGTCGCTCAAGCGCGACGACGTCGCCGACGTCGCCAATCTGATCGGCTACTCCTATCGCAAGCTCGGCGACTACCAGTCGTCGAAGGTCTATTACGAGCTCGCGCTGAAGGACGATCCGAACCACGTCCGCACCTGGCAGTATTATGGCCTCTGGCAGCTCGAGCAGGGCAACCGCGAGCAGGCGCAGTATCACCTGAACAAGCTCGCCTCGCTCGCCGGCACCGACAGCTCCGAATATCGCTCGCTCGCCGCCGCGCTCGACAAGCCGACCGGAGCGACGCTGGTCTATTAAGAACAGAACATCGCATCTCCGAATGGGACGAACGGGCACAACCTCAGGGTTGTGCCCGTTCTGCGTTCTCGGTTAGCCTCTCGCATCAAACACTCTCCTGGTAAATCGGTGCGCAATGGACAAGTGGCTGCGATCCGCGATCGACTACATCGGCTCCTGGATCGAATTCCAGCACACCACAATCCACCAGCCGGGCGTCATGGTCGCCTTCGTCCATCGCGGCGAGGTGGTTGCCGAGCATGCGTTCGGCCTCGCCAATCTCGACACCGGCGAGAAGCTCACCCCGCGCCACCGCTTCCGCATCGCCTCGCACTCGAAGAGCTTTACCTCGGCCGGCATCATGAAGCTGCGCGAGCAGCGCAAGCTCCGGCTCGACGATTCCATCGGCCAACATGTCGCCGGCCTGCATCCGCGCGTCGCCGAAACGACGATTGCGCAAGTGCTCTCGCACAGCGCGGGACTGACGCGCGACGGCGCCGATTCCGGCCAGTTCATCGACAGCCGTCCCTATCTCGACGCGAGCGAGCTGCTCGCGGAATTGAAGCGGCCGACCGCAATCGAGCCGGGCACACGCTTCAAATATTCCAATCACGGCTTTGGGCTGATCGGTCTCGTCATCGAGGCCGTGACGAAGGAGCCCTACCCGGTCTGGATCAAGCGCGAGATCATCGAACCTGCGGGCCTGCGCGAGACCGAGCCGGACGCGCCGCTTCCCAAGGGCGCGTCGTTCGCGCGCGGCCACACTCGCAAGCTGCCGTACGGAGAGCGATGCGTGATCCCCGGCGACAATCCCGCGCACGCGATGGCCTCCGCCGCCGGCTTCATCGCGACCGCCGCCGATACCGCCCGCTTCTACGCGCAGCTCGCGCCTAATGCGAAAAAGAGCGTGCTATCGGTCGCAAGCCGCCGCGAGATGACGCGAAACCATTGGCGCGTGCCGCAAAGCTTCGAGGCCTATTACGGCCTCGGCGTCAACGCCGGCAAAACCGACGGCTGGGATTGGTTGGGCCATGGCGGCGGCTTTCAAGGTTACATCTCCAGGACCTGCTCCATCCCCGCTTGCGAGCTCGCGATCAGCATCCTCAGCAACTCCATCGACGGCGCGGCCCCGTTCTGGATGGACGGCGCGATGCAGATCCTGCGCGTCTTCCAGTCCCGTGGTGCACCCGACCGCCGCGTGCGCGACTGGACCGGCCGTTGGTGGACGATCTGGGGCGCGAACGACCTCGTGCCGGTCGGCAACCGCGTGCTGGTCGCCAATCCCCAGTTCAACAACCCGTTCATGGACGCCGCCGAGATCGAGGTCACCGGCCGCGACACCGGCAAGCTCGCCTGGGCCGCCGGCTACTCCAGCCACGGCGAGCCGGTCCGCCGCGTCCGCGACAAGCGCGGCAAGGTCAGTGACGTCTGGATCGCGGGCGCCAACATCAAGCCTGCGGCCGTCGTGGCGCGTGAGATCGGACGAAGATACAAGCCGCGCACGCGACGGCCTACTCCCGAATGAGAGTCTCGACTTCGCTCCGAAGAGCCTGCCGCGAGCCGTCGCGCGAATAGAACATGTGGCCGCCGGGATAGACCACGAACTTGACCCGCTGCGTTGCGAAGGCCGGCAACTGGTCGAGCACCCGCTTCGATCCGAAATAGGGGGTGGCGAGATCGAACAGGCCGTGCGCGACCAGCACGTTCAGCTTCGCATCGGTGGCGAGGATCTGGCGCAGCTCGGAGACCGACTGCGGCGGGTTGATGCCGCGGCCGAAATCCCAGCGGCCTTCGACGGCGCCGTTCAACACCTCGTAGGAGCCGTCGGGCCGCCAGTTGAGCTTGTGTGTCAACAGGTCAACCGCCGCACTCGTCAGCGGCGCCTGCAGCGCATCGCCGGAGGGATCACCGAACCGCGAGCTGCTCGAATCCGGATAGGGATCGAAGCCGCGCACCGAGCCATCGTAGCGCCCCGTCACCTTGCCGTTCTTGCGGTCGAATTCGCGGCGGAATTCGCCGACGTCGAAGCGGCCGGCAAGCCGACGGCTCACCGCCTGGTCGACGCCGGTGAGCTCGGCGACCTTGTCGGCAAGACGATTGGTCGCCTCCTTGTCCGCCTCGCCCTTGACGAGGTCGGCCAGGAATTCGCCGCGCGCGTAGGCCTCGACGTCGGCGAGATCGGCGCGCTTGACCGGGCCTTTCGCCTCGCGCGCCACCGCCACATAGCTCGGCAGCGTCGCGACATATTGCAGGAGGCTGGTGCCGGTGAATTCGCGGAAGTCCAGGAGCGGCGACACCAGGATCAATCCCCTGACGCCGACGCCGTGCTGGAGCTGCAACTGGCGCACCACCTTCGGCCCGCGAATGCCGCCATAGCTTTCGCCGGCGACGTATTTCGGCGAGGTCAGCCGGTCGTGCTTCTCGAGCCAGCGGCGGATCACCAACGCGATCGAATTGACATCGCCGTCGACGGAGTAGAACGATTTGCGCGCGTCATCGCTGCTCGCGACGAAGCGGCTGTAGCCGGTGCTGACGGGGTCGATGAAGACGAGATCGGTGAAATCGAGCCAGGTCTCCGCGTTCGGCTTCACCTCGGGCGAGGCGGACGGCGACAGCGCTTCGCCATCGAGCGGCAGCCGCCACGGCCCGGCCGCGCCGAACTGGAGCCATGCCGACGACGCACCGGGCCCGCCATTGAACAGGAACGTCACCGGGCGCGTCGCACGGTCTGCGCCGTCGAGCTCATAGGATGTATAGGCGATGTCGGCCACCGGCTCACCCTTGCCGTCGAACACGCGGATCGAACCAGCGGTCGCTGCGAAATTGAGGCTGCGGCCGGGAAGATCGAGTTTCTGCTTCGTGGTCGAATCCGACGGAAGACGGTGCGGCTCGGCGGATGGCGATGCATTCTGCGACGCGCTTTGTGCGCCGCCGCGCCCGCCCTTCTGTCCGGCTGGCGCTGCCGCCTCGGCGCGCGGCTGCGGCGGATCGTCGGCGCGCGCCAATCCTGCGAGCGCGAATGCCGATACCGCCAGCACCAGGGTCGCACGGCGGAGCACCGGCATATTCATATTCATGGTCGTTCTCCCTGCCCGGCGACGACCACCGGTGCGGACCGCAAGGCTAGCGCGGAATTGCGACGGTTTGGGGGATCATGGCTCCGGCGGCGCCTGAAGAGCCCGGTGGGCCACAAATCGACCCGGTTTCATCCTCAAATCGGAATGGGCAGTTGCCGGACTGCTGTGAAGGGTGGTCATCCTCGACAATCGGGGTCGAGATCGTTAGACGAGCCCGGCGGAACTTTCTCGAGCCAGCGGCCCTGCCCGGAAACCATGACCAAGCCAGCGCGATACGACCAGATCGCCTTCGTCGCCAGCCCGAGCAGCGAGGCGCAAGCCGCCTTCGGCCAGCTCACCAGGGACTTCGGCAATTGCGATCCGAAGGACGCCGACATCGTGGTCGCACTCGGCGGCGACGGGCTCATGCTCCAGACGCTGCATCAGCACATGCATACGGGCAAGCCGATCTACGGCATGCACCGCGGCACCGTCGGCTTCCTGATGAACGAGTACTCGACCGTCGATCTTCGAGCCCGCCTCGAGGCCGCGCAGGAATCAGAAATCCACCCCCTCCTGATGCGCGCGACCGATGCCAACGACCGCGTCCACCTGCATCACGCCATCAACGAGGTCGCCCTGTTCCGGCAGACCTACCAGGCCGCGCGCCTGCGGATCCTGATCGACGAGCGCGAGCGCATGTCCGAGCTGATCGCCGACGGCATCATGGTGGCAACGCCGGCTGGCTCGACCGCCTACAATCTGTCCGCCCAGGGACCGATCCTGCCGATCAATGCCGCGCTGCTGGCGCTGACGCCGATCAGCGCCTTCCGCCCACGACGCTGGCGCGGCGCGCTGCTGCCGAACACGGCTTATGTCGTGATTGAGGTGCTGGAGGGCGACAAGCGCCCCGTGGCGGCGGTCGCCGACCACGACGAGGTGCGCGATGTTCGCCGCGTCGAGGTGCTGTCCGACAAGACCATCTCGATGCGCATGCTGTTCGACCCCGGTCATAGCCTGGAAGAGCGCATTCTGCGCGAACAGTTCGGCTCCTGAGCCGCCTCGTCGGACTGCCGATCGCAACCCTTCATTAACCCCCGGCGAGATATGGTTAACGAAAGTTGACCACTTCGGCCCGGGCTCCATGTTCCGCATCGATTTCAACAAGCTGCGTTTCCTCGTCTGCGACGACAATCCGCACATGCGCCGCATCCTGCGGACGCTGCTGCATTCCTTTGGCGCGCGTGAAGTCTACGAGGCCGAGGACGGCGCCACGGCGCTGGAAATGTACAGCCATTACGTGCCCGACATCGTCATCACCGACTGGGCGATGCCGATCTTCGATGGGCTCGAGCTGGCGCAGATGATCCGGCAGCCGGAATCCAAGGGCAATCCCTACGCGCCGATCATCATGCTGACCGGCCATTCCGAGAAGCGCCGCGTCACGGTGGCGCGCGATGCCGGCGTCACCGAATTTCTGGCCAAGCCGATCTCGGCCAAGGGGCTCTACCAGCGCATCCTCAACGTGGTCGCCAGTCCCCGCCCCTTCATCAAGACCAAGACCTATTTCGGCCCGGACCGCCGCCGCAACATCAACTCAGCCTATATGGGCCCCGAGCGCCGCGTCGGCGAAAAGCACGAGGTGCTGCAGCAGCCCTCGCTGCTCGACAAGGCCCGCTCCTCCATCTAGCGCAACGTCTCTCACGATCGAGGCCGATATCATGGCGAAGAACAGCGCAAGAGACATCGAGATCACGGCCTTCGCCACGCATCAAATCATCACGCAGCCCAACCCGCTGCGGTCGGTCCTGCGCCGCGTCGAAGACAAAGACATGGACGATCCGATCGGCCGCGCCGAACAGGCGCTCGCGGGCCTTGCTGGCGAGTTCAAGGACTGGATGGCGACCGAGATCAACCGGCTGTCGGCCGCCTACGTCGCCATCCGGCACGACGGCTTCAGCAAGGACAGGCGCGACGAGTTGTTTCGCGCCGCGCACGACATCAAGGGCGATGCCGCGACTTTCGGCTATCCGGCGGCGGCGGGCGTAGCCGAGAGCCTGTGCCGCGTCATCGAGCACGCGCCCGATCTCGAAAAGGTACCGGCCGAGCTGTTCACGCACCACATCAACGCCATCCTTGCCATCGTGCACGAGAACACCAAGCTCGACAGCATCAGCGTCTCCGCCGAACTCAGCCGGCGCCTGCGCAAGGTCGCCGATGACTATCTCGCCGACGCCAACCGCGATCGCCCCGAGCATCTCGAGGTGATCCTGGCACCGAGTATCGCGCCGGCGGGGTAGCTTCGCCGTTCGCGAGGTGTTGTAGGGTGGGCAAAGCGAAGCGTGCCCACAAATCGACATGAATTGTGCGGAGAGACGGTGGGCACGGCGCAATGCGCCTTTGCCCCGCCCTACAGCGTCTCGTTACGCAGCAATCAGATCGTCATACACCGGATCAACCGTCTCCTCCGCGACCAGCTCGTCGCAGAACAGCCTTGCCTCTTCGCGCGCGGATTCGGTGGCGAAGCGGCGGAGCAGGACCATCAGCGGCTCGGTCGCGCCGCGGTCGGTCTCGCAATGAGTGAGTACGCGCTCGACCATGCGGCGGCGCAGCCTCGCTGCATTGTCGTCGCTGTCGACGAAGCCCTGCTCGTGGCAGGCATCGAGCGCGACCTGGAAGGCTGCAAACGTCGCCTCGGGAAGCCCGGCGCGGCGGAGCAGCGCGTGCAGGCTGTTGCCGCCGCGATCGTGCAGCAGCGCGGACACGCGCGCCAGCGGCAGCTCGGCGAGCTCAGCCAGCGCCGCATCGAACAGGTCGAGATTGTTCGACAGCAGCGCGCGCAGAATGAGACCCGCGGTGAGCTGGCCGGTGATGCGCAGGTGCCGAACAAGCCCTTCCATGTCTTCGCCGCGGGAGCGCGCCGCAATGTTCATGGTGGAGCGGTCGCGCGCCTCGGTCGCGATGCGCTCGGCGCGGTCGGCACTCAGCCAGTTCCGGGCCACGACGAATTGAGCCAGCGTCTCTGAGAGTTTGGCCACCAGCGCGGCGCGCGTGGCAGACGGCAGATCCTCCAGCACCAGCATCGCCTCGCGGATCGCGGCAAGATGGCCGTGACGCTCGACGATGCGATCCCAGGAGAACGGCGCAAGCTCTGCATGAGGATTTTCGATCAGCTCAAGCGCTGCCGCCGCGCAGCCGACTTCGGCAATGGCGGCGCAGACCGATACCGGCAGCGCGATGCGGCGCGCGACCGCGCACTGCACCTCGTCGTTGCCGGTCGCGACGATGTCGACGAGATCGGCGTCGATCAGCAGCGGAGAATGTTCGAGCACGGGCAGCGCGACGGTCGGCTGGTCCGCCGACAGCGCCCGCACGATCGACGCCGGCGCTTCGGTACTGCGCGCGAACGCCTCGGCCATCGCCTGCCGCACCAGCGGCGAGGGATCGTCGAGCAGCATCAGAAGCGCGCCTTCAGCGGCAATACGGTCGTCATGGGAAAGGTCTGAGATCAACCAGGCCCGGGCCAGTGCCCGCGTCGCCTCGGCCCGCTCGCCGGCGGGCGCCGTCCTGATCCAATTGATGAACTGCCGAACGATCATGGTGCTTCCGGCTTACGCAACGAAGACGAAGCGGTGACGGCTTGTCACCTGCAACACAAAATAAACCACGACGCTTAACAAAGCGTTCACCATAACTGGCTGGTTTTATTGACGTTTTGTTAAGGGAACAAAGGCGGCCGGTTCACGTCTGGCGCTGCGCAGCAGCGTTCACGCTGCGACGTGTCCGAGATACGGGAGTGCGTATTAGCTTGAGAACGTGCCGCTGCGATCGCTGAACAGATCAAGCGGCTGGGGCGGCCGGACGTCGGGCGTTGCCGATGGGACCGAGGTCGCGGGTGCGACCGAGGTGAGCGAGGCATTGTTGCCCCACAATTTCTGCACGGTCGTCGAGACCGGCTGGGTGGTGTCGCCGGGCTGATAGATCGAGCGAAACACCGGCGTGATTGGCGCATTGTCCGCGATCGTCGTTGGCGCTGTCGCGCTGACCGGCATCACCGCGCGTGTGTTCGGAAAGGTCTGGAGATACGCGGCATTGTCGATCAGCGGCGCGGCAGGCTGTACGCCGTTGGCGCTCGCGACCTGCGTGGTCGACGGCGTGCCGCCATACATCGCCATCGCGCTGCGGGTGGTTTTCGAATTTGCCGCGCCGGCGTAGCGTGCATCCAGCACGGAATAGACCTCGGAGATGCTGCGCGCGCGGCCGTCCTTGGCGTAGAAGATCGAGCGATTGGCGGACGCCGCGTTAGGAAACAACCGCGCGCCAACCGCTTGCGGATTGTCCTCGGCATTGGCGATCAGTTTCGCGGCGCCGCCGACGCCCATGAAATGCGCCATGTAGAGTTCGCTGTCGGACGGCCTGCGGCCGAGCAGGCCGGTGAGCTTGAAGCTGTTCGACTGCGTCAGCGCAGCCGCCATGCTGGAGGCGGCCTTCGGATCGTCGCGCAGCTTCATGATCGACCGCTTCATCGCGGGATCATCGACGGTGTAGGTGCCCGACGACGTCCTGGTGATGGCGTCCGAATAGTTGCCATAGCCGAGCTGGGTGCCCGCTTCCTTCACCGTGCCAAGCCAGGTCTGGTCGATGAACTGGTAGAGCCCGTGCGCGGATGACGTAGTCGCCCCCGCCGTGGGATCGAAATCCGATTCCATCTTGGCGGTGGTCAGCATGTACTGGAAGCTGACGCCACCTACGTTCGAGGCCTGCTTGATCGCACTGGCGACGCGTGCCCGCGACGGATCAAGGACCGCCGCCTGTGAGACACTGGAATTGTCGACCGACATGATGAAGTGCCCGCCCGCATGGCGTTGAGGCGCGCCGGCAATTCGACGCCCTGTCGTCTCACCGTGGGACAGATATGGTTAATGCGGGGTAAATTCGGGCCGCCAGCGCCGCCCTCCGCATGACGGCAGGACTACTTCTTGTACACCGCGTCCGGATCGAACAGCCTGTCCGCATCGACAAAGACGAGCCTGGCGCCGCCGTCTTCGGCCTCGACCTTGCGGTAGAAGCAGGACCGGCGGCCGGTGTGACACGCAGCGCCGATCTGCTCGACGCGCAGCCAGACCGCATCCTGATCGCAATCGGTGCGGATCTCGAGCACGCGCTGGGTCTGACCTGAGGTCTCACCTTTTCGCCACAAGGCATTGCGCGAGCGGCTGAAGTACCAGGCTTCGCCGGTCGCGATGGTCTTGCGCAGCGCCTCGTCATTCATGTGCGCGACCATCAGCACGTCGCCGGTGGCAAATTCGGTCGCGACGACCGTGACGAGCCCGGCCGCATCGAATCTCGGAAGGAAGGCGAGACCTTCCTCGGTTTCATGGGAGTGAGCGGACACAACGCCCTCGCCGGTCTATTCGCGAGGTCAGCGCTGCAGGCCTCGCACCAGGGACAGAAAACGAGCCTGTTCCGCCGGATTGTCGCGGAACATGCCGGTGAAGCGGCTGGTGAAGGTGGAGGCACCATGCTTGGCGACGCCGCGCACCGACATGCAGGTATGCTCGGCCTCGATCAGCACGGCAACGCCGCGCGGCTTGAGGATCTCGTCGATCGCCGCCGCGATCTGCGCGGTCATGTGCTCCTGGGTCTGGAGCCGGCGGGCGAAGATGTCGGTGAGGCGCGCAAGCTTCGACAGGCCGACCACGCGTTCCACCGGCGTATAGGCGATGTGCGCCTTGCCGTAGAACGGCATCATGTGATGCTCGCATTGCGAGGTGAACTCGATGTCACGCACAAGGACGAAGTCGTCATAGCCGGCGGTCTCGCCGAAGGTGCGATCGAGCACCTCGGCCGGACACTGGTGGTAGCCCTGATAGAGTTCGTCGAAAGCCTCGACCACGCGGCGCGGCGTGTCGAGCAGTCCCTCGCGGTTGGTATTCTCGCCGATATAGGCGAGCAGTGTCTTCACCGCCTGCTCGGCCTCGGCGCGCGCCGGGCGCGGCTGGTCGGCGCGGACGGCGGCGGCGAGGAATTCGGAAGGATCAAGCTCCGCCGGACGGCTCTCGGGCTGCCGATCGGAGGGCTTGTTGGGGCGGATGGATTTGATGGTAGCGTCCATGTCGACTCCGTTCGACGGCCTTGCGGCCGGAGTGTCACCGGCAGACGGGGCGGCGAACCGCCGGACGCCTGAGCGAACAGTTTCTGCGAAAAGTCTGCAAGCCGTAACGCCGGCAGCAGGGTTCTGGATCACACCACTGCCGCAGCGCTGGACTGTTTTTCCGCCAGTTCCGATCCTATATAAGGCCGTGGACGGCGCACGCCAAGGCCGGTCCTGCTGGACTCCATCACATGCTGAACGACATTTATAACAAGCGGATCATCGAACTGGCCGGGAATATTCCGCGGCTCGGGCGGTTGCCGGATCCCGATGCCACCGCCACCGCCCATTCCAAGCTGTGCGGCTCGACCGTCAAGGTCGACCTCAAGATGGAGGGCGAGAAGGTCACTGACTTCGCCCATGACGTGAAGGCCTGCGCGCTGGGACAAGCTTCTTCCTCCATCATGGCAAGTCAGATCGTCGGATCGACTGCGAGCGAACTCCGTGAGTTACGCGAAACTGTTCGCAAGATGCTGAAGGAGAACGGCGCGCCTCCTGAAGGCAAATGGGAAGAGATCAAGTTCCTCGAGCCGGTCCGCGACTACAAGGCGCGCCACGCCTCGACACTCCTGACCTTCGATGCCGTGGTCGATGCCATCGGCCAGATCGAAGCGAAGGCGAAGCAGCCGGCTGCGGCGCAAGGCTGATTCGGAGGCTGATCCCGGGCTCGTCGCAGGGCCCGGAAATAGATCAGAGATTCGAGGCTACTTCTGCGACGCCGCAACCGGCGTGGCCACGCCGCCCGTCGGCACCAGGGCTTCCGCCGTCTTGGTCGACTTCGCAGCCTGCTCCGGTTCCGCACCGAACCTCGCCTGGGTCTTTGGTGCAAGCTCCGCCATTGCCGGCGCGGAGATGTCGACATGCGGCAGCACATCGGCCACGAGATCCGTCGTCACGAGATTGGTGAGCTTGAGCTCGCCTGCATCGAGCTGGTGCAAATCTTCCCAGGGCGGGACGCTAAGCGCGAGCGACAGCAGATCGCCGGCACCGCCCATGTCGAACGTGTATTTGGCAAGCCGGCCGATGTCGCGCTCCACGATCATTAGGTCCTGCGCGCTGTAGCTCGCCGCCTTGGCATCGTCGGCGCGATCGCCCATCCAGATCTGATGAACCCGGACATGGGCCGCGTCCGGCACGTAGCGCTTCTTGCCGGCCAACAGCAGGAACACGCACATGGATTCGCAATAGGCCTCCGGCGCGACTGCAGGACGGGCCGACTGCCCGCCGCGGTTCTGAACGCTAATGCCGACCGTGGTCAGAAGTCCGAGATTGCGGAAGCGCCGGCCGAGCGTGATCGCGTCGTTGACGGAACCCCCGCTGGAATCCAGCACCACGGTGGCGCCGCCGAGCTGGCGCCCGCGGGAAAACTCTTCGAAGTCCCGGGGCGTATCGGCGGTGATGATGCCGACTGCACTGACCCAACCGCGGCAATTCGGCTCGCAGGCGACCCAATTGAACTTCATCGGCAGCTTGCGCTCTTCGAGGGCAGCACCGGCCCGGGCAGACGACCCGAGCATCGCGACGGCACCAGCCAGCACGACTCCACAAGCGGCGATTCCTACCAGCAACCAGCCGCGAAGATTGAGCGCCTTCAGAAGTTTCAAACTGGTCCCTTCCCCAAGTCCCAAGCCTTAGCCCAAGCCTTACGGCGAGCCGACTCAGCCAAGCCCCATTCTGACATTCCAATGAGTCTCACATGGACGTCACAAAAATGGTATCCGGGGGAATACAGCTCGTCCATAGGCATTTGCTGCACTGCTCCCAAAAAGCACGCAAAATATGACGTACAAACAACAGCTTACAGTTCCCTGCACTGGAACCGCGCAACACCTCGCCCACGATCTCAGCAAAGCGCCCATGAAGCAATCAGCCTGCGAGCACTGTTCCAATCCCGTCGCGGGCGCGCTCCGGCTTCCACGCAGATTCGGCCGCGCGCTGATCTGGCTCTACCGCCACACGCTCTCGCCGCTGGTTGGCTACAATTGCCGGCACCTGCCGACCTGCTCCACCTATGGCGACGAGGCAATCGAACGGTTCGGGCTGTGGGCCGGCGGCTGGATGACGCTCGCGCGCCTGCTCCGTTGCAACCCTTTCGGCACCTCGGGCATCGACAACGTGCCCCTCACCGCACCACAGGGCGCGCGCTGGTACTTGCCCTGGCGCTACGGCCGCTGGCGCGGCGTCAACGCATCCTGAGCATGATGCGGCGCCTCAGGTGTCGCTACCTTGAGTGGAACCGAAACTCTCTCCTCGCGTTGCTGTGATGCTCCCGCGGGAGGAAACAACAATGCGCTGGAAAATCAGCCCTCATTTTCACGTCAGACTTGGACCGGATTCCCGGGGTGGTTCGCGAGGCCACGATCCCAGAACCCTCGACATGCTCGCCATCATCGCCCTGCTGCTGCTCGTGGTCGGTTCCGGCTGGTATCTGGAGACGAGTCTTGCCACGCCGCCTAGCACAACGGCGTTCATCGTGCCGAGCCAGAGCGTGCACTGGTAATTAGCGGGACCAGAAAAAGCGTCCGGGTGGCGGCGGGACCGGCTCAGGCGGACGTGGCCGCTTCGGACGCAGCGGTTTCGGCGACGGCTCGGCGGACGAGGTGGTCTCCGCCCCCGGCGCCGTCTCGCTTCCCGGCACCTTCACCGCCAGCAGCAAGTTCGACTCGTGCATCCGCCAGCGGTAGCCGACGCCGAAATCGATCGGCTGGGCGCGCGTGAACAGCGCGGCGTAGCGTTCCTGGTAGCGGCCGGGAAATTCGCCGATCGGTCCGAGATAGCGGCCGAACGGGAAGAACCGCCATTGCCGCGAATTGTAGCTCGAAAGCGGAATGCCGGAATCGTCCTGGACGATGGTCGCGCTGTTGGCGAGCAACCAGTCGCGCGCCACGGTGAAATTGCCGGAGTGCAGCAGATAGGACGCACTCTTGATCAGGCTGTTGCCGGGTCCGAGCGTCTCGCAGAACTTCAGGAATCCTGCCGCGCGTGCACCTGAATTGGAGAGATCGGTCGAGAAATAATACAGCGTGCGCGCCTCGCCGTCGGGGCCCGCAAAGGTGATGCGGGCGCCGCGCGTCGCGTTCGGTCCTGGATTGTCGTTGCCGACATGCACGCCGCCCTTGTCGTCGAGTGCGACCATCTCGACATTGCGGATGATCTTGCCGGAGCGGACGAGGAAGACGTAGAGGATCGGCAAGGTGCCGTTGACCTGGTTGGTGTGCAGGTCGACCTTCATTTGCTTGGTGATGAAGAAGGAAAAACTCAGGATCGAGCCGAGCGAGCGCTCGACATTATAGAGCGCGGCGCCGACCGAACTGCGCGGCAATCGCGTCAGGTCAGCCACTGCACCGACCGGCTCCAGCGCGCCAAGCACGTAAGTGCTGGCCTTGGGATAGAAGGCGTTGGCGTAGAGGAAGTCGGGGCCGCTGAACCAATAAAACATGGTCGGCCTGGGCGCCGCCAAATTGACGTCGGCCCAGTTGCGGATCTTCGCGAGCTGGCGCTCCTCGAGCTGGGCGAAGGCACTGTCGAAGAATCTCGCGTGGCGTTGCCAACCCGAGTCCTTTGTGAGCGGCACCAGCGGCGAATCCGCCGAAGGCTGCATGCCCGCGAGGAAGCGCGCGGTGTCGTCGAAGGTTGCCTCGGCAGCACGTGCGGACGAGACGGCCGCAGCCAGCAAGGCGAGAGCCACGGCCGCAATTCTCATGGGTCGAAACATGTCTATTCGCGATTGTGTGACGTGCCAGCGGCGACCGGCCGCCTGCGGAAAACAGCATAAATCAACAGGCCCGAGACCATGACGAGCATCCCCGATAGCGATTGCACCGGCCGCTCAGTCAATAAATAGTACATCATCAACGCGGTCACGAGCAGGAACACGAGCGGCGTGAACGGGTATCCCCAGGCACGATAGGGCCGCGGCAAATCGGGATCCGTGATGCGCAGCTTGATGACGCCGGCGACCGTGAAGAACGAGCAGAACAGCAGCGCGAACTGGATGAAGTCGAGCACGGCCTCGAAGCTGCGCGTGAACAGCAGCAAATTGGCGACGGCGAGCTGAAACAGGATGGCATAGGCCGGCGCGCCGCGCACCGATCTCCGCGAGAACACGCGCAGCGCCGGAATATCCTCCCCCATCGTCATCATCACGCGCGGGCCGATCCACATCATCGCGCTGATCGAGGAGATCAGGCCGAAACAGATCATCGCGCCGACGATCCGGCCGCCGAGATTGCCGAAGATCGCGCTGCCGGCAACGCTGGCAACGTCGAGCTGTCCCGCGAGCGCGCCCACCGGCGTGGAATGCAGAAACACCGCATTCAGCGCCACGTACAGCACGAGCACGATCAGCGTGCCCGCGAGCAGCGCGCGCGGCAGGTCCCGCTGCGGCATGTTCATCTCGCCGATGATGTAGGTCGCGGCATTCCAGCCCGAGAACGAATACATCACGAATACGAGCCCGATCGCGAAAGGCGCGCTGACGATATGCGCGAGATCGCCCGCCTGCGGCGTGAAGGCGATCGCCTGCGGCTCGCCGACGATGAAGCCGGCAACCAGGAAGGCAACGATCAGCACGACCTTCAGGATGGTCGAGATCAACTGGAAGGTCGAGGAGTGCCTGACTCCGGTCAGTTGCACGAGCGAGACCAGCCACACCACGCCGATGGCAAGCGGGATCGGCGGCACACCGGGCACGACCGATTTGGCGTATTCGCCGAAGGCCATCGCAGCGAGCGCGACGGGCGCTGCAAAGCCAACCGTCGCCGACACCCAGCCGGCGAGAAAGCCGAAGGCGGGATGATAGGCACGGCCGAGGAAATTGTATTCGCCGCTCGAGCGCGGAAACATGGCACCGAGCTCGCTGTAGGAGAACACCCCGCACAGCGCGACGATGCCGCCGACCGTCCAAAGCAAGAGGATCGAGAAGCCCGAGGGAATGTCCTTGACCTGGAAGCCGAGGCTGGTGAAGACGCCGACCCCGATCATGTCGGCCACGACGATGGCCGTTGCGACCAGAACGGAGACCCCCGACCCGCTTCCGGTCAGCCGGCCGGTCCAGGGTGCAGTACCCGCATCTGATGCCGTCATCGCCGTCCTCAACCTCAGGCGTCACGCCTCGTGGGAAGCATCGTGCAGCTCGGTCCAGTCAATTCAAGCAGGGTTAACAAGGGTTAAATGAGGCGGGGCCAGATCGGTACTTCAGCACCGTCAAAGCAACTATCCGGGCGATAAAGCATCGTAAGCACCGGGACATCCCGTCTCCCTCCCCCACAATCACGACACGATTGCGTGGTCCCTTTGAGCGTTCCGGATGTGGGGAAGTTTCTCCGGACACTTAACGTCGCCTAACGCCCATCGGCTCAATTGCCTTAACGATTGCCGATGGACTTGTGGTCATGACTTGGGGTCACGGGTGAATGGTCGGGGCCGTTCCGAAACCGAGAGCTGACATCCGCGCCGACCGGACCACGTCCGGCGCACGCGGTCGTGCGCTTCGGACCGCTCTGATCTCAGCCTTGGTGCCGTTGTCGCTGACGCTGGTTCAATGCGGCAAGGCACCCAATCCGGCAGCACTCGCGGCGAACTCGCAGGCCAACGCCCAAGGCAACGTCCCAGCCAACGTCCAGGTCGTCGCGAAGACAAACCAGCTCGCAAGCAGCGACACGTTCGAGGATCGCTTCCCGGCCCCCCAGTTCAGGGAGCGCTTCCCATCCGCGAGCGAGGGTTTTCTGCAACGACAGATGTCGGACTTCTCACCCAAGCGCGCCGTGCAGCCGCAGCCGGAGCAGGCGCCTTACAAGGTTGCTTCGCTCGCGCCGCAGGCCCCCTACCAGCGTCCGCCACGCGAGGACCTGACGACGCTCGTCAGCATGAAATCGTCAGCCTTCCCCTATTTCGGCAACAACCCTGCCTCCGACGCGCCATTCCTCAACATCTCCAAGGGCGACCGCCGCGGCCACCGCAGCTATTCCGGGCGCGTGTTCTGGCAGGACGAGACTTACAACGATAACCGCGTCCTGATGCACGTGCCCGAACATTTCGACGTGCGGAAGCCAGGCGTGATCGTGGTGTTCTTCCACGGCAATGGCGCGACGCTGGAGCGCGACGTGCGCGACCGCCAGCTGGTGCCGCAACAGATCACTGATTCCGGCGCCAACGCCATCCTGCTCGCACCGCAGATGGCGGTCGATGCCGCCGATTCCAGCGCAGGAAAATTCTGGCAGACTGGCGGCCTCAAGCGCTTCATCGACGAGTCGGCGAACCATCTCGCCCGCCTCACCGGCGATCCCAACAGCGCCCGCGCCTTCGCCAACATGCCGATCGTGATCGTCGGCTACAGCGGCGGCTTCCTGCCGACGGCCTGGAGCCTCGAGGTTGGTGGCATCAGTGACCGTGTCCGCGGCGTCGTGTTGCTCGACGCCGTCTATGGCGAGATGGACAAGTTCGCCTCATGGATCGAGAGCCACCGCTCCGGCTTCTTCGTCAGCTCCTACACCCGCTACACCGCACGGCGCGACCGCGAACTGATGAGCACGCTGCGGCAGAAAGGCATAACCGTCTCCGAAGACATGGACGGCCCCTTGCGTCCGGGCAGCGTGGTGTTCGTCGAAACCGGGGACGGCATCACGCATCGTGACTATGTGACGCGAGCGTGGACGCGGGACCCGCTCAAGGACGTCCTCGTGAAGATGTCGGCGACGCCATCACTCGCGCTCACGCGCGTGGCCTCCACCAATCCATCCCCGTCGAGCCGGTAAGCCCGCGATATTGCGCCGTCGGTATTTTGGCTAGGTGGGCCTGCAACTGTCGCAGGCCCTGATCTGCCTCAGGTCTTTGGCAGCTTCGGAATGCTTTCGGCAAAGCCGTTGAAGCAGGCCAGCCGCTCGTCCTCTTCCTTGAAGAAACGGCAATCGGCGTAGCCCTTGGCCTTGGCCGGCTTCGGCTTTGGCGTCGGCGGGATCACGGCGTCGTAGCAATTGAGCCGGTCCTTGGTGCCGTCATCGAGCTCCAGGCAAGCCTGGAGCCGCGCCGCGATGGATTGTGGCTTGCCCTTCGGCGCGGCAGCCGGCTTGGCCGCAGCCTCCTTGGTGCCCGCCTTGGTCCCTTTGGGCTTGACCTGCACCAACGGCTTGTCTCCGATCATTGGTGGCTTGTCGGCTTGCGCGAAAGCGGAAGCTGAATAGAGCACCGCGGCAACCGCCAGAATCATCCTCATCTCAGTCAACCCTCTTTGGTCCCCATACCGGCCTTCTAGCCTCCCGGCGCGCGGTTTGCCAAGCACCTTGCGCACACAGGCACGCTTCCGTTCAGGCCGGGGCGGCTGTTGCCGGCCGGGGCCGGGTCAGGACGACCAGGATCAGCGCCACCACCACGAAACCGACTGCGACGAAGCCGAGCGCATGCAGGAGCTCGCGGGCGAACAGCAGTCCGCCGACGGCAGAGCCGACCGCCTGGCCGATATAAAGGACGGAGGTGTTGAGTGCGACGGTCGCCGATGCCAGCGACGGTGCGGCCGAGACCAGCCACACCTGCTGCATCGAATTGGTCGAGGCAAAACCGAGGCCCCAGATCGCGACCGCACCCGCCATCAACGCGAGCGTGCCGGCGCCGAGTGCCCAGCCCGTGATTCCTGCAAGCAGCAGGCAGGTGAACAGCAGCGAGGTGCGATAGGGTCCCGAGGTGTCGACGATGCGGGTCGCGATGACAACGCCGAGGAAGCCGCAGACGCCATAGAGAGCGAACACCAGGCCGATCGCATCGGGCCCTGCGCCGGTCAGCTTGTTGAGCAGCGGCCCCATGAAGGTGAACACCACGAACTGCCCCGACATCTGCAACATCGTGATCGCAAGCAGAAGCCGGATCGTTCTGTTGCGACGGACCGCGCTCCAGGTCTTCAGATCCACCGGCGTCCCCTTCAAGCCCCCCGGCAGCCGCATCAGCAACAGCAGGAAGCTGACGCAACCGAGCGCGCCGATTCCGCCATAGGCCGCGCGCCAGCCATAGCGGCTGGCGATGAAGGTGATCAGCGGCAGGCCGACGGCGGCAGCGAGCGACCAGCCGAGAAAGATGTAGGCAATCGTGCTGCCGCGACGCTCCACCGGCACGATCAACGCCGCTGTACCGGCGGCCTGCGGCGTGTAAAGCGCGCCGACCGCGAGCATCACCAGGCGGATGACGAGGAGGCTCGCATAGTCGGGCGCAAAGGCCGAGGCCAGATTGCCAAAAGCGAGCACCGCCAGCGTCGTGGTGAGTAACGCCCGGCGCTCGATCCGGCTGGTGAGCCAGGCCGTCAGCGGCGAGCCGATGCAGAGGATGACAGCCCCGAAGGTGATCAGGAGCGCAGCCGCATGGATGCTGACGTCGAGCCCCGTCGCCAATTCCGGCAGCATGCCCGCCGGCGCCAGTACTGAGCAGCCGGTGACGAGATTGCCGAGCATCAGGGCGGTTGGCGCGAAACGGCCGGCGCGTGCATTTTCCATGCAAACGCATGTAGAGCCGCCTTGCGACCAGTTAAAGGGCGTTGCCCGGAATAGTTCGTGCAGCGCCTCCGCTTTTGCGCGCCGGTTTCTTGGAAATGCCGGATTGCGCAGGCCGACTCGCCTGATATATCGCTCGTTCCCGCTTACCTGCGCTCGTTCGCAGGAGTGAGCCTCAGGAGACATGCCATGACCGACCAGCCCAAGGACCCATCCAAGGACCAATCCAAGTCCGAGCAGCCCAAATCCGAATCCGGCTTCCAGTACAGCCTCAGCAATTTGAGACCCGTGACCCCACCGGAAAAAATCACCCTCACCTTCCCCGACGGCGCCCGGCGCGAATACGCCAAGAGCATCACCGGCCTCGAACTCGCCAAGGGCATTTCGCCGTCGCTGGCCAAGCGTACGGTCGCGATGGCGCTCGACGGCGTGGTCTCCGACCTCGACGATCCCATCGAAGCCGATGCCAGGATCGAGCTGATCAACCGGGACGATCCACGCGCGCTCGAGCTGATCCGCCATGACTGCGCCCACGTGCTTGCCGAAGCCGTGCAGACGCTGTGGCCGGGCACGCAGGTTACCATCGGCCCCGTCATCGAGAACGGCTTCTATTACGATTTCTTCCGCAACGAGCCGTTCACGCCGGAAGACTTTGCCGCGATCGAGAAGAAGATGCGCGAGCTCATCGCGCGCGACAAGCCTTTTACTAAGGAGGTTTGGGATCGCGAAAAGACAAAACAGGTATTCCGCGACAAGGGCGAGGCGTTCAAGGTCGAGCTGGTCGATGCCATTCCCGGCAACGAGCCGATCAAGATCTATTACCAGGGCGACTGGTTCGATCTCTGCCGCGGCCCGCACATGACATCGACCGGTAAGGTCGGCAACGCCTTCAAGCTGATGAAGGTGGCCGGCGCCTATTGGCGCGGCGACAGCAACAACCCGATGCTGACCCGCATCTACGGCACGGCATTCGCCAAGCAGGAGGACCTCGACGCTTATCTGAAGCAGATCGAGGAAGCGGAAAAGCGCGACCATCGCAAGCTCGGGCGCGAACTCGACCTCTTCCACTTCCAGGAGGAAGGTCCGGGCGTCGTGTTCTGGCACGCCAAGGGCTGGACCATCTTCCAGCAGCTGATCGCCTATATGCGACGCCGCCTGGCCGGTGACTATAGCGAGGTCAACGCCCCCCAGATCCTCGACAAGTCGCTGTGGGAGACCTCCGGCCATTGGGGCTGGTACCGCGAGAACATGTTCGCGGCGCAGTCGGCCGGCGAGGAGGCCGAAGACAAGCGCTGGTTCGCGCTGAAGCCGATGAACTGCCCAGGCCACGTGCAGATCTTCAAGCATGGCCTGAAGAGCTACCGCGACCTGCCGCTGCGGCTCGCCGAGTTCGGCGTGGTGCACCGCTACGAGCCGTCCGGCGCGATGCACGGATTGATGCGCGTGCGCGGCTTCACCCAGGATGACGCGCACATCTTCTGCATGGAGGATCAGCTCGCCGACGAGTGCCTGAAGATCAACGAGCTGATCCTGTCGACCTATGCCGATTTCGGCTTCACCGGCGATCTCACTGTG
Organism: Bradyrhizobium sp. 17; assembly: GCF_023073515.1. NCBI lineage: Bacteria > Pseudomonadati > Pseudomonadota > Alphaproteobacteria > Hyphomicrobiales > Nitrobacteraceae > Bradyrhizobium > Bradyrhizobium sp. 17. The sequence continues at coordinate 400,776 of NZ_JADPJQ010000124.1, read as the reverse complement.
AAGCTGTCGACCCGGCCGGAGAAACGCGTCGGCACCGACGCGATGTGGGATCACGCCGAGCGCGTGATGGCGACGGTGCTGCGCGAGATCCAGTCGCAGAACAATCACATCAAGACCGAGATCAATCCGGGCGAAGGCGCCTTCTACGGACCGAAGTTCGAATATGTGCTGCGCGACGCCATCGGCCGCGACTGGCAGTGCGGCACCACGCAGGTCGACTTCAACCTGCCGGAACGGTTCGGTGCGTTCTACATCGACCACGACAGCGGCAAGAAGCCGCCGGTCATGGTGCACCGCGCGATCTGCGGTTCGATGGAGCGCTTCATCGGCATCCTGATCGAGCACTATGCCGGCAACTTCCCGCTCTGGCTGTCGCCGGTGCAGGTGGTGGTCACCACCATCACGTCGGAAGCCGACGAGTATGCCAAGCAGGTGCTGGAGCAGGTCCGGCGTGCGGGACTTCGAGCCGAGATCGACCTGCACAACGAAAAGATCAACTACAAGGTCCGCGAGCATTCGCTCGCCAAAATTCCGGCACTGCTCGTGGTCGGCAAGAAAGAGGCCGAGACGCAGTCGGTCTCGATCCGCCGGCTCGGCAGCGACGGGCAGCAAGTGACGACGACGGTGGAAGCCATCGCCGCCCTCGTCGACGAAGCGACCCCGCCGGATGTGAAGCGGGCGCGTGGCGCGACCTGACATCTGAAATCGGTCTAAACTCGCTTTCGGTTGCGGGCGTGCATTCCTATGTGGGGACTGCACGCCCCACGACCAGCCGAAGAGGAAACCGCAGTGCCCGACGCCATCGAACTCCTGAAGACCCGCCGCTCGGTCAAGCCGCGCGAGATGTCCGGACCTGGCCCCTCCCCGGCCGAGCTCGAGACGATCCTCACCATCGGCGCGCGCGTGCCTGATCATGGCAAGCTCGCGCCCTGGCGCTTCATCATCTTCGAGGGCGATGCGCGCCAGCGCGCCGGCGAGGTGATCGCGAAGGTGTTTGCCCGGAAGAATCCCGGCGCGCCGGCGGCCGACGTCGAGACCGAGCGCAAACGCCTCACGGATGCGCCGCTGGTGATCGGCATCGTCAGCTTCACCAAACCGCATCCGAAGGTGCCGGCCTTCGAGCAGGAATTGTCGGCCGGGGCCAGCGTTATGAACATCGTCACGGCCGCGGCGGCGCTCGGCTACGGCGCCTGCTGGCTGACCGGCTGGTTCGCGTTCGATCGCGACGTGCTGGATGGCCTCGGCCTCAAGCCGGACGAGAAGCTCGCGGGCTTCGTCCATATCGGCAAGCCGACCAGGCCGAGCGAAGACCGTCCGCGACCGGTCCTTTCTGAAATCGTGACGCGATTTTAATCGAAGGCGTGTTGACGCCTTCGACGTCTTGCGGCTTTGATCCCGGCGAGGGAGGAAGCCCGGATGAAGCGTCGTGAATTTCTGGTCGGAGCCGCGCTGCTGGCCGGCACGATGGCGCGAAGCCGCGCCGCCGACGTCCCCGCGCCGTCGTCCGACGGGCTCGACCGTATCACAGCGTATTTCGACAACGAGGTGACGAATGGCCGGCTGCCCGGCGCCGTGGTGCTGGTCCAGCAGCACGGCAAGCCGGTCTATCTGAAGACTATTGGCGTGCGCGACACCAGGACCGGTCTCGCGATGACGCCCGATACGATCTTCGCCATCCACTCGATGACCAAGCCGATCACCTGCCTTGGCGCGATGATGCTGATCGACGAGGGCAAGCTCGCGCTCACCGACCCCGTGTCGAAATACGTTCCCCTCTTCGCCGACACCAAGGTGGGCCTCGAGGTCACCAATCCCGACGGCACGTTGCACCTGGATCTCGTGGCCCCGGTCCGTCCCGTCAACATCGAGGATCTCCTGCGGCACACCTCGGGCATCAGCTACGACTACATCGGCGGCAAATGGGTCGAGCAGGCCTACAAGGCCGCCAATATCTTCGAAGGTCAATTCAACAACAGGGAATTCGCCGAACGCATCGCAAGGCTGCCGCTGGCACGGCAACCGGGAACGCTGTGGCGCTACGGTCATTCCACTGACGTCCTCGGCAGCGTCATCGAGATCATCTCGGGCCAGACGCTGTACGAATTCCTCAAGCAGCGCATCTTCGATCCGCTCGGCATGAGCAGCACCAAGTTCGCGCTGGCGACCGAGGACGAGCTTGCGCGGATGGCGCGGCCGCTGCCGAACGACAACATCCTGCTCGCCGCCGAGCGCGAGCGCCTCGATCACCCCGAATGGCAGTCCGGCGGCGGCGGGCTGCTCTCGACCATCACCGACTACCAGCGATTCGCGCAGATGCTGCTCAATGGCGGCGAGTTCGACGGCAAGCGCTATCTGAGCCCCGCTGCCTTCAAGGCCATGACGACCGATCACGTCGGGCCGGGCTCGGGCGTCGGACGCGATTACTTCTATTTTCCGGGCGACGGCTTCGGCTATGGCTATGGCCTCGCGGTGCGGACCGATCCCGGCAACGCCAAACCGCCGCCGCCGGGCTCGCTCGGCGAGTTGAAATGGGACAGTGGCAGCGGCACCTATTTCGGCGTCGATCCCAAGCTCGACATGGTCTACCTGCTGATGCAGCAGACCCAGAACGAGCGCAGCCGCATCACGCCGGCCTTCAAGGCGCTGGTCTACGACTGCTATCCGTCCGAGTTACGCCGTCCGTGAATCTCGCTCGCCGAAATCGGCGAGCAGCTTTGCGATCTCGGCGGCGTATACTCCCATCATCCTCGTCATTGCGAGCGCAGCGAAGCAATCCGGACTGCCCACGCGGAAAGACTCTGGATTGGTTCGCTGCGCTCGCAACGACGGAGTCTGTGGGTGGAAGCGTCGCACTTTCATCGCATTCCGGATCGCAGACGCACCTTCGCATCCTCGCGGCTTGTTCGCCCGAGCTTTGCCTCGATGCCTTACCCTCAAATGAAAGAGGGCGCAGGGAGACCGGGTGCCGGCTGGCACCCGCGGTCCACTGTGCGAGATTGTCGTGAACAAAATTGCACAGCAGCATACAGGTGAAGCCAAAACATCCGGCCTTCCCTGCGCAGTGGCTTTACGGCTTATGTCGCGCTCTCCCCGGGGAGCGATGCACTATTGCCCCCGTCGCCTTGCGGATGGCTGACGCGTGC
>NZ_JADPJQ010000124.1:322401-397623 GCF_023073515.1 Bradyrhizobium sp. 17 | reverse complement strand
CCACATCACCGCAACGCTTGACGCACAGACCCCGGGCGTCAGGACCACACGATTTTGCCGTACGCCGATCACACCGGTCGTGTGCGCGAGGCCTTCGCTCACGGTTGCCCGCCCTGCGAAGCCGATCGCGCCGATGTGACTAACGTCCACCGCCGTCCGGCCCGCGTTCGTGACGATCGCGATACGCCCCTCTTCCTTGGGCCGGGTTGCGGCGACACATACGTCGTTTCCGAAATTCGGCAAAGCGGAATATTTTCGCGGCTCGCGTTGACCGACAATTTGGGTGTTTCGCCCGTCGGGCAACGCAAGGTCTTGTAGCCCGGATGAGCGAAGCGACATCCGGGATTCCGACCACGAGCTGTCCTGGGTATCGCTTCGCTCACCCGGGCTACGGGACTTATCGGACTGCACGCGCAGTCCCGACTAGTCCTCGCTGGACGTCGCCAAGCGGTTGCGCAGATGGGCCTGCGACAACAGAAAGAACAATGCGCGCTCGCCATGATATTTGGCGGACGGCCGAGTGCGCTCGAAGCCATCGGCAAATTTCTTGCCGGATTGGTCGCACACCTGCCACCGCCAGCCGAACCGCTTACGCCTGGTGAGGATCACTTCGAACATGCCGACGAGCTTGGTCCCCTGCTCCTTGCCGGTCTCGCAGACGCACGAGCCTGCTCCGGCCTCCCCCGTTGGAGTGATGTCCGACATATAACGCGGCAGGATGGAAAGCGAATAAAATTGATTATCGGAAATAGGTATCTTGCACCGGCTGTGAGGAAGTCGCGGCGCCGCTGGAATAAGCCGGCGGTGCCGGTGTTGATCGGTCCTGCTTGGTAGCGCTGCCAGAGCTGTTCAAATCGAAACGCCAACAATCGCAACAGCAAGCGGAGCAGCGGAAAGCATCTGCTTTCGCACACGGGACTGGCGGTAATGAGATATGGGAATCCATGCGCTGAATGAGAAGTGTTCACCAGGCACGAAGACCAGCGTCAGGCCGCATGCGGCATCACCGCTCAAGCACTACCGCGCGACGACCTCGACTTCGCCGTCGACGCCGTTGACGACATTGAAGCCGCGCTCGTAGACCTTGCCCTCGTTCTTGGCGATGGCGCGGTATTCGCCTTCGGAGAGCACGACGCGGGGAAAGGCGCCGATCGATTCCTTGATGACGTCGCCGCCCGGGGTCAGTACCGACCAGGCGGTGTTGGCGAGCGCCTCGCCGCCCCTGTCGCTGACGAGCTTGAGCGTGATGACGGCAGCGCGGTGGGTGATGGTGACGTCGGTGAGCTTGCTGGCCTGGACGCGGATGTCCGAGCGCACCACCGAATTGGCGTCGCCGTAATTCGAGATGATGTAGTAGGTGCCCTCCGGCAGCAGCACGACGTCGCCGGCGGCCACGTTCGGCACCAGGGAGGCGCGTTCGCCGGATTCGAACTGGCTCCCCTTGTAGATCGCGAACGAGATCTGGTTCTGCGGAATGCGACTGGTGCCGACGCGGCCCTCGATGCGCAAGCCGCCGGCGGGCAGCACGAAGGACTCGCGATCGGTCTCGGCTTTCAGGCTGACGGTGCGCACCGCGCTGACGAGGCCAAAGGCGACATGCACGACGTAATTGCCAGGCGGCAACACGATGTTTGGCGTGGCATTACGATCTTCGCGAATCAGCTTGAAGGTGCCGTTCTCGTCGGGACGATCGGCAAACACGCGCCAGACCAGGCCGCTGGTGATCGGCGGGGTGTCCTTGCCGTATTTCGCGGTCAGCGACAGCACGCCCTGTCCGGGCACCGCCGCGTTGAGCGGCGGGGCGGATGGCACAGTCGTGACCGCGGGCGGCGGCATGCTGGGCGTGGTCGGCTGCAACAGGGTCGGCGGCAGGCTCGGCGGTCCGGCACCCGGGCCGGAGGGCGGCGCCAGACTGACGGCACCGCCGGGATCGGGCACCGAAGCGGGCGGCACCGGCGGCGGACGATCGGAGAAAAGCTGCGCCTGCGCAGCATTTTGGCCAAGAGTATAGAGGCAGGCAGCAAGGACCAGCACCGGCAGCAGCGATGTGCTGCGCCGCAATCCGATGATGCCGTCACCCCCGAGAGTCATGCCACCTGCTTTTCACCGAAAACGCGGCAAATTCAAGCCTCTGGATCCCCGAGAAATACGGCCAATACGGTTCTTTGGAACCCGGCTGACGCCTGCGTGATTACCCCAGGGGCACCCGTCCCTCGCCATACTCCTGCCCCGCGCGCTTCCCAAACCGGCATAAACCATGCTTCGGCCCGGTTCTGGCGGAGCGCGAGTGCGGTGCCTAGTCTGATGGCGGGCCCCGGCGTAGGAGAGTTTCGGTGCTGGACATATTGAAGGGTCGGGGTTCGAACAGCGATAAGGTCGGCGAGAAAGTCGGCTTGGGCAGCATCCGCCGGCCGGTCATCGGCCTTGCCCTCGGCGGCGGCGCGGCGCGCGGCTTCGCTCATATCGGCATTATCAGGACCCTGCTCGCCAACGGAATCGTGCCTGACGTCGTGGTCGGCACCTCGATCGGCGCAGTGGTCGGCGGCCTCTATGCGGCCGGCCGGCTCGATACGCTGGAAGAATGGGGCCGCAGCCTGCAAGGCATGCGCAACATCCTCGGCTATCTCGACATCCGCCTCAACGGCTCCGGCCTGATCGGCGGCGAGAAGCTGGCGACCCGGCTCGAGGCTGCCTGCGGCCAGAGCCAGATCGAGGATCTCCCAGTCAAGTTCGCCGCCGTCGCGACCGAGGTCCGCACCGGCCACGAGATCTGGCTGACGCGCGGCCGCGTAGTCGACGCGATGCGCGCCTCCTACGCGCTGCCCGGCATCTTCTCTCCGGTCCTGATCGGCGATCGCTGGCTGGTCGACGGCGCATTGGTGAACCCGGTGCCGGTCTCGGCCGCCCGCGCGCTCGGCGCGGAAATCGTCATCGCCGCAAATCTTTCCAGCGACATCTTCACCTATTCGACGACGGTCTATTCGCACGGCGCGATGCCTGAACCGGTGATCCCCGCGACCGAAGAGCCGGCGTCAAAGCGGCGCTTCCCGAGATTCTTCTCGCCTGAGAAGACGGTGAAGCGCGAGTTCTTCGGCGGCGGCAGCGCCCGGCCCGGCCTCTCCTCGGTGATGGTCGACGCTTTCAACATCATGCAGGACCGTATCACCCGGGCCCGCCTCGCCGGCGATCCGCCCGACATGCTGATCACACCGCGGATCGGCCAATTCGGCTGGTTCGATTTCCACCGCTCCGAAGACCTCATCGCGCTGGGCACCCGCGCAGCCGAGCGTGCGCTGGAGTCCATCCAGGAGGCAATCCACGAACTGGCGCCCGCGCCCGAGGGCGCCGCGCCCAAAGCCGACCAGCAGGCCTGATCAGGCGGTCTACTGATCAGGCAGTCTTGATGTAGTCGCGCAGAGCTTCCTGCTCGGCCTCGTATTCCTGCACCCGACGCTTGACGATGTCGCCGATCGAGATCAGGCCGACCACCTTGCCGTTGTCGACCACGGGCAGATGGCGGAACTTGCCGGTGGTCATCATCTCCATGAGTTCGGCGACCGTGTCGGTCTCCTTGCAGGTGACCACCTTGCGGGTCATGACCTGCGAGACCGGCTCCTCCAGCGCGCCGGCGCCGCGCTCGCCGATCACCCGGACGATGTCGCGTTCCGACAGGATGCCTTCCAGCCGGCTCTGGTTCATCACCAGCACCGCGCCGATCTTCTTGTCGGCGAGCAGTTTGACCGCGGCAGCCAGCTTGGCGTCGGGCTCGACGCTCATGATCTGGTGGCCCTTGGTGTTGAGAATCGAACGTACCGTCATTGTCGCCTCCCTGAATCGCAACCGTCCGCTGTTCGCGGTCCGGACTTGTTCTTCGAGTCTTCAACTAACAGTTTCAGCGCCGGTTTCACGTTCAGGCGCTTTGCGAAGCATCGCCGCTAGCGGCCTGTCGCTTCGGAACATTCTTCTCGGGAATGATGGATGAATTCGGGCGGCGCCGCAAGCGCCGCTTCAAATGCGGTCTGAAATGTCCCGTGATGACGCATCCGCAGCATCACTTCGCACGCGCGGCACCGGATCGAACAGCGCGAACAGCAACAGGCCGGCCAGGAAGCCGCCGATATGCGCCTGCCAGGCGACGCTCGTGGTCTCGCTGTCGACGCCAATCGCGCCGACGCCGAAGACGATGTTGACGCCGAACCACACCGCAAGAAAACCGAGCACCCGCCCGTCGCGCAACGCGCGCGACAGCGGCAGCGCCGGAACTCTTGCGGCGGTATCGGCATCCGATCGGCTGAACGACAGGAAGCTGCCGCGAACGAAGGCGAAGCGGATCGCCGCCGCCATCGCGCCGGACACCGAGGCCGAGGCGCCGATCATCGGCGCCACCGCGTGCTCATGGGTGACGAGATGGGCGAGCGCGCCGGCCGCCGCCGTCACCGCGAGGAACAGGAAGAACCTGATGGCGCCAAAGCGCCGCGCCAGCGCGCTGCCGAACGGCAACAGCCACAGCACGTTGAAGCCGAGATGGGTGAGATTGGCATGCAGAAGCGAATAGGTGACGAAGGTCCAGACCTTGGCGCCGGCTCCGCCGGGGATCTCCAGATTGAGCAGCGAGGAATCGTAGCGCTTGGGGATGAAGCCGAAGACGTCGATGGTCCAGTTCTCGAGCTCCGGCGGCAGCAGCACCCGCAGATGGATCACCGCGAGCAGGAGGATATAGGCGGTCAGCGCGAACGGCAGCGTCAGGATCGGCTCGCGCGGAGCCTCCTCAACGACGGCCGGCACCCCCAGCGAAGCATCTTGCGACGAAGGATCTTGCGGCGGAGAATTTGGCGGGAATTCCAAGGGCGGCTTCGCTTTCAGGCGCGATCGGAGCGACAGGCTTCACGACAGGCCTTGGAGATAGTCGCCTTTGCCCGCGCTGCGCAAGTGCACAAAAGGAAAAGGCAGGGCCCTGGGAAAGCCCTGCCTATCCGTGTCGGACTTCCGGTACCCAGAGAGACGGGAGTATCCCCACCCCTCCCCGCGGCCGGTGACCAAACTGTTTGACGCCTGTGTACAGGCCTCGCCGAGAACCTGGAGAAAAGCGGCGAGGCTTGCGACCGCGATCACCATAGCAGCGGGGCGGTGCACGGAAAGCGCATAGTTAATTTAACGTTAACGACGCAAAGGCAGCGCCAGGAGCACCGAAAATGCCGCTGCGGCATGGACGCTGCAAAGCCCCTCCTGCACAACAACACAGGGATCGCGGCTGCACTGAAGCGGGACAGGTTTGTCCCGCGAGGTTGCGCCCCGGGGTAAGCGTTCAGCCATGAAACATCCGTCGAGCCGCGAGTTCTTCGCATATTGGGACACCAAGCGGGGCACCGCGCGGGCCCCTGACCGGGCCGATATCGATCCGGCCGCCGTGCGCGGCCTGCTCGGTGACATCTTCGTGCTGTCCTGCGAGCCCCATCTCGGCTTTCCGTTCCGCGTCGCCGGCACGCGCGTCTGCGCCCTCGCAGGGCGCGACCTCAAGGATGCGAGCTTTGCGGCGCTGTTCAACGAGGCTAGCCGCCGCGAGATCGAGGAGATCACGACCATCGTCGCCGATGAGAGCCTCGGGGCAATCGCCGGCGTCACCGCCGCGCGCGAGGACGGCAGCAAGGCGTATCTCGAGCTGCTGCTGCTGCCGTTCAACGCCCGCCCGCATACACCGGTGAGCGTGACGGGCGTGCTCGCGCCGTTCGACGACGAATGCGGCGCGCTGGGCCCGTTCGCCCTCACCTCCTGGCGCTATCTGCACCAGCCGGAAAAACTGCTGCCGCGCGCGATCCGCAAGCTGCAGATCGCACGCGGGCTGATGGTCTATGAGGGGCTGCGCTAGCAGTGCACCGCGCTCACGGCATCGCCAGATGCCAGGCGCCGTTCAGAAAGCCGTCGCCGGTGACGTCGCCGGGCTTGGTGTCCTTGGCAAAGGTGTAGAGCGGCTTGCCCTTGTAGGCCCACTGCTTCGAGCCATCGTCGCGCGTGATGACGGTGTAGCCGTCGGCGGCGGCATCGCTCGCCTCGGCCTTCAGCACCGGCCAGTTGGTCGCACACGGACCATTGCAGGCCGACTTGCTGTCAGCATCCGTGTCGAAAGTATAGAGCGACATGCCCTTGGCGTCGGTAAGCACGTTCCCTTTGTCGGTCTTGCCGGTCTTGGTCGGCGGTGCCGCGAAGGCAGCGGGAAGCAGCGCCAGCGATATTGCGAGCGTGAGCGCGAGGCGGATCGATGACGTCATGGTCTCTCCTGTCAGGCAATGGGCTTGCATGGGTAGGACGCCGCGCGAGCCGTCGTATTCCTGAGATCGCGGCAAAGATATTTTTCGCTGCAAGCCTCGTCGCATCGGAATAAACTGGGATGATGGAGATGGACGACGGATCGACATGAGCAAGCCGCATTGGCGTCCCGCCCGCGCCTCCGATCTGCCGGCGATCAGCAAGATCGCAGCGCAAATCCATCCCGATCTGCCTGAACGCCCCGAGGTGCTTGCGGAAAAGATGCGGCTCTATCCCTATGGCTGCCGCGTGATCGTCGCGGACGACGGGATCGTCGGCTACGGTCTGGCGCATCCCTGGATGCAGCACCGGATTCCGCCGCTCGACGGCTTCCTCGAGCAATTGCCCGGCGATGCGGATTGCCTCTATTTGCATGACATCGCGGTGCTGCCCGACTTTCGCGGCGGCGTCGCGCGCGACTATGTCGTTGCGACCGAACAGCTCGCGCGCGCGTCAGGAATCGCGACGCTCGCATTGGTGTCGGTCTACGCCACGCGGCCGCTGTGGGAGCGTCTCGGCTTTCGGCCGGTCACGGCGGATGCGGAGCTGCGGGTAAAGCTCGCGACCTACGGCGACAGCGCAACCTACATGCTGCGCGATCTCGCTGCTCACACCTGATTTCTGAGACGATGCCGCCGGCGCAATCCGGCGGCATCATTGCCGTCCGCGCTGGGCAGCGCCAGTCAGGCGCGATGCTTCTTTTTAGTCTTCGGCTTCTTCCCGGCGGCGCCCTTCTCAGACCACGACGTGACCGAGGGCTCAGCGTGGCCCGGCTTGTTCTTGTGCTTTTTCTTCTTTGCGAAGGAAGGAGCATCGTCGAATTTCGGTGTGCGTTCGCCGTACGGCTTTTCGTGCGGTTTACCGTGTGGCTTGCCGTGAGGTTTGCCTTGCGGTTTGAACCCGTTCGGCTCGCGCGCGCGTTCGCCCTGGCGTTCACGATGATCGTTGTCGCCGCTCTCGCGCCGCGGCGCGTGGGGCCGCTCTTCCGATGCCGCCTGCCGTTGCGGCGCATCCGCCATCGGCTCGAGACGGATATTGTCTTCCTTGTCCGGACGCTTGATCTTCACGGCGAAGGATTCCGCGACCCGCTCGGAAATTTCGAACTCGGTCGTGGTGTCCATGATCTTGATCGCGCCGATGTCGTTCTTGTCGATGCCGCCACGACGGCAGATCATCGGCAACAGCCAGCGCGCTTCCGCGTTCTTTTTTCGTCCGATGTTGGCCCGGAACCAGACGCTGCCATCCGCCATGCCATGTTTCGACGACGATTTTCCCGCTTTTGGTCGAGCCCTTTCGGTCCGATCATCGCCGCGCGAAGCGCGGACATCGTCGCGCGGCGCGCGCGTATCGTTGCGGCCGCGATCCTCGCGCGGCCGGCCAGCTCGCTCGACGGGCTCCATGATGTCTTCGGGCGACGGCAGCCGCGCGCGATAGAGCCGTGCAAGTGACGCGGCGATCTCCTCGGCCGACCGCTCGGCCAAGAGCGCCTGCGCCTGCGCCAGATCGTCGGCGGTGGTCTCCTCCGTGAACAGCACGTCCTTCATGCGCTCGTGATCGAGCTTGCGGATCTCATCCGGCTGCGGCGCCGTCCCCCAGACCGCGTCGATGCCCGAGACGTTCAGCAGCATTTCCGCACGCCGCCGCCGCACGGGCGGCACCAGCATGACGCTCGTCCCCTTGCGGCCCGCGCGGCCGGTGCGGCCGGAGCGATGCTGCATGACCTCGGCGTCGTTGGGCAGGTCGGCATGAATGACGAGATCGAGGCTCGGCAGATCGATGCCCCGGGCGGCGACGTCGGTCGCCACGCAGACGCGCGAGCGTCCGTCGCGCAGCGACTGCAGCGCCGTGGTTCGCTCGTTCTGCGTCAATTCGCCTGACAAAGCGACCACGGAGAAGCCGCGCTCCAGCAGTGCCGCCTGCAAGTGCCGGACGCCGTCGCGCGTGCTGCAGAATACCAGCGCGCTCGGCGCCTCGTAGAAGCGCAACACGTTGACGACGGCGTGCTCGGCATCACCGGGCGCGATCCGGATCGCGCGGTACTCGATATCGGCGTGACCGCCTTCGTCGCCGGCGACCTCGATCCGGAACGCCCGCTGTTGATACTGCTTGGCCAGCGCGACGATGCCGCGCGGGAACGTCGCCGAGAACATCAGGGTGCGGCGCGTGTCCGGCGTGGTCTTGAGGATGAACTCCATGTCCTCGCGAAAGCCGAGATTGAGCATCTCGTCAGCCTCGTCGAGCACGACTACCTTCAATTCCGAGATGTCGAGACGGCCGCGGCGCAAATGATCGCACAACCGGCCGGGCGTGCCGACGACGATATGAGCGCCGGCCGCAAGCTCGCGCTGCTCGCGCCTGGGGTCCATGCCGCCGACGCAGGAAACGACGCGCCCGCTCGCATGCTCGTACAGCCAGGCCAGCTCGCGATGGACCTGCAAGGCAAGCTCGCGGGTCGGCGCCACGATCAGGGCAAGCGGTGCACCCGCCCGCTCGAACCGCTCGGCGTCGCCCAACAGGTCCTTGGCCATGGCCAGCCCATAGGCCAGGGTCTTGCCGGAGCCGGTCTGTGCCGAAACCAAGAGATCGCGGTCAGCGGCCTCGTCCGTGAGTACGGCGAGCTGAACGGGGGTCGGACGGTCGTAATTGCGCTCGGCCAAAGCTCGGGCGAGCGGCGCACTCATGGTCGGAAAAGACACGGGATAAACCTTGGTTGGTCCAGGCGCGGAACGTCGAGCCGCGCGACCTGAAGCTGCGTAGGCGGCAAATGGTCCAGCCGCACGCGTGGTGATCTGATTTGGACGCTCTTTACGCCAAGTGCGGGCAAATCACCATGCCTATGACGCATGGCTTTGGTGATGCCGAGAATAAGCTTACTGGCCAGCTCGACCCGCTACATCCAGCATTTTCGGGGCATTTTACTGCATATAGCGGGATTTTGGGGCGAGGCTGCAGATTTTCACGGCCACCTCGCTTAAATTATGCGCGGTTGGAGCTGCCGGAGACGCACAACAGGGCTAAGCTCAGGCCGATTGGACTAGGGAGCACGACGATGCGATTGGCAGTCATTTCCGATATCCACGGCAACCTTGCCGCGCTCGAGGCGGTGCTGGCCGACATCAAGGCGCGTGGCGTCGATCGTACGGTCAACCTTGGCGATTGCGTCACCAGCCCGTTGTGGCCGAAAGAGACTTTCGAAGCGCTCGAGGCGCTGTCGCTGCCGACCGTACGCGGAAACCATGATCGCTGGATTGAGGAGTTTCCGGACGACAAGCTCTCGTCGGCAGGTCTGTTTGCGCGCAACGCATTGACTGCGGAGCAACGTCTCGCACTCCACAGCCTGCCTTCCCAAATACGGCTGGACGATGGGATCCTGGCCTGCCACGGCACGCCCGACAACGATACGACATGCCTGCTGGAAGAAACGCTCGACGACGGCCGCTTCGTACCGGCACGCCGCGACGTGCTGGCAATGCGCCTCGCGAGTGAGCCGACGGCGCGTGTGGTGCTGTGTGGTCATAGCCACCGCCAGGCCGTCGTTCACGGACCTCATGACTGTCTGGTTCTCAATCCAGGGAGCGTTGGTTGCCGGTCTTCGCAGACATTCCCGTTGCCGCAAACCTGGAATACCGCTCGCCGCACGCGCGATATGCAATCCTCACGAAGCGACAAAGGGGCTGGCAGGCCGAACTCTTGGCCCTCGAATACGATTGGGACGCCGCATCGTCCCGTGCCCTCGCCAACGACCACCCGAAATGGGCGCGGGCCATATCGTCGGGATATGTCAAATAGCTGCTGGCATCGCTCGACCCAAATCGAGCCGCACGGAAGAACGGGAGAACACATGGCCGACGGCATTTCGCTTGCCGACAAACTCGCGACTTTTGGGGATTTCTGGTCTCCACGCACGATCACAACCTTCAACGACTGCGACGTGATGGTGGTGAAGGTGAAGGGAGAGTTCACCTGGCACAAGCACGACGACACCGACGATTTCTTCCTCGTCCTGAAAGGCAGTTTGGAGATCGAATTACGGGATCGCACGGTGACGCTTGGTCCGGGCGAACTCTATGTCGTGCCCAAAGGTGTTGAGCATCGCCCGGTCGCGCGCGAGGAAGTTCATCTCCTGCTCATCGAGCCGACCGGCACGCCGAACACGGGCGACAAGGCCACCGCCGCGGACCGCAAGCTCGCATAGATGGCAACTCGCCCAGCGCAGCTCTATGCCTGCAGCCTTAATCCCTGGAGGTCACCAGGCTGCTGAAGCCGCCGACCAGTCTAGCTCTTGCCCGCACAAGAGTGTCCCTGGCCGCGCGGCTCAGTGCGCGGATGGCGCGCCAGGCGTCGGTTGCCTGCAGCCACGCCTTCACCTCGGAGTACTTCCCATAGGCCCAGGCGAAGGCCGGAATCCGCATCAGCTTGTCGCGCGTGAGATGGAACAGGCGCTCGACCAGCACCAGCTTAAGCAGTTCGCCGACAATAAAAGTCACGGCCCCCATCACGATTTGCCCGGTCGCCGCGAGATAGGCTGCCACGGGCTTGACCGGCTCCAGGATAATGACGGGTACCGAAAACAAGGCGAGCGAGCAATAAGGCGACAGCGATCTGATCCAGCCCCGCAATCGCTTCAATTGGAGATGCCGCCCGATCCAGCGCGAGATTGGCCTCGCCACGGCCATGAAGACCGCATCCACCAGGAAGTAGATGGCGGCCGCGATGTAGGTCAGGGGCTTCAGGATCTGCTTCACGATGAACTCTCCCGTGAACTCAAAGCCGTAACCTGGGCCTAAGTTTCACCCCGGCTTGAATAACTCGCGGATTTTCGATGGAACTTTTCGTGTACGGGCCCGCCGCTGCCCGGTTCAGATCTCCGCATAGATCTCCAAAAGATTACCGTCGGGGTCGCGGAAGAACAGCGTCCGATGCCCGAACGACTGGTTCGTCGGCGGTGACAGCAGCGCCACGCCGTGGCGTGCGAGTTCGTCGGCACACGCATCGACTTCGGCCGCGGATACCTTGAAGGCCAGTTGCAGCGCGGCACTGCCCGCCGGCGTCGGCGCGTCAGTCGCGGTTCGGCCCGGCCTTGCGAGAGCCAGCGTGCTGGGGCCCAAGCCGTACTCGATCCAGTTCGGCGACAGCTCCCGCAGCAGCGGAAATGCGAGGACGTCTTCATAGAAGCGCCGCATCGCCGCCATGTCGCGCACGAAAATGACGGTGTAGTCGATCGCACGGATGGCGCGGAAGGGGGAGCGGGAGCGCTGACCTGGTTCGGTTGTGTGTTCTTCCATCATCGAGTCTTTCATTCCAAACGTCGGCGGGTAGCCCGTATGGAGCGTAGCGGAATACGGGGAGCTGTCGGCGAGAATTCCGCATTGCGCTGCGCTCCATCCAGGCCACGAACTTCTCACTCCACCAGCTCCGGCCACGGCACGATCGTCGACTTCACCGTCTTCATCGCCATGGCATCCCTGACCGCCTGCGCGACGCCGTCTTCCGTGAACGGATAGATCGTTTGCATCTTCAGCCAGGGATATTTGCCCGCCGTGCGATGGAGCATGTCGACGCCGAGCGGCAGATCGTTGGCGGTAAAACCCCAGGAGCCCAGCACGTTGATATCCTTGGTGCAGATGCGGTGCCATGAAGTCTCGATCGAGCCGGCGTCGGTGAACTGGCCCATCTCGACATAAGTGCCACCGTCGCGCAGCATCTCGACGCCTTCGGGGCCGGCGGAGGGGTGACCCGAGCAATCCATCACCAGATCGGCGCCGAAGCCGCCGACGATGTCGCGCACGCGGGCGATGCGGTCCCGCGCTGACTTCAGTTCCTCGATGTTCACTGTCGCCTCGGCGCCGAACTCACGCGCGAGCTTGAGCCGCGGCTCCTCCGGCGCACCGACGCAGATCACGCGCCCTGCTCCCATCTCCTGCGCGGCGGCGACCGCGAGAATGCCGATTGGACCCGAGCCCTGGATCACCACCGTGTCGCCCCAGGTGAAACCGCCGGCGCGGCTGGCGCGGTTGAAGGCGCGGATGCAGGACGTCAGCGGCTCCGACAGCGCACCCAGCCGCAGCGACATGTCGTCAGGCAATTTGTAGATCTTGGTGCCCGGCAGCATGTCGAGATCGACATAGACATATTCGGCCCAGCCGCCCCACATGTGAGGCGCTTTGTCGAAGCCGAGATAGCGGCCGTAATAGACCGGCGTCAGGCACTTGTTGGCGACTTGGGGATAATGGATGCAGTAATAGCAGCGGCCGCAGGGCATCAGCGGCGGGATCATCACTTTTGATCCGACCTTGAGCGGCTTGCTCATGAAGTCCTCGGTGAATTCGTCGCCGCATTCGACGATGATTCCGCCGAGCTCATGGCCGAGCGTGAACGGCCACGGCAGCGGCTTCGGCCAATGCCCCTTCAGAATGTGCAGGTCCGTGCCGCAGACGCCGCACGCGCCGACCTTGATCAGCGCGGCCCTCTTGCCGACCTTCGGCCACGGCACGGTGCGAATGACGGGTTCGCTGCCCGGCCCTGCGTGGGTGCAGACGCGGATCTGGTCCATGGCGTGTCCTCGCTGCCCGTCTGTTATGATTGATTGGTGCGGGCTGAAGCGAAGCGTATGTGAGATGCGCGCTGGTGCCAAGCCGCGGTCTCGTAACCCGCATGAGCGAAGCGACATGCGGGGCCAGCATTCCCGGATATCGCTTCGCTCATCCGGGCTACGGGACCCTGGTCTCCACACACCCAAGTGCCTTGAGCGCTCGACGGCGAACGTGTAGGCACGGCGCCAAAGTCCCACCCCAGGTGCCCGCTTGAACCCCCTCCCTCAAAATCCCGTGGTCGCGTCCGGCTCGTTCGCAGCGATGAGGTCGGTGCCCTACCGGCTCCAGTTCATCGCTTACGTGCTGGCGATGATGGCCGACAATATCGAGCATGTGATCAGCTATTGGGTGGTGTTCCAGAAATTCCATTCGCCGGCGCTGGCGGGTTTTGCCGTGCTGTCGCACTGGTTGCCGTTCCTGCTGTTCTCGGTCGCGGTTGGCGGGCTGGCGGACCGGGTCGATCCGCGCCGCATCATTCAATGCGGCATGCTGCTGTTCATCGTGGCCTCGGCTGGATGGGGTTTCTTCTTCATCACCGACGCCATCGAGATGTGGCACGCCATGCTGCTGCTGGTGATCCATGGCTGCGCCGGCGTGTTGTGGCAGACGCCGAACCAGCTGCTGCTCTATGATCTCGTCGGTCCGGCCGATCTTCCGAGCGCGGTGCGGCTGAATGCGATGGCGCGCTATCTCGGCATTTTGGTCGGACCTGCCGTCGGCGGCATTATCATGCTGACGCTCGGCACCTCGCATGGCATTATCTTCAACACGCAGTTCTATCTGCCGATGCTGCTGTGGCTGTTCTGGGCGCCGGTGCGGGACAAGAGTGTCGCCGTGCGGCGCTTCGCCGTGCGCGGCCTTGCCGACATCATGCTGACCATCCGCGCCATCGGCACGCAGCCGGTGCTGACGGCGATGACATGGCTCGCCGGCCTCACCTCCTTCATGATCGGCAATGCCTATCACGCCCAGATGCCGGGCTTTGCCGGCGATCTCGGCCACGGCGATCCCGGAATCTCCTACAGCGTGCTGCTCGCGGCCGATGCCGCCGGCGCACTGCTCGCCGGCATCGCGCTGGAATCCTGGGGGCGGCTCAAGGGCACGCCGCGCACCGCGATCATGCTCGCCATGCTGTGGAGCGTGGCGCTGCTCGGCTTCGCCTCGGTGCGGATCTATCCGGTCGCGATCGTGCTGTTGTTCTTTGCAGGCTTCCTCGAGCTGTCGTTCAATACCATGGCGCAGGCGCTGGTGCAGTTGAACGCGCCGTCCGACATTCGCGGTCGCGTCGTCGGCCTCTACAACATGGCGGGGCTTGGGATGCGGGCGTTCAGCGGCATCACGGTCGGACTGTTCGGTGCGGCGATCGGCATCCACTGGTCGCTCGGGCTCTCAGCCGCAGTGCTGCTGGCACTGCTATGTCTTCTCTATGGGCGCGCGACGAGGAAGACGGCCGGTTGACTCCGGCGTCTCCCCACCGCACGCTCGATACAGGGTTTGGGGAGATGAAGCGTTGCGCAATCGCTGGGGCATACTTGCGATCCTGTTCGTCGTTCGCCTCACCATCGCATTCCAGTTCCAGAGCGTGGCCGCGGTCGCGCCGCTGCTGCAGCAGAGCTTCGGCGTCGGGCTCGCCGATATCGGCATCCTGATCGGACTCTATTTCACACCGGGCATCGTGCTGGCGCTGCCGGGCGGCGCGATTGGCCGGACGCTTGGCGACAAGCCCACCACGATCGTGGCGCTGCTGCTGATGACGGCGGGCAGTCTCGTCATGGCCAGCACCGACGTCTGGGGCTGGCAGATGGCGGGCCGGCTCGCCTCCGGCGCCGGCGGCGTGCTGCTGACCGTGCAGCTCACCAAGATGGGCACCGACTGGTTTGCGGGGAAGGAGATCGCTACCGCGATGGCGATCTTCGTCAACTCCTGGCCGGCCGGCGTTGCGATCTCGCTGCTGGTGCTGCCGGCGATCGGCACGGCCTATGGCGCGGGCGCCGTGTTCCTCGTGGCCGGCGCGCTCACCGCGATCGGCATTGTGCTGATCACGTTCTACCAAGCACCGCCGGGAGCAACCGCCAGCGCGGCCGGCTCCGGGCGGCTTGATCCGCTCGCGCTTCTGGCGGTGATCGTCGCGGGCGCGATCTGGGGCCTCTATAATGTCGGCCTCGCCATGATCTTCTCGTTCGGCCCCTCGCTGCTCGCCGAGCGCGGCTGGAGCATTGCCGCGGCGGGATCGGCGATCAGCCTCGTGATGTGGCTGTCGGTGATCTCGGTGCCGGCAGGCGGTTATCTCGCCGATCGCTTCAAGCGGCCGTTCGTGCTGGCTATCGTGGCCAGCCTGGTGGTGGCCGGGCTGCTGGCCTGGCTGACCCGGTCCGACGCCGTGATCACGATCCTCGTCCTGATCGGCCTGATCGGCGGCCATCCGGCCGGGCCGATCATGAGCCTGACCGCCCGCGTGCTCGTGCGGGAAACCAGGGCGATCGGGATGGGCGTGTTCTACACTCTCTTCTATGCCGCGATGATGCTGGGACCGGCGGTGGCGGGCCGGCTCGCCAAATCGGCCGGCACGGCCGCGGTCGCGCTTGACCTCGGCGCGCTGACAGTGCTGGCCTGCCCGCCCCTGATGTGGCTTTTCGAACGCATTGTGTCTGTTCGTCATCGCCGCGCCCGATCCTAACGCGGCATTAACCCTGTGCACCTTAGGGTCGTCCCGGACTCCGCCAGGCGGGGGGTCGGGTTGTGAAAATGGCGTTGGCGCACAAAAAATTTCTTCCGGCCGCCGAGGAACGTCGGCGTTTCCAGCGGGTGAAGGTTCACCTGCTCGGCCGCTACATGCTGCCGGACCGCCGTGAATTCCCCTGCCAGGTGATCAACATGTCGCCGGGCGGGCTGGCACTGCTGGCCCCCGGCATCGGCAATGTCGGCGACCGCGTGGTCGCCTATCTCGACCATATCGGGCGCGTCGAGGGCAAGATCACCCGCATCATCGACAATGGCTTCGCCATGACGGTCGGTGCCACGCCGCGAAAGCGCGACAAGCTTGCGGCACAGCTGACCTGGCTCGCCAACCGCGACATCCTCAATCTGCCGGAAGACCGCCGCCACGATCGTATCGTGCCGCGCAATCCGATCGCGGTGCTGACGCTCGAGGACGGCACCAAGATGACCTGCCGCATCATCGACCTCTCGCTGTCGGGCGCCGCCATCGCCGCGGAGAACCGCCCCCCGCTGAAATCGACGGTTTTGCTCGGCCGGGTGCAGGGCCGCGTGGTCCGAAACCTCGAAGATGGCTTCGCGCTCGAGTTCATGCATTCGCAGCCAATTGAAACTCTCGAAGAGAGCGTTACCGCGCGGTAAAGCGCGAAGGCACCAAAACCACTGCATTTCCAGCACTGAAGGCGGCCTCCGCGATGCGGACGCCGCCTTTTTCATGGGTGGCGTCGAGGCTCGCGCGGGTTAACGCGGAGGCTGCGGGAGCGTGCAAACAACGGTTCCGCTAGCGTTTCCGCGTTAATCCATAAAATTTGAATCAATTGCAGTCATATCGAATTTTATTCAAATTTGACTCAAGTATAGATCGAATTCGCCGCGTGTTTTACTTGCATTCGTCTCGACTTGACTTGACTGACTTAGCGGCAACTCAAAAGCTGCCTGCGCAATGTGGTCCCAACAAGAAACGGGGGCCGCAATGTTTGATTTCAGGGGACAGGGGAAGGGATTGGCGCTCGCCGCCATGCTCTTCGGAATGAGCGCGGCAGCGCATGCCGGCGAAGGCCGTCTGCTCTACGCAAGCCTCGGCGACACCACGCGTGCGCCGATCGGCTGGGTCGAGTTCTGTGCAGACAATGCCGCTCAGTGCCAGGGCGCACCGACGCAACCGCGTGACATCGTGATGTCGCAGGCTGCATGGCGCGACCTCGTCAAGGTCAATCGCTGGGTCAACGAGACCGTCAAGCCTTTGACCGACCAGGAGCACTGGGGCGTGATCGAAAAGTGGTCGCTGCCGTCGGACGGTTACGGCGACTGCGAGGACTACGTGCTGTTGAAGCGCAAGATGCTAATCGATGCCGGATGGCCGCGCGAGGCCCTGCTCATCACCGTGGTGCGCGACAAGAAGGGCGAAGGACACGCGGTGCTGACGGTGAAGACCGACAAGGGCGAGTTCGTTCTCGACAATCAGAACGAGAACGTCGTTGCCTGGACGGAGACCGGCTACCGCTTCGTCAAGCGCCAGTCGCAGAGCGATCCCAATGTCTGGGTCTCGCTCGGCGACACCAAGCCGGCGGTCTCCACCGCCAGCGCAAGGGATCAGTAGAGACAAACGAAAGAGATACGCGACCCGGTCACATCCCCACCCCTCCCCGTCCCAGACCGGTTCGCGCGCGGCCAGCCATCCCCCAATGGCTGGCCGCAACTTTTTTAGGGTGTACTTCGCTTAGTTCTGCGGCGCCTGCCGCGACCAGGGCACGCGCGCGACGGTGAAATCGCGCCATGTGCTTTGCAGGACGGGTTGCACCCCGATCGACGCGCGCGCCTGCCAGCCTGCGATCGCCGCCGCGGCGATGGTGCCGTCGGGCTCGGCATCAAGCCCGTCCAGCAATGATGCCGTAACCGCCATGTCGTTGACGGCGCCAAGCTGCTCCTGCAAGCCGGAGAGCCTTCGCGAGAATTTTCGCGTGGATTTGCGGTCTGCGAACAGCGGCAGCAGAAACTCGCTGAGATAGCGCAGCCGCTTGGTCGCGAGCCGCAGGCGGTGCAACTGTTCGGCGGAAAGCGACTTGAAGCGGCGGCCGCGCTTGAGCACCTTGGCGTATTGCGCCGATAGGATGCGTGCCGCGAAGTCGGCCGCGGGTTCGGCGAGCTGGCCGAGATCCTCGGTGGCGACGTCGTTGCGCCAGCCCCGCGCCTCGATCCAGTTGCCGAGGCCGAGCAGGAACATGGCGCAGCGGCGATCTTCGAGGGCGCCATGCGCCTTGCGATAGGCGTCGGACTGGCGCCCGGCCGCAGCCAGGCCCAGTGCATCGAAGCCCGCGACCGACGGACAGGCTGTTGCGATCTTCGGCAAGGTATCGAGCCGGAACACATCCCAGTCGCGCGCGGCGGAGAGCTCTTGCGCCAGCCATCTGGCTTCCAACCGCAGCGCATCGAGATTGCTGAGCGCGCCGACCGACCCCATCAGATCCAACGCCGATCGAAGCCGGCGCAGCGAGACGCGCAGCTGATGGATTCCTTCCGGATTGCGGCCATCCTCGGCCGCCGGCAGCGACTGAAGCAAATGGAGGAAGCAGGAACGCAGGATTGTCGCGAACGCCTCGTCCAATGTCACCGACGGATCGAGACGAAGTTTTCGCGGACGCCGCGCCGAGGGTGGCTTGTCGGCGGCAAGATCGAAGCCGCGTGCCGATTTGGAGCGAATGGACGGCTTTACGTCGCCGTGCTCCGCGAGCCGCAGCGCGATCTCGTAGACCGCGCTCGCGCTGCCGCTCTTGAGCTCCAGCTCGATCTCGCTCACCGGCAGTGAACGGTCGCCGGCCGTCAACTCACCCTGGTCGAAGGCGATCTCGACCGTGCCTGACGGCAGTTCGATCGGCCGCGCATGGCGATGGACATCGGCAGTGAAGACCGATTCGAGCGGCTGCGCTTCCAGGTTGCCGCGAAGCTTCTCGGGAATGAACGGCATTGCCAAACCGAGATCGGGCGCAAGCGACAGTACCCTCATCTCCCACTCACCACGGCGGAGCGGATCGTCCACCGCATCGGTCTTCACGGTCTGCACGAAGCGCGCGCCGCTCTGACGAACGCGCAAGCTCAAGCCGTGGCGACGCAACGTCCGCTCCGGCGTGTCGTAATAGACGGACTTGAGATGTTTGCGCGCGCCCTTGTTGCGCGCGTTCATCGCGATCACAGGCGCGGCCTTGAAATGCGCCATGCGATCGGCATCGACGAAAAGCTTGAGCTCGATCTCACCGGCACCATGCGCGGCAGCGCTCGACCGCAGTGGTTCCGTTGCCGGTTCCGCGTCTTGCAATGGCGTCTGATCGATCACAGGTTCCGCGACGAGTTCGGCCGGCTCACGCTGCCTGAAGAAGCCAGCAACGACTTGCGTTCTCTTGTTTTCCCTTGCAACAGGATTTCCATCCCGCGCGCTCGGAGCCTTGCGAACCGGCGTTGCGTCTGACTTCAGCATTTACGGTAACATGACAGTTCGATGACAGAGCGCCATCCTATAGCCGGTGTGGCTCGCGAGGAATAGTCACGTGACGTCGCAGCGCCCTACCGTCCACACGAGGCTGGGAGCGCACAATCCAGCTTGACCACAGGAACTAAATTGCCGCTGGGCACAGCAAGCGATCGAGTTGACTGCGAATCCCGCCCTTCTCGAAACCGAGATGAACGCGTCAGCGAGCTTGACTCATGCCAACCTTCCCGCAATCGGTGGCGATGGCGTCGAGCGCGCTGCCCTGTCCCTCCGGCCGTTGCTTCATCGGCTAGCGGCACAGGCAATCACAAGGAGTTGGCATGACGTCGTTCCGTCCCGTCATCGCGTTGTCCAGGGGCCTCGAAGTCCTTCGGGTGATCAATCAGGAACGGCAGTCGACCGTCGGCTCGCTGCACAAGGCGACGGGGCTGAACAAGTCAACGATCGTCCGCATGCTCGAGACGCTGGAACATGAAGGTTATGTGGTACGTCGTACCGAGCCGGCC
Source organism: Bradyrhizobium sp. 17 (assembly GCF_023073515.1). Classification (NCBI taxonomy): domain Bacteria; kingdom Pseudomonadati; phylum Pseudomonadota; class Alphaproteobacteria; order Hyphomicrobiales; family Nitrobacteraceae; genus Bradyrhizobium; species Bradyrhizobium sp. 17. The sequence goes on along the minus strand of NZ_JADPJQ010000124.1, from coordinate 378,022 downwards.
AGCTACGCGCCGACGGGACGGGCGCTGCTGCTCAGCGCAGGCTATGATGAGCCGACCTGGATTGGCGGCATCGCCGAACCCATCCTGAACAAATTCCGCAAGCAGATCCATTGGCCGTCAGACATCGCGGTGCTCGATCAGGAGTCCATGGTCATCGCCCACACGACGCGCGTCGATGGATCGCTGCTGTTCAGCCGCCCGCCGGGTTTTCGCTTTCCCGTCCTCGGCACCTCGATGGGACGCGCCTATCTCGCCTTCTGCGAACCCGCCGAGCAGGAGCGCATTGCCGCACGGCTGGCCCTTGGTCCGGAGCCCTGGAACGATCTGGCGCGCAATCCCGGCAGACTTGCCAAAGTGCTGCGCACGATCCGTAGCGCGGGGTTCGCAGTCATGGACGAGACCTACAGCCGCCGCGTCTTCGGGGGCGCAGTGTGGGCGATCGGCGTACCCGTCGTTTTGCGGAATCGCCTGTTCGGCAGCATGAACGTGATGATGCTTCGCGAGGCGGTCGGTCTGGAGGACGGTGTGCGGCGCTTCGTACCGCCGATGAAGAAGGTCGCTTCCGCACTTGCCGAGGCGCTCGGTGCCAAGCTTGCTGCGCCGGGTTCTCCTGCAGGTCGGCGATGATCATTTCACACAGTGAAACGATATTTTGATTTCTTGACCCCCCTTCCTGCCCGTGTGACACCTCGTTGCGGCGGCTGCCGGCTGCCCAATGACACAGGGAAAAGGGGAGGCCGAAGTGCGGACATCCGCGAGAATTTGGGCTGCCGCGATGGCATGCCTGACGATGGCCGCTTCTGAAACGGCTTTGGCCGAAGCCTGGCCGACCCGGGCAATCAGGATCGTCGTCTCCACGCCGGCAGGCGGCATCACCGATGCCTTCGCCCGCGCCTATGGCGACTATATCTCGCAGAAGCTTGGCCAGCCGGTCATTGTCGAAAACAAAACCGGAGCCAGCGGTGCGCTGGCGGCACAGTCGGTGAAGGATTCCCCGGCCGACGGCTACACGCTGATGTACACGATCTCGTCCACCTTGCTCGGTAACCGGCTGTTGTTGAAATCGCTGGCCTATGATCCGGACAAGGATTTCACGATCGTCGCGATGACGCCTTCGGGGCATCTGCCGCTGGTGGTCCATTCCGCCACCAATGCAAAGACGATCGAAGAGTTCGTCGCGTACGCACGTGGCAACAAGGTCACGGCCGGCTCGTACGGCATCGGCTCGTTCGCACATATTGCGATCGCCGAGCTCAACCGGCAATTCGGTCTCGACATTTCCATCGTGCATTACCGCGGCGAAGCGCCGATGTGGCAGGATCTGGCCGCGGGGGTGATCCAGGCGGCCGTCGGCAGCTATCAGGCTGCGCTACCGGTGCTCGATACCGGCATCGGCCGCCCGATTGCCGTGCCGACACCAGTGCGCATGAAGAAGCTGCCCGAAACCAAGACATTTGCCGAGCAAGGGGTCACGGGCAATGTCTTCCAGCTCATCAGTTTTACCGCGCTGGTGGCGCCCGCTGCGATGCCGGCAGACCGGATCGACATGCTCGCCAAGTTGATGGTCGAAGGCGGCAAGACGGAGCGCGTGCAGAAGCTGCTCGATGCCTTCGGCGTCGACCAGCCGGCCATGGATCGCGCATCCTCGATTGCGCTCTACGAAAAGGAAGGGCCGATCTGGCTCGAGTCGATCAAGACTCTCGGATTAGAGCCGCAATAGCCGCCGTCGCGCCCAGCCGGGTGCGGACGCGCCTCGTTGAGCTCAGACCCCGAGCACGTCCGCGAGTCGCAACTCGTCAGCGGCGGGATCCTTCAGAAACAGCTCGGCCTCGATCTCGTTCAGATGCGACAACATCTGCGCGCGCGCGGCCTCCCTGTCGCATTTGCGGATCGCGGAGACGATTCCGGCGTGATGATCGGTGCCGCAGGCCGGCGTGTCGTGCCGGCGGTAGAGCAGGATGATCAGCGAGGACCGCGCGATCAGCTCCTTGAGAAAACCAAGATAGATGCTGTGGCCACTCATCTCGGCGACGAGTCGATGGAAGTCGCCGGAGAGGCGGACCGAAGCACGCGCATCGCCACGCAGCTCCGCCTCGCGCTCCTCGGCAAGATGCCGCTGGAGACGCCCGATCCAGGCCGGCGACACCGCGTCAACGGCGTGATCGACGATTGTCGGCTCGATCAGGCGGCGCGCCTCGAACACTTCGCGGGCGTCCGCAGGCGTCGGCCGCGCGACGAAGGCGCCGCGGTTCTTCTCGATGTTGACGATGCCCTCGTGCGCGAGCTGTTGCAGCGCGGTGCGAACCAGCGTTCGGCTTGCTCCGTAGATCTCGCCGATCTCGTCCTCACCGAGTTTCGTGCCGGGCAACAGGCGATGCTCGAGGATCGCCGCAGTCACACCTTCCCGGATGCGGCTGACGCGATCGCTCGCATCTGGCGCGTCGGATTTCGGTCGGGACTTGACGGCCATGGGGGTGAGGACTCGATCGTCGACGAGGGCGTTGAATCCTAATCGACCAGCTGTATCCAATCACAGGCGAAACTTTATACAATCCGCGCCTGTTTTGTGTGCACGCAACTGCGAAGGCAGCGAACCGCCCAAGCCCGTGGGATTCGATCTAACGATCTGACTCCGCTGCACTGTTTTGGAATTCGGCCGGCCGAGAACGATTCAAGCGCGATTGGCATGGACCTTGCGGAGAGAGGCGCAGCATCGCCCTCGCCCCGGACACGCCATGGCCACTCCCGCCGCCCTCGAACTGGTCGCCGTCACCAAGCGCTACGACACGACGCTGGCGGTCGACACCGTCAATCTGAAGATCCCGGCCGGCACTTATTGTTGCCTGCTCGGCCCCTCCGGCTGCGGCAAGACCTCGACCTTGCGCATGATCGCCGGCCACGAGGCCGTCAGCGAAGGCGACATCATCCTGGGTCCGCAGAACGTCACGGATCTCGAACCCGCCAAGCGCGGCACGGCGATGATGTTCCAGTCCTACGCGCTGTTTCCACACCTCACCGTGCTCGACAACGTGGCGTTTGCCCTGAAAATGCGCGGCATCGACCGGGCGACGCGGCACAAGCGCGCCGGCGAGTTGCTCGAGCTGGTGGCGATGACGCCCTATGCGGCCCGCCTCCCCGCACAGCTGTCCGGCGGCCAGCAGCAGCGCGTCGCGCTCGCCCGCGCGCTGATCACGGAGCCGCAGATCCTGTTGCTCGACGAGCCGCTCTCGGCGCTCGATCCGTTCCTGCGGGTGAAGATGCGGGGCGAATTGAAGCGGCTGCAGCGCGAGCTCGGCATCAGCTTCGTTCAGGTCACGCACGGCCAGGAAGAGGCGATGGCGCTGGCCGACCACATCGTGGTGATGAACCAGGGCAGGATCGAACAGCAGGGAAGCGCCCGCGACATTTTCCATCACCCCCGCACCGAATTCGTGGCGCGCTTCATCGGCGGTCACAACGTCCTCAGCGACGCAGGCAAACTCATCGCCGTGCGCGCCGATCAGCTCGGCATCGCGCCGTTCACTGACGGCGCCTTCGGCGCGCCCGCGCTACTGACCCAGACCGAGTACCAAGGCTCCTACATCGCCGTCTCGCTCACGCTCGACGACGGGACCGCCCTGTTTTCCCACCTTCCCGAGGCCGCCTTCGACGTCCACCAGTTCCGGCCGGGCGATCGCGTGCTGGCCATCTGGGATCCCGCCAAGGCGCAACGTCTGCAATAGCGCCGATCAATCACCGGAATGCGCAACAGAGGAGTGAGTGATATGACCGAAACGACCAGGAAGAAGGGCCTTAGCCGCCGCACGCTACTGAAGAGCACCGCGGGTCTCGCCGGACTTGCCGCGGGCTCCGGCGCCATCACCGGCTTTCCCTATGTGATGTCGGCCGAGCCGAAGGTGCTGCGCTATCTCGGCACCGCCGTGAACGAGGGCGACGAGATCTCCAAGCAGTGCCTGAAGGACACCGGCATCAAGATCGAATATATCACCGCGACCACCGACGACGTCACCAAGCGCGTGATGACCCAGCCGAACTCCTTCGACGTGCTGGACACCGAATATTTCGCGCTAAAGAAGATCGTGCCCTCGGGCAACATCCTTGCCCTCGACGGCAGGAAGATCAAGGAATTCGACAACATCACGCCCGTCTTCACCAAGGGCGTCACTCCCGGCGGCAAGAAGATCGGCGGCCAGGGCACCGCACCCTGGAAGGTGCTCTATCTCGAAGGCAAGGACTCCAAGAAGTTCGCGACGTCTGCCACCGAGTTCGTCACGCTGATCCCGACCGTCTACAACGCCGACACGCTCGGCATTCGCCCCGACATCATCAAGCGTCCGATCAGCTCGTGGGCCGAGCTGCTCAATCCCGAGTTCAAGGGCAAGGCCTCGATCCTCAACATCCCCTCGATCGGCATCATGGATGCCGCGATGGTCGTGGAAGCCACCGGCAAGTACAAATATGCCGACAAGGGCAACATGACCAAGGAAGAGATCGATCTCACCATGAAGGTCATGACCGAGGCCAAGAAGGCCGGTCAGTTCCGCGCCTTCTGGAAAGACTTCAATGAGAGCGTCAACCTGATGGCCTCGGGCGAGACGGTCATCCAGTCGATGTGGTCGCCGGCGGTGACGAAGGTCCGCTCGATGGGGATTGCCTGCACCTTCCAGCCGCTCAAGGAAGGCTATCGCTCCTGGGCCTCCGGCTTCTGCGTCTCCAAGGGCGTCTCGGGTGCGAAGCTCGAATGGGCCTACGAGTTCGTCAACTGGTTCCTGTCCGGCTACGCCGGCGCCTATCTCAACCGCCAGGGCTACTACTCGGCCGTGCTCTCCACCGCGAAGGCGCAGATGGAGCCATACGAGTGGGCCTACTGGATGGAAGGCAAGGCGGCCGAGAAGGACATCAAGGCGCCCGACGGCTCGCTGCTCGAGAAGGCTGGCGCCGTGCGCGACGGCGGCTCCTACGAGGACCGCATGGGCGGCGTCGCGTGCTGGAACGCCGTGATGGACGAGAACGACTACATGGTCCGCAAGTGGAACGAGTTCATCGCGGCGTAACCTGATGGACACGTCGGAGGACATTTTGCAACAGGCATCCCCGGACCTGGTCCGGGGATCGGAGACGGCGCGCCGCAGCAAAGCGGCGCGGCTGTCACCCTCCTTCATCTCCTGGCTCCAGGCCGGGCCGATGATGCTGGTGTTCCTCGCCTTCTTCCTGATCCCCCTCGTCTTCGTCGTCATCGTCTCGTTCTGGGACTACAACGAATATCAGTTGCTGCCGGCCTTCTCGGGCCGCGGCTACACCGACACGTTCGAGGGCTGCATCGCGCAGCTCCCCGATCTCTGCACGATCGCCAAGACTTATCTGAAGACGCTGAAGCTTTGTTTCATCGTGTGGGTCATCACACTCTTCATCGGCTTCTGGGTCGCCTACTTCCTCGCCTTTCACGTCAAGTCGAAAACCTGGCAGATGGGACTGTCGCTGCTCTGCACGATCCCGTTCTGGACCTCCAACGTGATCCGCATGATCGCCTGGATTCCGCTGCTCGGGCGCAATGGCCTTGTCAACTCAGGCTTGGTGAAGACGGGGCTGATCAACCATCCCGTTGAATGGCTGCTGTTCTCCGAATTCTCCGTGGTGCTGGCGCTGGTGCACCTCTTCACCTTCTTCATGGTGGTGCCGATCTTCAACTCAATGGTTCGCATCGACAAATCGCTCATCGAGGCCGCCTATGACGCCGGGGCGACCGGTTTCCAGACGCTCGTCAACGTCATCATTCCCCTGGCAAAACCCGGCATCGTGATCGGCTCGATCTTCGTCATCACCATCGTGATGGGCGACTTCATCACCATCGGCGTGATGGGCGGGCAGCAGATCGCGGCCGCCGGCAAGATCATCGAGACGCGGGTGAATGCGCTGCAATTCCCGGCAGCAGCGGCCAATGCCGTGATCCTGCTCGTCATCACGTTCCTGATCATCACCATGATGTCGCGTATCGTCGACATCAAGAAGGAGCTCTAGAGCATGAAGGAAGGACGCCCGCGCTCTTTCTACGTGCTCGCGATCTTCTTCGCGGCCTACACGCTGTTCCTCTACGGCCCGATGATCGCGATCTATGTGCTGTCGTTCCAGGGACCGCAGGGCGGCCTCACCTTCCCGATGAACGGTGTATCGACTTTCTGGATCGCAAAATTGTTCCAGGGCACCGGCATCGTCGATCTCGGCGCCGCCTTTCGCCGTTCGCTGCTGCTTGGCATTATCGTGATGATCGTCACCGTCGTGCTGTCGGTCGCAGCGGGCATGGCGTTTCGCCGCAAGTTCAAGGCGCAAGGCATCCTGTTCTACTCCGCGATCGCGAGCCTCATCGTGCCCTCGATCATCACCTCGCTCGGCATCTCGCTTGAATTCCGCATCATCGACGACCTGATCAAGGCGTATTGGAACGAGAATTTCGAGACTTCGATGGGCCTGCTCACCTCGGGCCTCGGTGCACATCTGACCTGGACGCTGCCGTTCGGCCTGCTCATCATGTTTGCGATCTTCAACCGCTTCGATCCCAGGCTCGAGGAAGCCGCGCGCGATCTCGGTGCGACGCCGTGGCAGGCGTTCCGTCATGTCGTGCTGCCGATCATCCTGCCCTCCGTGATCGGCATTGGATTGTTCGGCTTCACGCTGTCCTGGGACGAACTCGCGCGTTCCAGCCAGGCGATCGGGGCGGTGAACACACTGCCTCTCGATCTCCAGGGCCTCACCACCACCGTGACCAACCCAGACATCTATGCGCTCGGCACCGTAATCTCGGCCGTCTCGTTCACGGTGATCAGCCTTGCGCTCGGCACCATCCACATGCTCAACAAGCGACAGGCGGCCAAAGGCTCGGACGCCGGCAAAGGGCTTGTCTGAGAAGGGGCTTGTCTGATCCGATGCGGCTTCACGTCGTCAATCCCAACACCACTGCGTCCATGACGGTGAAGATCGCCGATGCCGCGCGCGCGGTCGCCCTGCCCGACACCGTGATCGATGCGCGCCAGCCCACGATGGGCCCGGTCTCGATCGAGGGATTTTACGACGAGGCGTTCGCGGTGCCGGGCATGCTCGGCTGCATCCGCGAGGCCGACCGCGACGCGGATGCGCACATCATCGCCTGCTTCGACGACACCGGCCTCGACGCCGCGCGCGCTGCGGCAAGGGCACCAGTGATCGGCATTGGCGAGGCGGGCTTCCATATGGCGAGCCTGATCGCCGCGCGCTTCGCCGTGGTGACGACCCTCGGTGTCTCCATCGTGCCGATCGAACATAATTTGCGGAAATACGGCCTCGCCGATCGCTGCGTCCGCGTCCGCGCTGCCGAAGTGCCGGTGCTCGCGCTCGAGGAGCGCAACACCGATGCGCTCGCAAGAATCTCTGCGGAAATCACGGCCGCGATCCGCGACGATCGCGCAGAGGCCATCGTGCTCGGCTGCGCCGGCATGGCCGATCTCGCCATCGAGCTCGCCGCCACGCACAGCCTGCCCGTGATCGACGGCGTCGCCGCCGCGGTGACCTTGGCAGAATCACTGGTGCGACTGGGACTGAAGACCTCCCGGCTCGGGTCCTACGCGGCGCCGCGCTCGAAGACCTATTCCGGTCCGTTTTCGCCGTTTCAGCCCTGATCTCTGCCTCTGACGGGGGCACGGATGCCCTAAGGCATCCTGATTGTTGGTTTTTTTGCTCTTAGCCTCTTTTTGGTCCCATTCCTTGCCGACACGTAACGTTTTCGGGACGCCCCGGTAACCTCAGGTTGCCGGTCTTCGCCACTCACCAAGTTTCAATTTGGGTTTTGTCAGCGATGATCGATCTCGCAGAGGACACACGGTCCCATCCCCTCCTTCGCCTTGGCGCGCAGCCTATCGCGCTGACCGCCGCCGCGCTCCTGCTCCTGATCGCCGGTGTGACCTCAATCGCGATCTGGCGTGCCTATACCGGCTCAGCCCCTGAGACCGACCGTGTGGTGGCGTCGCGGCAGCTTCAGGCTCGCACCGCCCAGGCCTCCGAGCAGCTGGTCGAGAAGACCAAAGGGCTGGAGGCAACCCAGCAGGAATCGATTGACCAGCTCCAGGTCGTGCAAGACCAGCTCCAGAGTGTGAAGCGCTTGCTCGCATTCCAGCAGGCTGACACCAAGCGTCTGTCCGAGCAGGTCACGACACTCAACGAGTCCATCGACGGCCTGCGGCAATCCTTTGCCAGCGCCCGGGCGAGCGAGGCGGAGACTCCCTCGGTTACCCACAGGAAACCTGCACGGCATCGTGTCCATGCCAGTGCACGCAAGCGCTCGCGCGGCTGAACAGCCGGCGCCGCCACCCTTAAATTTTTGGACTTGTGAACTGGATCACATTCGCCCGTGTGATTCCAAGCGATGCTCGCCGTTACCGGATGGCGTGAGCCGATTTCAATGTCCGGGGCTGGCAAGGTCGTTGACGGTATATTGCGTCAACGGCCTTGTTTTTTGACGGGTACCGCCGCCTATTCGCAGACATCCACGGGGCGGATGCGCCAGCCCGATGGCGTCATGACGCGCTTCCGCACAACGTAGCAGCCGCCATAACCGCCATCATCGTATCCGGTACCATAGTAATATGGATTGCCGTAATACGGTTGGCCGTAGCCGTAATACCCGCCGTAGTAACCTGCGCCGGCGATACCGGCACCGATGGCGACGCCTGGCCAGAAGCCACCGCCATGCCAGTGGCCGCCATGACCCCAGCCGCCACCATGGCCCCAGCCACCGCCGCCATGACCCCAGCCGCCGTGACCGCCCGCTTGTGCCGCCTGCGGCATCGACAGCCCAACCGCCACCACGGCCAGCGCCGTCAACATCATCTTCCGTAACATCACTCGATCCTCTGCGTGGATACCCTCCACGCTCCAAAGCAGGACCAAGCTAATCGGCTTGAGGCGTTCCTGACAGCCTCACTGTCTCACTTCCCCGCGAGCGTCAGCAGCCGCGGCAGATGCTCTTGAGCTTCTTGTCGAGCAGCCGGTTCTCGGCGTTGACGGCGGCGTCGGTGGACCCACCTGCGCCGGTCCCAGTGGTGACGCCCGGTGCATTAGCACCGGACGATTGGGCGGTACCCAGACTGTTGGTGCCTGGCGCGGGAGCCGGAGAATTGGCGACACCTCCGGTCGATCCTGTGGAGCCGGTGGCTTGCGCGAACGATACAGCCGGTATCGCGGCAAGGGCGAAGACCACGATCAAGGTCTTGATCGAAAAGGTTGTGGGCAATCTGGCCATTGAAATTCTCCTTCGCCGGTCAACCGCCGCAGCAATGACCGGTTCCGGAACAAATGCCGTCGCATCAGCTTGAAACCGGGAAGGCGGGCACGAGCACGCGCAAGCTGATCTTCTGCTCCGTAAACAGAAAGGCGCAGTCACGATGAACGATCGCGATGCTTTTGCAGAAGGCGAACGCGCGGCGCGTAAAAACATTCCGGCGGAAGCCAATCCGTACCAGGACGGTAGCGATGAGCATGCCCTATGGTCCGCGGGGCACGAGAAGGTCGCAAGCGCAATAGAAGCGCGCGAGTCCGAAGGAAGCTGAGTTCACCCGATCCGCTTGAGGCCCTTTGTGAAGCGCGGGCCATTGGCGACGTAGAACTTCGCAGCACTTCCCATCTTCTGCACCTGAACATCGTCGAGCGTGCGGATCACCCGCGCCGGCGAGCCGATGATCAGGGACCGTTCGGGGAATTCCTTACCCTCGGTGATAACGGAGCCGGCGCCGACGATGCTGTTGCGGCCGATCCTGGCACCGTTCATCACGATGGAGCCCATGCCGACGAGTGCACCCTCCTCGATGGTGCAGCCGTGCAGGATGACGTTGTGGCCGACCGTACAGTTTCTGCCGATCTGAAGCGGAAAACCGAGATCGGTGTGGCAGGTCGAGCCGTCCTGCACGTTGGCGCCCTCGCCGATCTCGATCCACTCATTGTCGCCGCGCAGCACCGCGCCGAACCAGACGCTCGCGCCCGGCTTCAGGCGCACGCGGCCGATCACGGTAGCGGTCTCCGCGATGAAGTAGTTGCCGTCGGCGGGAAGGTCGGGCGCCTGCCCGTCGAGCTCGTAGATCGCCATGAGGGTCTCCTGTCGCGTCAACCCCAGCCATAGCGAAACGGCGGCCTTGACGCAAAGGGCCGCCGCGCAGGCAGCCCTACAGCGCGCGCATCAGACCAGAACGCCGGCCGCGCGGAGCGTCATCAGGAAGAAGGTGCCGCTCATCATGCTCCAGAAGCCGGCGATGACGGTCGCCATCATCACGAATTCGACGCGGCGGCTCTCCACCTGCCTGCCGCGCAGGGTATTGCGCATGATGATGAAAGGCGCCGCGAACACCAGGAACGGAACCGCCGCGAAGGTCTTCGGCGCCACGCCGTCCTGCAACAGACCGAAGCCGGCCGGCCGCTGTGCGACCGTCTGGTATCCGCTCACGAGCGCTCCCGCGAGCGCGAAACCAATGCCGATCGAGAAGAATGTGTTGAGAGCTTCAGGTGTCATCGGAACGGTCCGCCCTTACGCAACGCCGGAGCCTTCCTGTGACAAAGAGTGCCGGTTAACGCTACATTATCCTTAAGGGAAGGTTAACGCCGCCAGCCGTTCCACGCAGGCCTCTCTCCCTTCCCTGCAGCCGGCGAACGCTCCGCGAAATCGCCACCACGTGGCATATTCGCCGCTGATTCGTCGGCCATCGGCCGACTTCTGGCTCATTCGCGCGGCTCATGACGGTGTTTTCGGCAATTTCCCCTCAATCTCCCCGGGCGCGCACCCGGGTCCACGTCGTCCCGATCGTGCTCGGCGGCACTGCCGCGGTGTGCGCCGTCGCGCTCGTCGCCTATTTGTTGTGGCCGACCTGGGGGCCGAGCGGCGCGAACGCCCCGGACAAGCTGCCGGTGAGCGTCGGCGGCACCCTGTTCAACCTGCCGACCAACGCGATTCGCATGAAGATCCAGCGCCACTCCGGGCCGCAGGAGCGGATCGATCTCGACTTCCTGTACCCTTCGCTGGAGCCGCCGGGCGCGCCGAAGCACGTCACCGCCGAGAGCGTGGATGCAGCGATGCAGCCGATCGACCGCATCTTCCTGTCGATCGCCGCGCATCGCGATGCGCTCTCGCCCGAGCAGCGCACCGCCACGATTTATCCACGCTATCTCGACCAGGCCGCGGCAATGCCTCAGGACGGGCTGACGATGCGGATATTCCGCGCTGACACGCCTTACGGCAGCGAGGATCTCTATTCTGCCGCAAGTCCCGCGCTGACCGCGCGCTGCACGCGCGATGGAGCGACGCCCGGCATGTGCCTCGCCGAACGCCGCGTCGGCGGCGCCGACCTCACCTTCCGCTTTCCGCGCAGCTGGCTATCGCAGTGGCGCGATACGGCGGAAGCGATGGAGAAGCTGACGGCGCAGCTGCGCGGCCCGAAGGGCTGAACGCGACCGCGCGACCTGCGCCTCCCAAACAAAAACTGCGAAAACAACCCCATGCACAGTAGCCAAGCTCCTGTAATGCTTCGTATTTTTCGAAGTCAGCTTCGCGCGTATGGTGTCAGGATGGGGCGGCGGCGAAGCTGTTGCTCGTCCTTGCGAGCGAAGCGAAGCAATCTCGGCTACATTGCCTTTTCATCTCAATGCACGATGCCGTGCTCGTCCGACTCACGGACCGAACCGGCAGGCATCCGCGACAGAGGTTAGTCATGATTCTCCGCAGAAGTGACGGTGTGTGGCTAAATGAACCGCAGCGATGGGCGGCAGAGGGTGATGACCTGCGGATCCTCACGGACAAGGCCACGGATTTCTGGCGCGAAACCCATTACGGCTTCAATCGCGATAGCGGACATTTCCTGGGCTTTCCGACAGGCGAAGCATTCACCGCAGATTTGCGTGTTCAGGGCGATTTCCGGGCGCTCTATGATCAGGCGGGGATCATGGTGCGCCTCGACGCGCATCATTGGGTCAAAGCCGGAATCGAATTGTCAGATGGCCGCGCTATGCTCGCGAGCGTGCTGACAAACGGGCAATCAGACTGGGCGACAGCACCCTATGAGCATAATGCCAGCGACTTCTGGGTCCGCGCGACCATCGCCAACGGTGTCCTTCGTCTGCAGGTTTCGGCCGACGGCAAATCCTGGCCCCTCATGCGGCTGGCGGCGTTTCCTAAAGCAAACTCCTACCTTGTGGGACCGATGGCCTGCACACCCGAACGGGCGGGGCTAGAAGTCGTATTCTCGACGTTTCGTCTGACACCTCCCCTCGGAAAAGACCTGCACGACCTGAGCTGAACATCACCCTTGCAGAAATATGTTCTTGCAAGAAAGCAAAGGCATGGAGCCGCGCCCGCGCGGCCCCGTTGAGCGAGACGATCGCCGAACTATTCCTGGTCGACGAGGTCGTCCTCGAGGATCGCCATCTGGAATTGGAACGAGCGATCATCGTCCTCGTCGTCGACGAAGAGCACACCGATGAATTCCTCGCCGATATAGACCTCGGCGGAATCATCCTTCTTTGGCCGCGGCACGACGCGGATCTTGGGATTGCCGAATACGCGCTTCAAATACGCGTCGAGCTTCCTAACTTCCTTGACGTCCACGGCAAGTCTCCAATCGAAATCTGGGTTGGCGCGGGTTTTAGGACGAGACGCGACCAACCGCCAGCATGAATTGCCAAAGAATTTTTGGGACGAAAGGGGCGGAAAATCCGCCCCTTCCGACAAGCTCGAAGGCCCGCCTCAGAGGCCCATCTCAGAGTCCCATGGCGTTGATCATCTGATCCATGGTGCGCGACGGCTCGGCACAGCCGGCTTCGCCGACGACCTTGGCAGGCACGCCTGCGACCGTCACGTTGTGCGGCACCGGTTTGACCACGACCGAGCCCGCCGCGATGCGCGCGCAATGACCAATCTCGATGTTGCCGAGGATCTTCGCGCCGGCGCCGATCAGGACGCCGTGGCGGATTTTCGGATGGCGGTCCTCGTTCTCCTTGCCGGTGCCGCCGAGCGTAACGCCATGCAGGATCGAGACGTCGTCCTCGATCAGCGCAGTCTCACCGCAGACGAAGCCGGTGGCGTGGTCGAGGAAGATGCCGCGGCCGATGCGCGCGGCGGGATTGATGTCGGTCTGGAATACCGCAGACGCCCGGCTCTGCAGATAATACGCAAAATCCTTGCGGCCCTTCAGATAGAGCCAATGCGCGAGGCGGTGGGTCTGGATGGCGTGAAAGCCCTTGAAATAGAGCAAGGGATCGATGAAGCGCGAGGTCGCGGGGTCGCGATCGTAGACGGCGACGAGATCGGCGCGGAAGGCGTTGCCGAGATCGGGATCGTCGCGCAGCGCCTCGTCATAGGTCTGGCGCACGAGATCGCCCGACAGCGCGGAATGATCGAGCCGGTCGGCGACTCGATGGATCACCGCATCTTCCAGGCGGCTGTGATGCAGCACCGTCGAATAGATGAAGGTCGCAAGCTCCGGCTCGCGATGGACGATGTCCTCCGCTTCGCCGCGGATCCGATCCCAGATCGGATCAAGCGTTGCAAGCTTTCCTCCCGGATTGACCTGATGCACTGCCATGAGATCTGCTCTTTCGAATTGGCTCGTTTCACTGGTTCTATAACACAGTCTAGGCGACAAAGTCCTGACGGGCTTGCCTGAGAGTGAACAGTGCGTTGTCCGGCGGGGGCATGCCAACGCGTTGAATCACAACAGTTTCTTCCGACACCCCGGGCCGCAAGGTCGGCTCAAAATGGTCAGGGTTTCGCCAAATTCAAGCCGGGCGGCGTCAAACTATTGGTGAATTCCGCCTCAACCGTTATTGCGGGCATGGTCCGAGTGAGGACGGAGCGGATTTGACCATCACCACCGATCATGTGCGCGCGGGCGCCGCGGGCTCACTCTGGCTGCGGCTCGCCGCCATCGCCTTGCCGCTCCTGTTGATCGCGCCGGCATTCTGGAACGGCTATCCGCTGTTGCAATGGGATACCGGAGGCTATCTGGCGCGCTGGTACGAGGGCTATCTCGTCCCGAGCCGCTCCACCGTGTTCGGCATCTATCTGCACTATGGCGAAAGTTCAGGGTTCTGGATCAACCTCGCGGTCCAGTCGCTGGCCACGCTGTGGCTGTTGCAGCTCACCTTGCGCGTGCTCTCGATGATGCAGACGTTCCGTTTCGTCGTGATCAGCCTGCTCCTGATCCTGTCGACTGCGCTGCCCTGGCTTGCGAGCATGCTGCTCACCGACATTTTTGCAGGCCTGTCGGTGCTGTCGCTATTCCTGCTGGTCATCGGTGGGCAGCGGACCTCGGCGCTCGAAAAGATCTCGCTGTTCGTTTTCACCGCCTTTGCCGCCGCGACCCACAGCGCCACGCTCGGCATGCTGCTCGGGCTCTGCCTCGCCGGCTGGATGGCGCGGCCGTTGCTGGGGCGCCGACTTCCGATCGCCGGATTGGTCCAAGCGAGCCTCACCATCGTCGCCGGCGGCCTGATGCTGGTGTCGGCGAACCATGCCTTGTCGGGCAAATGGACGTGGACGCCCGGCGGCACCGGCGTCGCCTTCGGCCGCATGATGCAGGACGGCATCGTTGCGCGTTATCTCAATGACCATTGCCCACGCGAAAAACTCAAGCTCTGCCCCTATCGCGACCAATTGCCGGCGAGCGCCGACGAATTCCTGTGGGGCAAGAGCATGTTCAACACGCTCGGCCGCTTCGAAGGCATGAACGACGAGATGGGCAGCATCGTCGTGGGTTCGCTCGCCGACTATCCTGTCTGGCAGGCCGGCGCGGCGTTGCGGGCGCTGGGACGGCAATTGCTCCATGTGGCGACCGGCGAAGGCACCAATGGCTGGATCCCGCACACCCGCGGCATCATCGAACGTTATGTCCCCTCGCAGGCCGCGCCGATGCGCGCCGCGCGCCAGCAGAATTGGGGACTGGATTTCGACACCATCAACTGGCTGCACGTTCCCGTCGCGCTGGCCTCGATGCTGGCGCTGGTCGCGCTGCTGGCGCATGCCCTCGCGAACCGCCGGCTCGACGACCTGACCTTGCTGGCGGCGACCATCACGCTGGCGCTGCTCGGCAATGCCTTCATCTGCGGCGTGATCTCCGGCCCGCACGACCGCTACGGCGCGCGGATGGTGTGGGTTGCGACCTTCACCGTGCTGATGGCGCTGGCGCGCCGCCTTGGGGAAGACAGTAAAGCGCGGTGAGATTGGGGTGAAGCGCCATCGTGCCTGGTTTCGTCCGAGCAGCGATCGCGTTTATCCAGTAAGACCAGCGCATCGTTCGTTCTCAAGGGTGTTTGGAGCCCTTCATCGCCCCCGCAAATCGGCACACGCGGCGGGGCGGTGGCATGAGCACGACCAGCCGTTAGTCAGCCGGCTGCGTGAAAACGGACCCAAGTGCGAGACGGTCAGTGCCGTACAACAACTGAGGCGTTCCGCGGCTAGCTCTTTGTGCCGGTGCCGCCGGCACCGGAAGAATGATTTCGGAAGCGACCCTCCAGTCCTTCCCGACGCGAAGCCAGTTGCTGATCATGAGAAACGGCCTGGCTGTTCCATCTTGCCCCGCATAAGAGACGGTGATGGTCATCGGCACATAGGACTCGGCGACGTCGCGCGTCAGGCCGACAACCCTGAGCTTCGAAAAATCTGGCTCGAGTACGACCGGACCGGGCTACCGATATCATGCAGCTATTGATCAATCGCCGCGTTACCCCAAAAGCCGGCCCAGTTTCCCTCGGACGGGATCGCGCTCTTGGCCACCAAAAGGGCCGAGGGCGATTGCCAGAACATCCGATACAGAGCCTTGAAATCATGCTTGTTTGCCAATTCCATCAGCCTGCCGAACTTCGATTTGATTGCGCTGAGCGTCGCAGCATTCAGCGGCTCTCTGCTGACGGCGGGAGCAGACGCGGCAGACACGGTGGTAAGAGCCACAGCAGTGAGGGTGACAAGAAGTGCCTTATACATGCAGGAATGTCCGTTCCAATGCGTCGCTCACATCATGACAACACTTGTTGCGTTTCCGCGATTGGAGGTGTTCACGTCCGTGAGCTGAAGTGTCGTCAGGACGTTTCAGCACTCTACGGATGCCTGGCTTAAAATGGTCGAGCGGGAGCGCGCGGGCTCCCGGCGCCACAGCGCCGGGAGCGGCACCGTCACCTCGTGAGGGCGGCTTTTTCGATCACCTCAGCGACCTGCTTCGCATGGACGACGAGCGAGGCATGGCTGCCGGTGACTTCCGTCGTCTGGGCGTGGATCCTGGCCGCGAACGACTTCTGGGCCTCGGGCGCGAGGACTTTGTCCTTCGTGCTGATGACGTAGAACGTCGGCTTGTCATGCCAGGCCGCAACGTCGACCGGGGCTTCGAATGCAACGTGGTTCAGCGGAAGCTGCGAGTTGGCCAGGTGCGCGGCGATCTCCGGAGGAAGGTCAGCCGCGACGGCTGACGGAAACACCTTTGGATCGATGTACAGATTGCCCTTCGCATCGGGGTGGATCGCCTTGCCGCCTTCGGTCGGCGGACCGGCCTTTGCCAGCGACGCCAGGGATTCACCGACCTCCGGCGCAAAGGCGGACACATAAACCAGCGCCGAAACCTTGGGATCGTTGCCGGCTTGCGTGATCACCACGCCGCCCCATGAGTGGCCGACCAGAACGGTCCTGCCGGCTTGCTTCGCGAGCGCCTGTTTGGTCGCATCGACGTCGGCGGCGAGCGAAGTGAGTGGATTTTCGACGAGCGTGACGTTGTAGCCTTTCTTGGTGAGAATATCGGCAACCGGCTGCCAGCTCGTCTGGTCTACGAAGGCGCCGTGCACGAGCACGACGTTGTGCGCTGCCCCCTTGGGCAGTTCGGCGGAATGTACGGCTCCGACCAACGTCGTTCCGGCCAGGAGGACGGTGGCGGCTGAGAGGAGAATAGTTCGCATTGTTTGTTCCTGTTGGCATGTCGGACGAAAGTAGTCCGGGGGAATGGACAGGCGTTTCCAGCAAGGTCGCGGTTCTTCCATCTGCCGTTGGCGAAATGGTTGCCGCACGTCCCGTCGGCCCGCCGTGGCATGACGTATTCCGTGGACCTCTCGGACGATAGGGACCAATCGTCCGTGTCTTGTGTCCGATCGTCCGCGGTTCTAGTCTCGGGGGATGGATATACTCACCCAGGTGCTCGATCGGGTTCGTCTCGGCGGGACGCTGCTCTTTCACTTCGAGCTCGGCCATCCCTGGCATCTTGAGTTGCCGGCGCGCCCCTACGCCCTGTTTCACTATCTCAGCCAAGGTTCAGCGACCCTCGCGCTCGAACAGGGAGAGGAAATCCAGATCACCGGGGGCGATTTTGTCGTCATCACACGTGGCGAGCCCCATGTGTTTTATTCGGATCGCCGGGCCGAGCCTTTGCGCATCGTGGATATCGAACGGTCGTCGCCACGCCTCGGATTCGTTCGTCACGGCAGCCGTGCAAAGCCGCTCTCGACCATGCTCTGCGGCAATTTCACGGTGTCGCGGCCGACGTTTGGCAGCGTGCTGGAGTTGCTTCCACCCGTGCTCTTGCTGAAGCCGACGTCCGACCGTGGTTGGCTTGAAGCCATCCTGCGCCGCATGATGAGCGAGTCCGCGCTCGAGCGTCCTGGCCAAGGCGTCGCGCTTTCACGACTGACGGAAGTGCTCTTCGTCGAGGTGCTGCGAAGCTGGATCGCGTCTCTCAGTCCCGGGCAAGGCGGCTGGATCGGGGCCATTTCTGACCCCCATATCGGACCGGCGCTGAAGCTGATTCACGAAAGTCCGGAGCAGCTTTGGACGCTGAGCGACCTAGGCCGTCGCGTCGGGCTCGGCCGCTCGGCATTTTCGGCGCGCTTCACTAGGCTCGTGGGCCAGCCCATGCAACGTTATGTGATCGAACGCCGGATGGCGGAGGCGGCGTTCCTGCTGGAAACCAGCGACGAACCGATCGCACGGATTGCCAACCGGATCGGTTACGAGACTGCAGCGGCGTTTTCGAAGTTGTTTCACCGGCACATTGGTCAGTCGCCCGGCCGTTACCG
The DNA here is from genome assembly GCF_023073515.1 of Bradyrhizobium sp. 17. Lineage (NCBI taxonomy): Bacteria > Pseudomonadati > Pseudomonadota > Alphaproteobacteria > Hyphomicrobiales > Nitrobacteraceae > Bradyrhizobium > Bradyrhizobium sp. 17. The sequence continues at coordinate 359,968 of NZ_JADPJQ010000124.1, read as the reverse complement.
GGCTGCGCGACGCGCCGACGGAGGCCGTGCGCAGTTGGACGGATCGGAATTGCAAGTATCCGATTGACCTCGATAAAGCTGTGGCTTCGAGCTGAGTCTCATATGCGCCCTTAGCGAACCCCGATCCCTAGGTACAGGAATGGACGGTTGCCGAAGGGAGTGGATGGCCCACTGTAACGAGACATTTCAGGATAGCTGAAACCGCCTCATCGCTCAGGCGCGGCGTGAGAGGAAATCGAGCACGCCAGTCTTGTAGACCTTGTCGCCGACTGCGCGCATGTGATCGCGACCGGGAATATCGAGCACTTCCGAACCCGGGATGATGGCACCGAGTGCGCTGGCTGAACCCGCGACGTCGTCGGTGCTGCCGACCGCGATCAGCACGGGCACGTCGATGCGCGCGGCTTCGTCCTTCGTCATGAGATCGCGCGTGCCGCGCAGGCAGGCGGCCAGCGCCTTGCGGTCGGAACGGGTCTGGTCTGCAAAAGCACGAAAAGTGCGTCCGACGGGATCGGAGACGTCGTCGAGCGAGGGCGCTTCCAGCGCCTTCGCGACGTTCTCCCCGGGCCCGGTGCCCTCGATCAGGCCGCCGATGCCGATGCCGCCGAGGATTGCCGAACGCAGGCGCTGCGGCTCGTTGAGGGAGAGCCAGGCCGTCATCCGTCCGCCCATCGAATAGCCCATGAGATCGGCCTGCGGGATGGCGAGGTGATCCATCAGCGCGAGCACGTCGCCGGCCATGGTCGGGATGGAGTACTGCGCGGGCTCGTAGAGCTTTGCGCTTTCGCCATGGCCGCGATTGTCGAGCGCAATGACACGGCGGCCGTTCTTGCGCAGCTCCGAGACCCAGGTCGGATAGACCCAGTTCACGTTCTTGCTGGAGGCAAAGCCGTGCACCAGGATGATCGGATCGCCCTCGCCTTCGTCGAGATAGGCAATTTCAACGGCGCCGTTGTGAAAGCTCGGCATCATCAGTTCCGCAATCTTGAGGGGAAGAGGTATCTTAGGCCGTGATGGCAGGGCTTGCCAGAACGGCTTCGGCGGCGATCCGCGCCCGGCGAAGTCGCCGCGCCCGTCTGCGATCGCACCAGGCCTGGGTCAGGCGCTCCGTCGTCGCCTTGATCGAGGACAACAGGCCGAGCAGCGTCAACGCCGCACCGAACAGCCAGAGTGCAAGATTGAACGCCCCGCCGATCAGCAGCAGCGCGCCGCGGCCGAGCAGCTTCAGAATCGCGCGCGTCTTGCCGCCCTGCGCTTCCGCGAGCCGCGCCGCGCGTGCGACGTCCTTGGGACCTTCAGCGATGCGCAAGCTATCCATCGCGCCGCGCGTGCCGGTCTTCTCGACCACGCGCGTAACATCCTTGCCGAGCCGAACCAGCGCGCCGGCCTTCTCGGCGCGGAACGCGGCCTTGATCGCGCTCAAGGTCTGGCCCGGCCGCAGCACCGAGCCGGAGGCAACCGCGTTCTGGAGCATCGGCGTATCGACGACCTCGCGCGCGGACCGGCCGGCCCATGCCGCTAGTCCCTCGCCGAGCCGGCCGACCTTGCGCGCGTCCTTCACCAGCGTCAGCCCGGCGCGAACCGGCGCGGCACCGCCGACGGAGACGTAGGTCACGGCCGTGACCGCGAGACCCGCGGCCGCAAGGCCCAGCACCAGGCGATCGGTCTCCTCGCCCATGGCGAGGTGCTTGCCCTCGCGGACGACGTCCCTGATGTCGCCGATGACGAAGAGATCGCCGGCCACGGTTCCCGACAAGCTCGCAACATCATCCGCGTTGCCGGTAACGAGACCGGTGGCAAACCGTTTTGCGAAATGCGAGGTGGAGTTTTCGGCTTTGACCGCGTCACCGACACGGCTCGGGAGGTCGTCAGGCAGCGCGATGTTGCGGTCGCGCGCCAGTGCGACAAAACTGTCGGCAAGATCGGCATCGCCCGATGCGAGCGCGACCTCGATGTTGTCTTGAATCAGGCGGTCGTTGTGCCGCAGCAGCGCGTCGAGCTTGATCTCTGAGAGCGCGGCGGGATCGTCCTGGGCGGCCAGAATCGCCCCGGCCTCGCGGGCGTGCGGTGCTACCTGCGCGAGCATGAAGCCGCATGCCGCGATACCGGTCAACGCTGTGCTGATTCGCAACCACTTCATGCGGAGAGCCTGGACGGTCCTGAGATCGTTGACGCCTAACGGTTGTCTTTCGTCGCAATTACGCTCGTCCACAGACATAGTATGCCAAAATTGCGACACAACGTCCCCGACGAAAGAAGGGCTTCTCTCAGGCCGCAAGATTGTGTCGAATTTGCATGAGCAAATGAGCATGGGGCATTGCGGAGCTTTCGGTTCCGCTGGACTAGCAATCATCTCCACCCACCAGTATGGTCCGCGGCGCCTTAATAATGCCGCGGCAGTCGTGATTGTGTCTGCCGCCATTGCCACTCCAGGATGAGTACGATGTCCGACCATGTCGTCCCGCACTTCCACAACGATGCCGGTGTCCCCGTCATCGAGATCGGCTCGCAAGAGTTCATGTGCGTGGGCGCCAACCCTCCGTTCGATCATCCGCACGTCTTCCTCGACCTCGGCAACGACAACGAGATCATCTGCCCGTACTGCTCGACTCTGTACCGTTTCGCCGCCGACCTGAAGGCGGGCGAAGCCCGTCCGCCGGAATGCGTCCTGAAGGACAAGGTGGCCTGACCGCTTCCATCGGCCAGGGGTGGCGCTCTCCCGAACGATTGTCATCGCCGGTGCCGGCATCGGTGGACTGACGGCTGCGCTTGCGCTCGCGGCCCGCGGCTTCCGCATCATCGTGCTGGAAAAGGCCGAGCGGCTCGAGGAAGTCGGCGCCGGTCTGCAACTCTCCCCGAACGCCAGCCGCGTGCTGGTCGAGCTCGGCCTCACCGAGCGCCTCAAGTTGCGCGCCGTGATCCCGGAGGCAGTCTCGATCATGAGCGCGCGGGCCGGCGGTGAGCTTTTGCGCATGCCGCTGGGAGAAGCCGCCGCCGAGCGCGCCGGCGCCCCCTATTGGGTGGTGCACCGCGCCGACCTGCAATCCGCCCTCGCCGGCGCAGTTTCCGACCATCCCCATATCGACCTGAAACTCGGCGCGACCTTCGAAGACGTCGCGCCTCACGCCAAGGGGCTGACGGTGGTTCATCGCAGCGGCACGATCCGGCGCAGCGATCTCGCCAGTGCGCTGATCGGCGCCGACGGTATCTGGTCGACGGTGCGCCAGCATCTATTCCCCGAGGTGCAGCCGCGCTTCTCCGGGCTGATTGCCTGGCGCGGTACGCTCGATGCCACGCAACTGCCGAAGGACTACACAGCGCGCCGGGTCCAGCTCTGGATGGGCCCGAATGCCCATCTCGTCGCCTACCCGATCGCGGGCGGACGCCAGATCAACGTGGTCGCGGTGCTGCCGGGCACCTGGAACAGGCCGGGCTGGAGCACGCCCGGCGATCCCCGCGAAGTGCTGGACGCCTTCGCCGCGCCGCGCTGGCCGCCGCCGGCGCGCATGATGCTCGCCACAGTCGACAGCTGGCGGAAATGGGCGCTGTTCGGCGTCCCCGACGACTGCCCCTGGAGTAAAGGCCCGGTCGCGCTGCTCGGCGACGCCGTGCATGCGATGCTGCCGTTTGCGGCCCAGGGCGCCGGCATGGCGATCGAGGACGCCGCGGTGCTCGCGCAGCATTTGAGCCCTGAGATCGCCGAGATCACCGCGGGCATCACGGCAGCGCTGAGACAATACGGCCGGACGCGCCAGGCGCGCGTGCGGCGGGTGCAGCGGACCGCTCGGCAGCAGGGCCGCATCTATCATTTCAGTGGGCCGCTCGCGTTCGCGCGCGATCTTGCGGTCCGCGCCCTCGGCCCGGAACGCATGCTGGCACGGCAGGACTGGATCTACGGCTGGCGGCCCTGACGCGAGGCGCTAGTTTCAGCGCACGGCTCTTGTCGATTTCGGGCCAGGCTTGATCGGGGCAGGATTGGCAGCGGGCGCCGCGGCGGCCGGCGTCGCCTCGGGGGGCGTTTCCCGGCACTTGTTGCGGCGCCAAGCGTCATCGGCCATCTGCGCCTGCCCGCGTACCGCGATGTAGTCGTTGCGATAGGCAAGCTCCGACACCACGGCGCCGCCCGCGCCGGTCTGTGCCTTGTCCATCAGCCTCTGCAAATCGCCGGTGCGGTTGGCGATCGACTTGCGCTCGCCTTCAAGCTGCTTGCAATCGTACAATTCGTACTTGGCGGGATCGGCAAAGGCCGGAGCGACCGTCTCGCTCATGCCGGCGCAGCCGGACAGCGCGAAGCCGGCCGCGAGCAGCGCGGCGACCACGCAGCACGGGCGCAGGCGATATTGGATCAAAGCTGACATGCCGGATGAATAGTCCCCGTCGATTGAGAATGCCTAAAGCAACAACAGATGTCCGGATTGAGGCTTTGCCTTGTGCCGCCGGCTCGCCTAAGGAAGAACCACCCTCCGGCCTGCAAATGCCAATTCCAGACCGCCGGCAAGGGACTTAAGTGGCTGATCTCGTTGGATCAAGCGGGCATGGCGGAATTGGTAGACGCAAGGGACTTAAAATCCCTCGGCGCGCAAGCGCTGTGCCGGTTCGACCCCGGCTGCCCGCACCACGAAAGCTGCGCGGAGGATCCCGCCGCGCGCGGCGGCCGCGAGCGCTGATACCTCATCAATTCCTGTCTGCTCCTGCACCGCCTGCCAGCCATCCCGAAACGTTGCTTGTGCAACGCAGCATTGAAGATAGATAAGGGCCTCAAATCAGAGGTGAGCTTCTTGTCCGACGTCAATGCCGACGACTGGGTGTCCTCGGGACACCGTCCCATGGGTTTCCCCGAATTCGTCATCGTGATCGCGTCGATCATGGCGCTGAATCCGCTTGCGATGGACATGATGCTCCCGGCACTGCCCAATATCGGGTCGGCCTTCAATATCCCCGTCGCCAACCATCTTCAGCTGGTGCTGTCGACCTTCCTGATCGGCTTTGGCGCGGGGCAGTTCGTCATGGGCCCGCTGTCGGATCGCTTTGGCCGCCGCCCGGTGCTGCTCGGCGGGATGGCGGTCTATGCGGTGGCAAGCGTGCTGGCGATTGCGGCGCCGTCGTTCGAGACGCTGCTGCTGGCACGCGCACTGCAGGGTTTCGGTACCTCGGCGACTCGCGTGATCGCGACCTCGATCGTGCGCGACTGTTACGTCGGCCGCCGCATGGCGAGCGTGATGTCGCTTGCGATGATGATCTTCATCGCCGTCCCCGTGATCGCCCCTTCGTTCGGACAGGCGGTGCTGCTGGTGACGCAATGGCGCGGCATCTTCGTCGTGCTGATGCTCTACGGGCTGCTCGCGCTTGCATGGTCCGTGCTGCGGCTTCCGGAGACCCTGCCTGAGAGCGAACGCAGGTCGCTTGCGCCGGCCGACGTGCTCACGGCCTACTGGCAGACCGTGACCCATCGCCAAACCCTCGGCTATGCGCTCGCCGCCGGTAGCGTCATGGGCGCGCTGTTCGCCTACGTATTTTTGGCTCAGCAAGTTTTTGTCGGCATCTATCACCTCGGCCATTATTTTCCGCTCGCCTTCGCCGGGATCGCGGCCGGCACCGCCATTGCCGGCTTTCTCAATGCGCGATTCGTCGGGACCCTCGGCATGCGCGTGATCTCGCACGGCGCGCTGACGCTCTACACCGCGGTGGCGGGAGTGATGCTGCTGACGGAAAGCCTCGCCGCGTTGCCGCTTCCCCTGTTCATGGTGCTCTCGGCGCTGATGATGTTCTCGTTCGGCATGATGGTCGCCAACTTCACTGCACTCGCCATGGAGCCGCAGGGCCACATCGCCGGCACGGCGTCCTCGCTCTACGGCTCGATCACCACGCTGATCGGCATCGCCGTCGGCATGGCCATCGGACAAAGCTTCGACGGCACGTTGCTGCCGTTCTCGGTCGGCTTCTTCGTGTCGTCCCTCGCCGCGCTCGCGATCGTGCTGGTGGTGGAGAGAGGACGGTTGTTCAGGCCGCATCATCGCGCCATCGGCTGAGGAACTCCGTGGCGCTCTCGATGTTGTACTGCAACAATTTGAAAGGGCGCTTCAATGGAACCGAAACACCGTAAAGACCACGACGCCGCGGAACGGGCGGAGACGGAACGCACGCCGTCGAGCGCCGAAAAGACCGCCGTCACCGTGCCATTCGCGAGTGAAGGGCTCGAGCGGGTCCGCGACAGCCACTGCTGAGCAAGACGCCTATTCCGTTGCGCGCCTGCTGGCGCTGAAATCGTCCGCAATGCCTTCGGGTGCCGCGCCGCTTCCACGGGGCGGCACCATCAGCACAACCACTTCCCGCGTGAGACCGGGCCGGCCCCATAGCTGCGCCTGTATGATAAGTTCCCGCCTGATGAAATGCTCGGCGCGCCCGGCCACCGAGTCCATCCACCGGCTGCAATCATCCTGATCGCGAAAACAGAGCGCGGCCCAGCCGCGCTCCAGCGTCGTCTTGTGCGGCAAGCCCCCGGGATATTGATCCTCGAACGGCCGCACGTGGTGCGGGTGGTCCGGGCTGTAGAAGGCTGTCGCGAAGGCCAGTGAATCGTCGCCGCTGACGGCGGCGAGCGGCTCGTCCGTCAGTTCGCGCCACTCGCGTGTCAATCGGCTCGCCGCTTGCGCGTAGAAATTGCGCCCGTGATCGTTGCGATAGACCGCGTGGGTCGGCGCGGCGACGAGGACGGCCGTGAGCGCGACAACGGCCACGACCACGGTGAGGTTGACGGTGTAAAAGCGCTCGATTGAATAATTTGTGCCGCAGACCACGAGAATGGCGAACAGAAACAACCCTTGCAAAGCCCACAGCGACGGCAGATCGGTGCCCATCACGAGCGAGATCAGGACCGGCAGCGCAATCGTGCCGACGGCAACGCAAAAGAGGAGCCGCAGGCCCGGATTCATCGCCGCGAAATCGTCCGGAAACTGCTTCAGCCGCGTGCCGGCGATTAATACCCAGCTGACGGCTGACACACTCATGGCCGCCAACAGGCCCAAAAGGAAGTTCCTGACATCAGCAGCAGAACTCGCCGCAGTGCCGTTGGCATGGTTCAGCGCGTAGGTGAAGGTCGATGCCCCCGTGGTCGCGAGCCAATGAAGATGCGGTGACAGCGCCGCAAGCCCGACGACGACCGAAATCCAGGGCGAGGCGGAAGTGAAATAGGCGCGTCGCGCCGGATGCGCCAGCGCGGCAAACGTGAAGCTCGCGACAAGGAAGATCGAATAATATTTGCCGACCATGGCCAGTGCCGTCGTGCATCCCACGGCAACCGCCCACGACGCCGCTCGGGTCTCGAATGCGCGCAGGAAGCACCAGGTCGCCAGTGGCCAGACGGCCAGCAGCACCGCATTGGCGTTGAAGCGCTGGGCATGGAATTGATAGGCCGGCGTCAGCATCAGGAGCAACAGCACCAGGACGCGCTTGTGCCCCGTCACGAATTGCCGCGCGATCCGATCAACGAAGACCAGCGCAAGCCCGGCATTGGCCATCGCCATCAATTGCAGCGACCAGTCGGTGAGCGGAAAAATGGCGCTCCAGCTCGCGGCAACCCAGCCGGTCAATGGCGGATGCTTGGGATAGCCCCACGCGAAATGCCGCCCCAGCGTCCAGGCCTCCAGCGTATCGGGGTGCAGACCGCTGCCGGCATAGGCGACTGCCAGATAGAGCGTCCAGATCCCGACGAAGCAGGCGACGAGAAGCGGCACGGCCCAGCCCGTCTCGACGCCATCGAGCCAACGCCGGAATGGCCGGCGCCATCGTGCCGGCGCGCGATCGGACCGTTCGGCCATCGCCTGGAATGCAAAATCGATCGGCACTGGAATCAAATGGAGGAAGGAAGATGATGCGCGAGCACGACACATCTAGTTCTGGATCGAAACAAATAGCAATGACCGCAGACTGGGAACGTTGAAAGCATCCGCTTTCTCAGCCGGCGTAAGGTCAACAAAGGACCGAGACTGGCAAAAGAGCGGCGCCGCTGATGACAGCGGCGCCGCATGATGATCCGGACGAAAGGAAGGGCCTTTGCCCTACTCCGACTTGTCGACGTTCCAGAACAGCGGGGTCGCGGGACCGTCGAGCACGCCGGTCAGCGATTTGCGCCAGCCGCTCGGCAGGAGATACTGCCCCAGCGGGATGTAGATCACCTGCTCATAGGCTTCCTTCTGGATGTCAGCGGCGATCTTCTTCTGATCGTCGAGCGAGGCGGCGCGAACGAAGTCGTCCTTGAGCTTTTCGATCTTGGCGTTCTCGGCCCAACCGAACCAGCCCTTCTTGCCCTGGCCGCCGATCGAGAGATTGGCGATCGGGTTGGAGACGTCGGCCGCGACCCAGTTGGTGAAGAACATGTTCCAGCCGCCCTCTTTCGGAGGCTTCTGACTGGCGCGGCGGCTCACCACCGTCTGCCAATCGGTCGCTTGCAGGTCGACCTTGAAGCCGGCCTCGCGCAGCAACTGAGCCGCAACGATCGGCTGCGCCTTCAGCGTCGTGACATCGCCGGGGGCCATGATCACGATCGGGGTGCCGTCATAGCCGGATTCGGCGAGCGCCTTCTTGGCTTCGGCCATGCCGTTGCCCTTCACCAGGGTCTCGGCACCGGCCTCCGTCGCGAACGGCGTATCGCACACGAAGAAGGCGCCACAGACCTTCTGATATTTGGCGTTGCCGACGAGCGCGTCGAGAACGTCCTTCTGGTTTATCGCCAGAAAGGCAGCACGGCGCACTTTGACATTATCGAACGGCGGATAAAGGAAGTTCATCCGGCCGAGCGTCTGGAAACCGAACTTGTTCGAGACCTCGATCGTGATGTCCTTGTTCGCTTCCAGTAACGGGAGCATGTCGTAAGGCAGATTTTCCACGAAGTCGATGTCGCCCGACTGCAACGCGTTCACCGCGGTCTGCGAGTCCGGCATGGTGATCCACTCGACGCGGTCGACCTTCACCACCTTGCCGCCGGAGGTCCAGCTCGACGGCTCCTTGCGCGGCACGTAATCGGTGTTCTTGACGTAGACCGCCTTCACGCCCGGCTGGAATTCCGACTGCACGAACTTGAAGGGCCCCGAACCGATCTGCTCGGGGATCTGCTTGTCCGGCGGCGTCTCGGCGAGGCGCTTCGGCATCATGAAGGCAACGCGGGAGGACGGCTTGCCGATCGAGTCGAGCACGAGGCCGTAGGGCTCCTTCAGTTTCAGCGTGATGGTCTTGGCATCGGTCGGCTCGATGCTGGCGGTGAAGTCGAGCAGTTTCTGGCCCATGCCATCGACTGCGGCCCAGCGCTTGAGCGAGGCGACGCAGTCCTCCGCCGTCACCGGCGCACCGTCATGCCACTTCAGGCCGTCGCGCAGCGTGAACGTGTAGGTGAGCTTGTCGTCGGAGATCTTCCAGTCCGCCATCTGCGGCTGGATCTTGAAGTTCGAATCGGGCGCCACGAGCGTGTCGTAGATCATGTAGCCATGGTCACGCGTGATGTAGGCCGTGGTGAAGATCGGATCGATGATGCGCAGATCCGAATGCATCACCGCCGTGATGGTCTTGCCGGCCGCAAGCACCGGCGAGGCCAGTGCGGTCGAAAGCGCGACGACCGACAGCGCAAGTTTGGAGGCGAACGCGCGAGGCCCCCGGCGCATCAACTTAAACATAAAAAGTTCTCCTGACGTGAAACTGTTCAAAGGCAGGTTATTGATTGAGCATCCGGTTCGTTCTTTAGGCGAACTAACCTCATGCAATGCCTTTATCTTTTCGAGACTTGCAGACGGTGCCGAGCGCGTCAATCCGGTTTCGCTGCAAGCCCAAGCGGCGCGCACACGGGCTCCACAAGGATCGGTTTGGCTCTACAACACTCTCCGCCTGTCCTGCCCCGCGCCGATGCAATGCGCGTTCCATGTTCCAAAGCCCAAGAGACATTGGAGAGACATTGAGATGAATCCAGCCAATCTTCCCTTCGATTCCGAAGCGATGCTACAGGGTCTGCGCGGCTGGGTGGAATGCGAAAGCCCGACCTGGGACGCGAGCGCCGTGAACCGCATGCTCGATATCGCAGCGCGGGAGATGGCGATCATGGGTGCGACGATCGAGCGCATCGCCGGTCGCCAGGGCTTTGGCGGCGTGATCCGCGCCCGCTTTCCGCATCCGAAGCAGGGCGAACCGGGCATCCTGATCGCCGGACACATGGATACGGTCCACCCCACGGGCACCATCGAGAAGCTGAAATGGCGCCGCGAGGGCAGCAAGTGCTACGGCCCCGGCATCTACGACATGAAGGGCGGCAATTATCTTTCGCTGGAAGCCATCCGCCAACTGGCCCGCGCCTCGTTCACGACGCCACTGCCGATCACCGTGCTGTTCACGCCCGACGAGGAAGTCGGCACACCCTCCACGCGCGATATCATCGAGGCGGAAGCCGCGCGCAACAGATACGTGCTGGTGCCGGAGCCCGGCCGCGCCGACAACGGCGTCACCGCCGGACGTTACGCCATCGCGCGCTTCAATCTCGAGGCGACCGGCCGGCCCAGCCACGCCGGCGCGACCTTGTCGGCGGGCCGCTCGGCGATTCGCGAGATGGCGCGGCAAATCCTCGCCATCGATGCGATGACGGGCGAAGACTGCACGTTTTCGGTCGGCGTCGTGCATGGGGGTCAATGGGTCAATTGCGTTGCCACGACCGCCACCGGCGAAGCGCTTTCGATGGCCAAGCGCCAGGCTGACCTCGATCGCGGCGTCGAGAGGATGCTGGCGCTCTCCGGTACAACCAATGATGTCACCTTCAAGGTGACGCGCGGCGTGACACGTCCGGTTTGGGAGCCCGATGCCGGCACCATGGCGCTGTATGAAAGGGCGCGCGGGATCGCCAAGTCGCTTGGCGCAGAACTGCCGCATGCGAGCGCCGGCGGCGGCTCCGACGGCAATTTCACGGGCGCAATGGGCATCCCGACTCTCGACGGCCTGGGCGTGCGTGGCGGCAACGGCCACACGCTCGAAGAGTATATCGAGGTTGAAAGTCTGGTCGAACGCGGCCGGCTGATGGCGGGGCTGCTCGCGACTCTGGAGTAACGGCGCGAGCCACATCGCCAAAACCGGGCCAGATCACCGAAACAAATTGACCGCACTGCAAAAACGGTGGCCCGGATGGCATGGGAATTGCTGAAATGTTAGGCTGGTGGCAGAACCCCAGGCTCCAGCCGCTGTCTCTGATTTGACTCTCATCTGACGGGATCCAACTTGCTCGGATATCTCCTTCGCCGAATTCTCGCCGCCGTGCCTGTGATGGGCGTAGTGGCGCTGTTCGTCTTCCTCCTGCTCCGCCTCACCCCGGGCGATCCCGCCGCGATTCTGGCCGGCGACAACGCCACGCCGGAGCGGCTCGAGCGCATCCGCACCTCGCTCGGCCTCAACGAGCCGCTGATCGTGCAGTTCATCACCTGGCTGAACAAGCTGCTGCATGGCGATCTCGGAACGTCACTCATCTCCAACCTTCCGGTGATGAAGATGATCGGCCAGCGGGTCGAGCCGTCGATCTCGATCGCGCTGTCGACCATCATCCTCGCCGTCATCGTCGCGGTTCCCCTAGGTGTGATCGCGGCGTGGAAGCACGGCACCTGGATCGACCGCTTCGTGATGGGCCTGTCCGTGCTCGGCTTCTCGGTGCCGGTGTTCGTGGTCGGCTACATCCTGATCGAGGTCTTCGCGATCGACCTGCGCTGGGTGCCGGTGCAGGGCTTCCGCAGCATCTCGAACGGGTTTGGGCCGTTCTTCGAGCGCATCATCCTGCCGACCTGTGCGCTGTCCTTCATCTATATCGCTTTGATCGCGCGCATGACGCGCGCGGCGATGCTCGACGTGCTCGGGGAGGACTACGTCCGCACCGCGCGGGCAAAAGGCATCAACGAAGTCGCCGTGATGATGCGGCACGCGCTGCGCAACGCGGCCGTGCCCGTGATCACGGTGATCGGCACCGGCTTTGCGCTTTTGATCTCCGGGGTCGTCGTCACCGAGAGCGTGTTCAACATCCCCGGCATCGGCCGCCTCACGGTGGATGCGGTGCTGGCGCGCGACTATCCGGTGATCCAGGCGATGATCTTGCTGACGTCGCTGATCTATGTCGTCGTCAATCTCCTGATCGACGTCGCCTACACGCTGCTCGATCCCCGGATCCGGTACTAGGGCTAAGGATAACAACAAAAATGTCGGTCGATACCCTTCCCCAGTCCTCCATCCCGATCACATCGCCGCTGCGACCGCGCCTCGGATTCCTGACCTCGACGCCGATCATCGCGGCGGCGACCATCTGCCTGGCGTTGGTTGTGCTGATCTCGATCCTGGCACCGTTGATCGCGCCGTATGATCCGATCCAACTTGCGCCCTCGCAGCGGCTGAAGCCCTCTTCGGCGCAATTCCTGCTCGGCACCGATGCCTATGGCCGCGACCTGCTGTCGCGCGTGATGTATGGCGGACGGATTTCGCTTCTGATCGGCATCGGCTCGGCGATCATGTCGATCGTCATTGGGTTGGCGATCGGCCTCGTCTCCGGCTTCTTCAAGCTGGTCGACTCCGTCATGATGCGGATCATGGACGGCCTGATGGCAATGCCGAGCATCCTGCTGGCAATCGCCGTGGTGTCGCTGTCCGGCGCCAGCCTCTGGACGGTGCTGATCGCGATCACGATCCCCGAAGTTCCGCGCGTGGCACGCCTGGTGCGTTCGGTCGTGCTGTCGGCGCGCGAAGAGCCCTATGTTGAAGCGGCGATCTCGGTCGGCACATCCCTGCCAAAGATCATGTGGCGGCATTTGATGCCGAACACGATCGCACCTCTGATCGTGCAGGGCAGTTACGTCTGCGCGTCCGCGATCCTTACTGAGGCCATCCTCTCCTTCCTCGGCGCCGGCATCTCGCCGGAAACGCCGACCTGGGGCAACATCATGGCCGAGGGCCGTCAGTACTTCCAGCTCAAGCCGACGCTGATCTTCTGGCCGGGCCTGCTGCTCTCGATCGCCATCCTCAGCATCAATTTGATCGGCGACGCCGCCCGCGATGCACTCGATCCGCGCATGAAGCAGCGGGAAGGCAAATGATGACCGATCAAGTGATGACCAGCCCGATCCTCGACATCAACAACCTCGTCGTGTCCGTCGGCAAGAAGCCGAATGCTGCAAACATCCTCGACGGCATCTCGATCCAGGTGCACGAGCGCGAGACGCTGTGCCTCGTCGGCGAAAGCGGCTCGGGCAAGTCGGTGACCTCGCTGACCACCATGGGTCTGCTGCCGAAGGGCACGCTGGTTCCCACCGGCGGCAGCGTCAAGCTGGTCGGTGAGGAGATTCTCACCGCGACCGACCGCCGCCTGCGGCAGCTCCGCGGGACCCGGATGGCGATGATCTTCCAGGAGCCCATGACGGCACTCAATCCGGTGATGCCGGTCGGCCGCCAGATCGACGAAGTCCTGCGCGCGCACACCAAACTCGACGCGAAGGCGCGCAAGAAGCGCATCCTCGACATGATGGAGCAGGTGCGTCTGCCCCAGGTCGAGCGTATCTTTGCCTCCTACCCTCACCGACTCTCCGGCGGTCAGCGCCAGCGCATCATGATCGCGATGGCGCTCGTGCTCGAACCGAAGCTGCTCATTGCGGACGAACCGACCACCGCGCTCGACGTCACCACGCAGAAGCAGATCTTGACCCTGATCCGCGACCTCCAGCGCGATCACGGAACCGCAGTGCTGTTCATCACCCACGACATGGGCGTGGTCGCCGAGATCGCCGACCGCGTCGCCGTGATGCGGCAGGGCCGACTGGTGGAGACCGGAACGCTGGATTCCATCCTGCGCAATCCGACCATGGAGTACACCCGCAACCTGCTTTCCGCAGTGCCGAGCCTGGTGCCGCGCGCGGCACGGCTTGAGACCAAGGAACCGGTGGTGCTGGAAGCCAACGAGCTTGGGAAGGTCTACCGCGAGCGCACGTTCTTCGGTAAAGGCCGCGAAGTCGTCGCTGCCGACAAGGTCACGCTGACGCTGCGCAAGGGCCGCACGCTCGGCATCGTCGGCGAGAGCGGCTCAGGCAAATCGACCGTGGCGCGCTGCATCGTCCGCCTGATCGACCCGACTTCGGGCGGCGTGCGCCTCTCCGGCCGCGAGATCTCGGACATTTCGCGGCGGCTGTTGCAGCCGCATCGGAAGAAGATCCAGATCGTATTCCAGGACCCCTACCGCTCGCTCAACCCGCGCGTCACCGTCGGCGAAAGCATCGCGGAAGGCCCGATCAATTACGGCGTGTCGCATGCCGACGCAACGAAGCGTGCGCGCGAATTGCTCGAGCTGGTCGGCCTGCCCGCCGATGCGGTCGCGCGCTATCCGCACCAGTTCTCCGGCGGCCAGCGTCAGCGCATTGCGATCGCCCGCGCGCTCGCACTCGATCCCGACGTGCTGGTCGCGGACGAGGCGGTCTCCGCCCTCGACGTCTCCGTGCAGGCGCAGGTGCTGGAACTGTTCGACGAGATCCAGCAGCGGCTCGGCATCGCCATCCTGTTCATCACTCACGATCTACGCGTCGCAGCACAGATCTGCGACGAGGTCATGGTGATGCAACACGGCCGCGTCGTCGAGCAGGGTCCGGCCGCCGAAGTGCTGACGCATCCGAAGGAGGCGTACACCAGAGCCCTGCTCGAGGCAGCGCCAGGCCGCGGCTGGGATTTTGCGAACTTCCGGCCGGTGGCCGAGGGCGCGGCGGCCAGCGCCTAGTCTCTCGCCTCGTCATTGCGAGCGCAGCGAAGCAATCCAGACTGTCCCCGCGGAGGGATTCTGGATTGCTTCGCTTCGCTCGCAATGACGGCAGTTGCGACAAGCATTCCCAAAACGGCTTGACGCCATGCGCGGCGCGATTGCTTCCCGGCTTGCTCTCGCCGCAAGCACAGGGCTAACGTCGCGCACTTTCAATTGCTGGACTTGAGTTGATGACACGTATCGCCGTCGGCGGCTTCCTGCACGAGACCAACACCTTCGCTCCGACGAAGGCGACGTTCGCGGACTTCCAGCACGGCGGCGGCTGGCCGGCGATGACGCAAGGTCCCGACGTGCTGAAGGTGATGCGCCGCATCAATGTCGGCCTCGCCGGTTTCGTCGACAGCGCCGAGGCCCACGGCTGGGAACTCATTTCAACGATTGCCTGCGGCGCGAGCCCTTCGGCGCATGTCACCAAGGACGCCTTCGAGCGCATCGTGAAGGTCATGGTCGATGGCATTGCAGCCGCCGGCCCGATCGACGCCGTCTATCTCGATCTGCACGGCGCGATGGTCACGGAACATCTCGACGACGGCGAAGGCGAGATTCTCGCGCGCGTGCGCCGCGTCATCGGCAAGGGCATTCCGCTTGTCGCGAGCCTCGACCTGCACGCCAACGTCACGCCCGAGATGATAGAGCATGCGGACGCGCTGATCGCCTACCGCACCTATCCCCATGTCGACATGGCCGAGACCGGCCGCGCCTGCGCGCAATATCTCGCAATGCTTCTGAAGACAAAGCAGCGTTTCGCAAAGGCTTTCCGGCAATTGCCGTTCCTGATTCCGATCAGCTGGCAGTGCACCAACGACCAGCCGACCAAGGGCATCTACGAAAAGCTTGCCGCGCTGGAGAGCGACGCGGTTCCGACGCTGTCCTTCGCGCCCGGCTTCCCCGCCGCCGATTTCCGCGATTGCGGGCCGAGCGTGTTCGCCTATGGCAAGACGCAAGCCGATGCCGACCGCGCGGCGGATGCGATCGTGAAGCTGATCGAAAGCCACGAGGACGATTTCGACGGCAAGATCTGGTCACCTGATGACGGCGTACGCCACGCGATGGAACTCTCGAAGGGCGCCAGCAAGCCGATCATCATCGCCGACACCCAGGACAATCCCGGCGCCGGCGGCGATTCCGACACGACGGGGATGTTGCGCGCGCTGGTGCGCAATAAGGCGAGCGCCGCGACCGGCGCGATCTATGATCCGGAGTCTGCCAAAGCCGCGCATGCAGCCGGCGCCGGTGCCATTGTGACGCTGTCGCTCGGTGGCAAGTCCGGCATCCCCGGCGACGAGCCCTATCGTGCGACCTTCGTCGTCGAAAAACTTTCGGACGGCCGCTTCATCGCGCCCGGTCCCTACTACGGCGGCCGCGAGATGGAGATGGGCCCGTCGGCCTGCCTTCGCATCGGCGATGTCCGGGTCGTCGTATCCTCGCATAAGGCGCAGCTCGCCGACCAGGCAATGTACCGCTATGTCGGCATCGAGCCGACCGAAGAGAAGATTTTGGTCAACAAGAGCTCGGTGCACTTCCGCGCCGATTTCGAGCCGATCGCAGAAAAGCTGATGATCTGCGCCGCCCCCGGCGCGATGCCCGCGGATACAGCCACGCTGCCATGGACGCGCCTGCGGCCGGGCATCCGCATCAAGCCGAACGGCCCGATTTTCACTCCCTCCTCACGCTAACTGGACAGAACACATGCCCACGATCGACCGCATCGACGGCTATGCCGACGAACTCACTGCCATCAGGCGCGACCTTCACGCCCATCCGGAAATCGGCTTCGAGGAAGTGCGCACCTCCGGAATCGTCGCGGACAAGCTGAAGAGCTGGGGCATCGAGGTGCATCGCGGTCTCGGCGGCACCGGCGTGATCGGCGTCATCAAGGGCAAGGGGTCGAGCGGCAAGCGTATCGGGCTTCGCGCCGACATGGACGCGCTGCCGATGGAGGAGAACACCAATCTGAAATGGAGCTCGAAAATCCCCGGCCGCTTCCACGGCTGTGGCCATGACGGCCACACCACCATGCTGCTCGGCACCGCGCGCTACCTCGCCGAAACCAGGAACTTCGACGGCACCGTGCACCTGATCTTCCAGCCGGCCGAGGAAGGTCTCGGCGGCGCCCGCGCGATGATCAAGGACGGGCTGTTCGAGAAATTTCCCTGCGACGAACTCTACGGCCTGCACAACGCGCCCGACCTCAACCACGGCGAGATCGCGATCCTGCCCGGCCCCGCGATGGCCAGCGCCGACTTCTTCGACCTCCGCATCACTGGCTACGGCGCGCACGGTGCGATGCCCGAACGCTCCAAGGACGCGGTGATCATCGCGACCACGCTGGCGCAGGCGATCCAGACCATCGTCAGCCGCAACGTCGAGCCGCTGCAGGCCGCCGTCGTCTCGATCACGCAGATTCACGCCGGTTCGGCGTACAACGTCATCCCCGGCGAAGCGCATCTTTGCGGCACCATCCGCACTTTCTCGAAAGAAGTCCGCATCCTGATCAGCGAACGCATTCGCACGATCTGCGCCGGCATTGCGAGCGCCTATCAGTGCGTGATCGACGTCGACATCCGCGACACCTTCGATGTGCTGGTCAACCAGGTCGAGCAGTCCAAGGTGGTCGAGGAGGTCGCGCGCACCATCGTCGACCCCGCCAACGTGATCACCCGCGCCCAGCCGAAGATGGGCAGCGAGGATTTCGCCGACATGCTTCAAACCATTCCCGGCGCCTATTTCTGGGTCGGCCACGACGGCTCGGTGCCCGTGCACAATCCCGGCTTCGTGCTCGACGACAAGATCCTGCCGATCGGTGCCAGCATGTTCGCCCGGATCATCGAGACCCGGATGCCGGTGGGTGCCCATGCATAAAAAGGGTGTCGAAGAGGAAGTCACCTCGCTGCACGATCTCTCTGCGGTCGATCTGATCGCGGGCTATCGCGCCAAGCAGTTCTCGCCGAGCGAGGTGCTGGAAGACGTGCTCGCGCACGTCGCCGCGTGGGAGCCGCACCTCAAGGCGCTTTATGCATTCGATCCCGACGGCGCGCGCGAGACCGCGAAGGCCTCGACCGCGCGCTGGTCCGGGGGCGAGCCGTCCGGAGCGCTCGACGGCGTGCCGGTGACGGTGAAGGACAACATCGCGACCAAAGGCGTGCCGGTGCCGCTGGGCGCGGCCAGCGTCAAGCTCGTGCCGGCCGAGAAGGACGCACCGCCCGCCGCGCGCCTGCGCGAAGCCGGCGCGATCATCTTTGCCAAGACCACCATGCCTGATTACGGCATGCTGTCCTCGGGGCTGTCCTCCTTCCACGCGCTCGCGCGCAATCCCTGGGACCTCTCCAAGAACCCCGGCGGCTCCAGCGCCGGCGCGGGCGCCGCGGCCGCGGCCGGCTATGGTCCGCTGCATCTCGGCACCGATATCGGCGGCTCGGTCCGCCTGCCCGCGGGCTGGTGCGGCCTCGTCGGATTGAAGCCGAGCTTTGGCCGCGTGCCGATCGATCCCACCTATGTCGGCCGAGTCGCCGGCCCCATGACCCGCACCGTTGACGATTGCGCGCTGATGATGAGCGTGATCGCAAAACCCGACCGGCGCGACGGCATGAGCCTTCCAGCGGAGCCCCTCAACTGGAAGGGGCCGGAGAAATCCCCGCGCAAACTGCGCATCGGATTGATGCTCGATCCCGGCGTTGGCCTCGCGCTGGAGAAACCGGTGCGCGAGGTCGCGGTAAAGGCGGCGAAAGCGTTCGAATCCGCAGGCGCCGTCGTCACCGAGGTCGACGGCATCCTCACGCGCGAGATGCTCGACGGGCTCGACAGCTTCTGGCGCGCACGGATGTGGGACGATCTGTCCAAGCTGACGCCCGCCGAACAGGCAAAGGTGCTGCCCAACATTTTCAAGTGGGGCGAGTCCGGCGCGAAGCTCTCGGGCGTCGACGTCATCAGGGGCTTCAACCAGACCATGGCAATCCGCGCTGCGGCATCAAAGCTGTTCTGCGAGCTCGACTATGTGATCTCGCCGACCGCGCCGAACGTGAATTATCCGGCGGAGTGGGCCTCGCCGACCAACGATCCCATGAAGCCGTTCGAACACATTGCCTATACCGTGCCATGGAATATGTCGGAGAATCCGGCGATCTCCATCAACGGCGGCTTCGACGCCAAGGGTTTTCCCATCGGCGTGCAGATCGTCGGCCGCCGCTTCGACGATATCGGCGTGCTTGGCATGGCCAAGGCTTTCGAGAGCCTGCGCGGGCCGCAGAAGCCCTGGCCGAGCCCGCCGGCGAATTAGATACACTCCGTCATGGCCGGGCTTGTTGTTTAGACTGGCCATCCGCGTTCTCTTACTGGCCGCCACATGCCCAGTCCGCGCAAGACGGACGCTGGCGGCTATGCATGACGTCTCTTCGAGACAGAATTCAGGACAGGGAAGGAAACCACCATGGCGTATGAGACGATCAAATACGAGGTCGCCGAGCAGATCCTCACCATCACGCTGAACCGCCCCGACAAGCTCAACGCCTTCAACGCGCAGATGCAAGGAGAGCTGATCGACGCGTTCGACGCCGCCGACAAGGACGACGACGTCCGCGCCATCATCGTCACAGGCGCCGGTCGCGGGTTTTGCGCGGGCGCAGATCTTTCGTCGGGCGCGGACACCTTTGATCGCGACGCGCGTCGCGGACCGGTGAAGCGCTTCGCCGACGGCAAGGTCGACTACAGTGATTCCCAGGTGCGCGACGGCGGTGGCCAGGTGACACTGCGCATCTTCAAATGCCTGAAACCGGTGATTGCCGCGGTCAACGGTCCCGCGGTCGGCATCGGTGTTACCATGCAGCTCGCGATGGACATCCGCATCGCCTCCGATGCGGCGCGCTTCGGCTTCGTGTTCTCCCAGCGCGGCATCGTGCCGGAGGCGGCCTCGAGCTGGTTCCTGCCGCGCATCGTCGGCATCTCGCAGGCGCTGGAATGGTGCTATTCGGGCCGCGTCTTCCCGGCGCAGGAAGCCCTCGCAGGACGTCTCGTCAGCAAGGTCGTGGCCCCCGATGATCTGCTGCCGGCCGCCCGGGCGCTCGCCAAGGAATTCGCGGCCAAGACCGCGCCGGTATCGGTGGCGCTGATCCGGCAGATGATGTGGCGCATGATGGGCGCTGACGACCCGATGGAAGCCCACAAGGTCGACAGCCGTGGCATCTACGCCCGCGGCCGCTCCGACGACGTGAAGGAAGGCGTGGTGTCGTTCCTGGAAAAGCGCCCCGCGCAGTTCAAGAACAAGGTATCGAGCGACATGCCGGATTATTTCCCGTGGTGGACTGAGCGGGAGTACAAGTGACCTTGTAGGCACTTAGTCCATCAACAACGCCACACGCCCGATCGCCTTGCGGTCGATCAGCAACCGCATCGCCTTCGCAACCTCCTCCAGCGGCAGGCGGTGCGAGACGTGGGGCCGCAGCTTGCCCTCCTCGGCCCATTGGAGCAACGCCTTCAGGCGCACCTCGCCGAGCGCGGGATTTTTCCGCACCGCTTCGCCCGCGCGCACGCCGAGCACGCTCGCACCCTTGATAAGCAAGAGATTGGTCTTGGCTGAGCCGATCCCGCCGGTAAAGCCGATCACCAGCAGCCGTGCGCCCCAGGCGATGCAACGCATCGAGTTCTCGAACACTTCGCCGCCGACGGGATCGAACACGACGTCGGCACCGCGACCGTCGGTGATACGTTTGACAGCATCACGAAACGGCTCGCGGTCGTAGCGCACGAGATGATCGGCGCCCCGCGCCTTGGCGATCGCAAGCTTTTCGTCGCTGGACGCCGTCGCAATCACGGTCGCGCCCAGCATCTTGCCGATCTCCACGGCGGCAAGGCCCACGCCCCCGCCGGCGCCATGCACCAGCAGCACCTCGCCGGGCGCCACCCGACCGCGGTCGATCAGCGCGTGATAGGCGGTGCCGTGCCCGGCGAGATAGGTCGCGGCCTCCGCATAGTCGAACGTCGATGGCATCGGCGTGAGCTGCGACGGCGTCACCACGGTTTCATCCGTGAAGGCACCGTGTCGCATCTTGACGATGACCTTGTCGCCGACGGCGACGCCGCTCGCCCCTGCGCCGACCTCGGTCACGTCGCCGGCCGCCTCCATCCCCGGCGTGAACGGCAGCTCCGGCTTGAGCTGGTATTCGCCGGCCGCCATCAGGACGTCGGGAAAATTCAAGCCGGCGGCACGGATCGCGACACGCACCTCGCCCGACTTCAGGTCGCGCGACGGAAACTCTTCGAGCTGCAATTTTTCGGGCGCACCGAGCGCGCGGCAGACGACAGCCCGCACCATCAGGCCGCGCTCGCCTTGCCGCGCAGCAGCGCCTCGCGGATCAACGGCAGGCGGTCATTGCCGAAATACATGTCGGTCTTGCCGACGAAGATCGTCGGCGAGCCAAAGCCGCCGCGGGCGACGACTTCTTCGGTGTTGGCCTTGAGCTGATCCTTGATCCCCTGCCCCGAAATGCCCGCGAAGAATTTCTGCTCATCGACGCCGACCTTCCTGCAGATCTCGGCGAGCACTGAATCCTGCGAGATGTCCTTGTCCTCGCCCCAATAGGCCTCGAACACCGCCGTGGCGAAAGGCACCGTTTCCTGCCCGAGCCAGATGCAGCCGCGCATCGCTTTCACGCTGTTCACCGGAAATACCGTCGGTGGCATCTTGATCGCGAGACCGGCCGAGCGCGACCAGTCGGCAAGGTCCTTTTTCATGTAGCGCGCCTTCAGCGGCACCGGTGTCTCACGCTGCGCGTAGACACTTGGGTTGACCGTATTGAAGATGCCGCCCACCAGGATCGGCCGCCAGATGATCTCCGCGCCAACCTCCCTGGCCAGCGGCTGGATGTTGTGGAAGGCGAGATAGGTCCAGGGGCTGGAACAGTCGAAGAAGAATTCGATCATGGCGTTTCCGGTCCGGCGCCGCCGGTTTCAAGGCGACTTTTGTTGTTCTGTACCTCGACGTTAAGACATGGCAGGAAGGGGCGCAATCATAACCCGCCGAGAGGGCCGCCATGCTGTTTCCAACCACGATCGCCGGCTCCTTGCCGAAGCCGGAATGGCTCGCCGAACCCAACATGCTCTGGGCGCCCTGGAAGTCGCAAGGCGACGAGCTCGTCCGCGCCAAGCGCGATGCGACGATGCTTGCCGTCAAAGTCCAGGAGGACGCCGGCATCGACATCGTCACTGAGGGCGAGCAGGCCCGGCAGCATTTCGTCCACGGTTTCCTGGAGAAGATCGAGGGCATCGATTTCGCCCACAAGGTCGAGATGGGTATCCGCAAGGATCGCTACAAGGCGATGGTGCCGCAGGTCGTCGCCCCGCTCCGGCTGAAGAGCCGCGTCCACGCCGACGAGGCGCGTGTCGCCCGCGCGCACACGATGAAGAAGCTGAAATTCACCCTGCCCGGCCCGATGACCATCATCGACACCATTGCCGATCGCTACTATGGCGATCGCGTCAAGATGGCCTTTGCATTCGCCGATCTCCTGAACGAGGAAGCCAAGGCGCTCCAGGCCGACGGCGTCGATCTCGTACAGTTCGACGAGCCCGCGTTCAACGTCTACATGGACGAGGTCAACGATTGGGGCATCAAGGCGCTCGAGCGCGCCGCGCAGGGCCTGACCTGCGCCACCGCCGTGCATATCTGCTACGGCTACGGCATCAAGGCCAACACCGACTGGAAGGAAACGCTCGGCGCGCAATGGCGGCAGTACGAGCAGATATTTCCCGCGATCGACGCCAGCCCAATCCAGCAGGTCGCGATCGAGTGCCGCAACTCGAAGGTGCCGCTCGACCTGCTTGCGCTGCTCAAGACCAAGATCGTGCAGGCCGGCGTGATCGACGTCGCCAGCCACACGGTGGAGACGGCCGAGGATGTCGTGCAGGTGATCGACGCCGTGTCGAAATTCGTACCCAAGAGCAACATCATCGCCACCACCAATTGCGGCATGGCGCCGATGCGGCGCGAGATCGCCGAAGCCAAGCTGATGGCGCTCGGCGCCGGTGCCGCGCTGGCACGCGAGAAGCTGGGTTAAGGATGTGATCCGTCTGGCGTTCACCATTGCAGCGCTTGCCGCGTTCGCGCTGTCGGCGCGCGCAGAGGATCGTTCCGTGCTTCTCAATTGCAAAGCAATCGTGGAGCGTGCGTCGAAGGATGCGAATGCCGCGAGCGAAGCCGAGCTGACGCGCTGCCGCCAAGTGATCCGCGAATGGGCGCTGCGCGATGCGCGGACGACAGTGGATGAGCACGGCAAGCCGCTGCGCTAGCGGCGGGCGGTCGGATGCAGCACGGGCTTATATCCAGCGATGATCGCGCGGAGCGTGGAAGGCGGCGTCAGCAGCATCGGGTGATCGAGGGCGCTCGTATGCAGGACGTAGCCCGCCGGTGACCACAGCAGCGGCTTGCCCTGCGCGAGGAGGAAGCAATCATCGCCCTGTTGCACCATCGCGCCGTCAGGCAATTCCGCGAGCGGCATCGGCAGCACATGCAGCCGTTTCTTGCCACGATCGAGCCGCTCCCGATGCAGCACGGCATCCATCGCCTTGGCGCTGATGCCGCGGGCGTCGTTGCCCATCTCCCATGCTACGCGAAAGCGCTTCGCATCGTCGCGGCGGCAGAAGAAGCAGGGTCGATGGCCGGCGGCAAAAGCCGTGGCCTCGTCGAGGAAGAACAGCTCGGTCCAGCTCCGCCGCGCCATCACGGGTCGACGCCAGCCGCGGAATTCGCACAGGCAGGTGATCCAGGCCGGCGACGACCAGCGCTTTTTCAGCAGCGTCTTCGTCGCGGGATCATGAATGATGCCGCGGTTGCCGGTGAACATGCCGCGGTGCGGTGTCGCGATGATCTCGCCGGTCGGCGTGACGCGGTTTTGCAGGGGCATGGTCGCCTCCACCGGTCATTGCGAGCGAAGCGAAGCAATCCAGAAATGCATCCTCGGAGGTAGCCTGGATTGCTTCGTTGCTTCGCTCCTCGCAATGACGGCGATAATCACGCCGCCCCGTCGCGAAGCGGCGGGTGATAGGACAGCGCGGTGTCCCAGGGGAAGAAGATCCAGGTGTCCTGCGAGACTTCGGTGATGAAGGTATCGACCAGCGGACGTCCCTTCGGCTTGGCGTAGACGGTTGCGAAATGCGCGTCGGGGAGCATCGCGCGCACCAGCTTGCCGGTCTTGCCGGTATCGACGAGGTCGTCGACGATCAGGAGCCCCTTGCCGGTGCCGCCGCCGAGTTTCATCACGTCTTCGGAGATGCCCTTCAGCACTTTGAGGTCGCCCTGTTTGTCGTGGTCGTAGCTGGCGATGCAGACCGTATCGATCACGCGCACGCCGAGCTCGCGCGCAACGATCGCCGCCGGCACCAGGCCGCCGCGCGTGATCGCGATCACCGCATGAAACGGACCAACCTCGTTGAGCCGCCAGGTCAGTGCCCGGCAATCCCGGTGGAACTGGTCCCACGACACCGGAAAGGGGCGGCCCGCCCGTTCTTCCGCACTTAGTTCCGGTGCTTCACCAGCCATCCTCGTCTCCTGCTTCGTCTGCCGGCAGCTAGGTTGCTAGCGGGTGATATTCAATCCCGCCAGCATTTCCTTCACCGCCGCCATTGCGGCTGCGAGCTTGTCCGCATCGCGCGAGCGCACCACCAGATTGGTGTTCGGCTTCTGCTCTTCATCCATGAAGGGATAGCTGCCGATGATAGTGTCGGGATGTTGGGCGGCAATCGCCCGCAGCGGGCTGCCGATGTCGCCTTCCCGCGCATTGGCGCGGACCGATTCAGAGAGCATGCGCACGCCCGATTTCAGCTTGGGCGAGACGATGTCCATCATCGCCTGCATGATCGAGGGCACGCCCGCCATCACGATGACATTGCCGATCTTGAAGCCGGGGGCGAGGATGGTGGCGCTCTGGATCAGCTCGGCACCATCAGGAATGCGGGCCATGCGCAGGCGGGCCTCGTTGAGGTCCTGCTCGCTCCAGCGCTCGCGGAAACGGGCGACCACCTCCGGATGATGGTCGATGCCCACGCCGAACGCCTTGGCGACACTGTCGGCGGTGATGTCGTCATGGGTCGGCCCGATGCCACCGGTGGTGAAGACATAGGTGTAGCGATGCCGCAGCGCATCCAACGCAGCAATGATGTCGGGCTCGTCGTCGGAGACGACACGGACCTCCTTCAGGTCGATGCCGATATTGGTCAGGTATTCGGCGATGAAGCCGATGTTCTTGTCCTTGGTCCGGCCGGACAGGATTTCGTCCCCAATGACCAGAATACCCGCCGTGACGATCTCGCTCATACCTCAAGTCCCTCACCTATCGGCCCGACTTTGCCGAGGTAACGCGTTGAAGTCACGCGGTTTTGCTGCCGAAATAAGCAGTCCTCAGCCATTTTTTCAGGCAAGCCGCCGGCCATCCCCGGCAAATGTCCTCTCCCCATGCTTATCGCGCTGGCCCGGCCCTTGCTACCGCATGAAAGTCATGCACTCTTGCCGCATGGCCAGGACGTTGCGGTCTTCACCAGGGCCTCGCGACCTGTCGAATGGCGCAACGCCTTGCGGAGACAAGTCGGGATCTATGGCAGTCGCGTTTGATGAAATGAACATTCCCGGTGGGGACCTTCGGCCCGCCTATCAGGAGCTGGCGCGCTGGCTCAAGGAGACGCCTCCCGAGGCGCTCGAATATCGCCGCCAGGAGGCCGAGCTCCTCTTCCGCCGCATCGGCATTACCTTCGCGGTCTATGGCGACTCAGAGTCCACGGAGCGCCTGATCCCCTTCGACGTGATCCCGCGGATCATGTCCGGCAAGGAATGGGCGCTGCTGGAGAGGGGCCTGAAGCAGCGCGTGCGCGCGCTCAACATGTTCCTGCGCGACATCTATCACGGCCGCGATATCCTCCGTGCCGAGATCGTGCCCGACGACCTCATCTTTCAGAACCCGGTCTTCCGTCCCGAGATGAACGGCCAGCAGGTGCCGCACGACGTCTACGTGCACATCGCCGGCATCGACATCGTCCGGGTCGATGCCGAGGACTTCATCGTGCTGGAGGACAATGCACGCACGCCCTCGGGCGTGTCCTACATGCTGGAAAACCGCGAGATCATGATGCGGCTGTTTCCGGACCTGTTCGCCCGCCACAGGGTGGCGCCGGTCGAACGCTATCCGGACGAGCTGCTTTCCGCCTTGCGCTCGGTGGCGCCGCAAAGCGCCTCCGGCGAGCCGACCGTCGCGTTGCTCACGCCGGGCGTCTACAACTCGGCCTATTACGAGCACTCCTTCCTCGCCGACAAGCTCGGTATCGAGCTGGTCGAGGGCCGTGACCTCATCGTCAAGAACAACGAAGTGTTCATGCGGACGACCGAGGGCGTGAAACGGGTCGACGTGATCTACCGCCGCGTCGACGACGACTACCTCGATCCCCTCACCTTCCGCCCCGACTCCGCGCTCGGCGTGCCCGGGCTGATGTCGGCCTATGCGGCCGGCAACATCACGCTCGCCAACGCCGTCGGTACCGGCATCGCCGACGACAAGGCGATCTACTCCTATATGCCGGACATCGTAAAATTCTATCTCGGCGAGGAGCCGATCCTGAAGAACGTGCAAACCTGGCGCTGCCGCGAGCCGAAGGACCTCGCCTATGTGCTGGACCATCTGAGCGAGCTCGTCGTGAAGGAGGTGCACGGCTCCGGCGGCTACGGCATGCTGATCGGTCCTGCCGCGACCAAGGCGACGATCGAGGCTTTCCGCGAAAAGCTCAAGCGCGAGCCCGAAGGCTTCATTGCGCAGCCGACGCTGGCGCTCTCGACCTGCCCGACCTGCACGGCATCCGGCCTCGCGCCGCGCCACGTCGACCTGCGGCCGTTCGTGCTCACCGGCAGCAAGAGCACCACGATCGTGCCCGGCGGGTTGACACGCGTTGCCCTGAAGGAAGGCTCCCTGGTGGTGAATTCGAGCCAGGGCGGTGGTACCAAAGATACCTGGATCCTGGACGAGTAGAGAGATGCTGTCGCGTACCGCCGAAAACCTCTATTGGCTCGCCCGTTACGTCGAACGGGCCGAGTATCTCGCGCGCACCATCGATGCGACGCTGCGCGTCACCGCGCTTCCCGCCGCCTATATCGGCAAGACCAACGAATGGGACTCGGCGCTTTTGACCGCCGGCGTCGCCGCGAGCTTCTATCAGCAGTATGAAGAGGCCAACGAGCACAACGTCGTCGATTATCTCTCGTTCTCGGCAGACAATCCGTCCTCGATCAGGAATTGCATCGAGGCGGCGCGGCTGAATTCACGTTCGGTGCGCACAGCGCTGACGAGCGAGATGTGGGACACCATCAACTCGGCCTGGATCGAATTGCAGGAGGTCTGGAGCAGAGGAACCTCCACGCGCGAGGATCTCGCAAAGTTCCTGCGCTTCGTGCAGGAAACCTCGCTGCGTTTCGACGGCTCGGCCTACCGGACCATGTTGCGCAACGACGCCTACTGGTTCTCGCGGATGGGCCTGCATCTCGAACGCGCCGACAACACCGCGCGCATTCTCGACGTGAAATACCATGTGCTGCTGCCGGAGGAGGAGCATGTCGGCGGCCCGCTCGATTTCTACCAATGGACCTCGATCCTGCGCTCGGTTTCGGCACTGACGGCCTATCACTGGGTCTATCGCGAGACACTGAAACCCTGGCTGATCGCGGATTTGCTCATCCTCAACGATTCGCTGCCGCGTTCGCTCGCAAGCTGCTACGGCAATCTCGTACGCAATCTCGATCAGATCGGGGTCGCCTATGGCCGCCAGGGCCCGGCCCAGCGCCATGCCCGCGGCATTCGCAACCGGCTGGAACACAGCAATATGAACGACATTTTCCAGCATGGCGTGCATGAATTCATTCAGGAATTCATCTTGGACAATTCCAGGCTGGGCGAAATCATCACGAAGCAGTATTTGATCTGATACTGCTGTCATTCCGGGGACGCCCGCAGGGCTAGCCCGGATCGATGACGCTACAACAACGGTCCACCATGCGCCTGCGAATCCTGCACACCACGACCTATCGCTACGAGCCGCAGGCCACGAGCGTGATCCAGATCCTGCGCATGACGCCCGGCAGCCATGACGGGCAATATGTGGCGGAGTGGCAGATCGACGTGTCGACCGACACCAAGCTCGACACGCACGAGGACGCGTTCGGCAACGTCACCCACGTGCTGTCCTGCGGACCGGTCGGCGACATCAAGATCACCGCCGAGGGCCTGATCGAGACCCACGACACCGGCGGCGTTCTGCGCGGCGCCGACGAGCGCTTTCCGGCCGGCATGTTCTTGCGGGCCACCGACCTTACCACGGTCAATCCCGCGATGAATGCGGTCGCGCGCCAGCTGCGCAGCGAGGCCGAGAGCGACACGCTGGGCTTCCTGCACACGCTGATGACGCAAATCAGCGATCACATGACCTTCGACGAGGACCCGACCAACAGCGGCACGTCGGCGGCGGAAGCGTTCACGCTCAAGCGCGGCGTCTGCCAGGACTACGCGCACATCTTCATCGCCTGCGCCCGCAGCGGCGGCGTGCCGGCGCGCTTCGTCTCCGGCCATTTCCTGCGCTCCGACGGCACGGTGCATCAGGACGCGGGCCATGCTTGGGCGGAGGCCTATGTCGACGGTCTCGGCTGGGTCGGCTTCGATCCCGCCAACAGCATCTGCGCCACCGACGCCCATGTCCGCGTCGCGATCGGGCTCGATTATCTCGGCGCCGCCCCCGTACGCGGCACCCGCTATGGCGGCGGCGCGGAGACGCTGTCGGTGGCGGTCAAGGTCCAGCAGGCCGGCCGTGGCGGCCAGTCGCAATCGCAGTCCCAGCGGCAGAGCTGAGCCGCGCCCCGCGCGCCCCTCACCCACGGTCTGTTTCCACCCTGCCGCCCCGCGGCAATCGGGGGTTGGAGCGGCCGTTGAAATTGGCTAGTAATCCGCGCAAACGCGTTCGGGGACAGGAAATGACCTATTGTTGCGGAATTCTGGTTCGGGACGGTCTGGTGATGATCGCCGACACCCGCACCAATGCCGGCCTCGACAACGTCTCGACCTTCCGCAAGCTCCACATCTTCTCCAAGCCCGGCGATCGCATCATGGCAATTGCCAGCGCCGGCAACCTCGCCATCAGCCAGTCGGTGCTCTCGACGCTGACCGAGGGCCTCGAAGACCCCGACACCGGTGAGATCGAGACGCTGATGAACGCGCCGACCATGTTCCAGGCCGCCCAGCGCATTGGCCGGGCGATCCGGGCCGTGCACGCGACCGAGGGCCCCGCGCTGAGGTCTGAGGACGTATCGTTCGACGTGTCCTTCCTGTTCGGGGGCCAGATCAACGGCGCGCGCATGCGCCTGTTCATGGTCTACACCGCCGGCAATTTCATCGAATGCACCACCGACACACCCTATCTGCAGATCGGGGAGCACAAATACGGCAAGCCGGTGCTCGACCGCGCCATGCATTACGACGTCGAACTCTACGAGGCGCTGAAGACCGGGCTGATCTCGATGGATTCGACCATGCGCTCGAATCTCGGCGTCGGCCTGCCGATCGACGTTCTGGTGGTGCGCGCCGACGCCTGCGAGGCCGACCTCAACCACCGCATCGAGGCGGGCGAGCCCTATTTCCACGATTTGCGCTCGCGCTGGTCGGCGGCCTTGCGCGCCGCGCATCAGAACATTCCGCGGCCGCCCTACAAGAACGAAAAAGAATCCAAAACCTGACAGATCAAGAGAAAAGGCCGGAAACGATGAGTGAAGCGAAAAAGATCGCAGTGGTGACGGGCGCCGGCACTGGAGTCGGGCGCGCGGCGTCACTGGCGCTGATGAACACAGGCTTCACCGTGGTGCTGGTCGGGCGCCGGCCCGAGATGCTCGAGGAGACGGCCAAGCTCGGCCCCGCCGGAAAGAGCCTCTGCATCACCGCCGACATGACCAAGCCGGACTCGATCGCCGCGCTGTTCGACAAGGTCAAGGCCACCTATGGCCGGCTCGACGTGCTCTTCAACAATGCCGGGATGGGCGCACCGCCGGTGAATTTCGAGGATCTCAGCCTCGAGCAGTGGCAGGCGGTGGTGAACACCAACCTCACCGGACCGTTCCTGTGCACCCAGCACGCCTTCCGCATCATGAAGGACCAGACCCCGCGCGGCGGCCGCATCATCAACAACGGCTCGATCTCGGCGCATGCGCCGCGGCCATTCTCGGCGGCCTATACCTCGACCAAGCACGCCATCACCGGCCTCACCAAGGCGTCCAACCTCGACGGGCGCATGTACGACATCGCGGTCGGCCAAGTCGACATCGGCAATGCCGCAACGCCCATGACCGACCGCATGGTCAACGGTCCCGGCGTGCTGCAGCCCGACGGCACGTCGAAGCAGGAGCCGCGCATGGACGCGAAGGCGGTCGGCGATGCCGTCGCCTACATGGCCGGCCTGCCGCTCGATGCCAACGTGCTGACCATGACGGTCATGGCAACCAAGATGCCGTTCGTGGGACGCGGCTGAACAAAAAACGCGAAAACAACCCCATGCACAGTAGAATGCGTGGGGTTGCAACCTGCCTTCCGCCAGCGGGTCATTGCGAGCGCAGCGAAGCAATCCAGACTGCCAACTGTGGCAAGATTCTGGATTGCTTCGCTGCGCTCGCAATGACGGGGGAGGGAGCGAGTCCCCTACTCCAAACTCTCCACCCGGCGCAGACTCGGAAACAGCTTCATCCACAACAGCGCCACCGCAACCGTGCAGACGCCGCCCAGCACGGCTGCCGGCATGGCGCCGAACAGTGCGGCAGCAACCCCGCTCTCGAACTGGCCGAGCTGGTTGGAGGCGTTGATGAAGAGGAAGTTCACCGCGCCGACCCGGCCGCGCATCTCGTCGGGGGTCGCGAGCTGCACCAGCGAGAAGCGGATCACGACGCTGATCGTATCGGCCGCGCCGAGAACGGCGAGCGCGAGCACCGAGAGCCACATCCAGGACGACAGCGCGAACACGATCGTTGCGACGCCGAACACGATCACTGCCTGAAACATGCGCAGGCCCACATGCCGCGAAATGGCGTGACGGGCCAGCACCATGGTCATCAGCAGCGCGCCGACCGCGGGCGCGGCGCGCAGGATCCCGAGCCCCATCGGACCGGTCTGGAGGATATCTCGGGCATAGATCGGCAGAAGCGCGGTGACGCCGCCGAACAGGACCGCGAACAGATCGAGCGAGATAGTGCCGAGGATCGCGGGATTGCCGCGGATGAAGCGGACGCCGGCGAAGATATTGTCGGCGCCCGCCATGTCCTTGGCGATCGCCTGCGGGCGCGGCCGGATGAAGCCGGTCAGGATCATCCCGAAGATCCAGAACAGCACCATGACCGCGTAGGCGAGATGCGGCGCAACCGCGTAGGCAAAACCGCCTAGCGCCGGACCGGTAATGGTCGCGACCTGCGCCGCACCGCTGGAGACGGCGGTGGCGCGCTGGAGCGAGCCCTGCGGCGCGATCGCCGGCAGCAGCGCCGCGGTGGTCGGGCTCTCGAACGCGCCGGCAATGCCGAGCACGAAGGTGGCCACGAAAATCTGAACTTCGCTGACCAAGCCGAGATAGGTGATGACGCCGAGATAGAGCGCGGTCGCTGCTTCCACGAGTTGGCAGAGCTGGACCACGCGCTTGCGCTCGTAGCGGTCGGCGGCATGGCCGGCGATGAACACCAGCAGCGCCGTGGGCAGGAATTGCACGAGGCCGACCATGCCGAGATCGAAGGCCGAGCCGGTGAGATCGTAGATCTGCCAGCCGATCGCGACCGCCGCAATCTGGCTGGAGAAACGCGACAGGCTGCGCGAGAGCAGAAAGAACAGAAAGGCGCGATGGGAGAGGAGCGCGCGGGCACTGACCGGCGGGTTTCCCGATATGGGCTGGTCTGGCATCGCCTCTTCGGTCACGCTCGGGCTATCCGGCTCCTGATGTCGACGTGCTCCGCGTGGCTGACGCGGACCTGCTTGTCAACAGCGAGACGCTTCGACAATCTCCCGGCATTGCGTTTGCAACGCAGGGGTGGCCATAATCATCGGGGTTTGGGGACATCATGCTGCGGCTGCAATCGGCACTCGGCGTTTTCGCATTGCTGTTGATCGCCTTGGTCCTGAGCGAGAATCGCCGCGCGGCCTCGCTGCGCCAGGCGGCGATCGGCCTCGTCGCCACCTTCGTCACCGCGATCGTTCTCGTGAAGGTGCCCGTCGTCGCGCGCGCGTTCGGTGCCATCAACGACGCGGTGGGCGCGATCTCGGCGGCCTCGCGCGCCGGCTCCTCCTTCGTGTTCGGCTATGTCGGCGGCGGTCCCCTGCCCTTCGACCTGAAAGCACCGGGTGCCGATTTCGTCCTGGCGTTCCAGGCGCTGCCGATCGTGCTGGTCATGAGCGTGCTGACGACGCTCTTGTTCTATTGGCGCGTGCTGCCGCCGGTCGTGCGCGGCATGGCCTGGCTGCTGGAGCGGACGCTCGGCGTCGGCGGCGCGGTCGGACTCTCGACCGCCGCCAACATCTTTCTCGGCATGGTCGAGGCGCCGCTGTTCGTGCGGCCTTATCTCGCGCAAATGACCCGCAGCGAGTTGTTCCTGGTGATGACCGGCGGCATGGCCGGCATCGCCGGCACGGTGCTGGTGCTGTATGCGACGCTCCTTGCTCCCCTCATTCCCGACGCAGCCGCCCATTTCGTCATCGCCTCGGTGCTGGGTGCCCCGGCCGCGATCCTGGTCAGCCTCATCATGGTGCCGGAGACATCCGACAAGCGCACCGCCGGCGCGCTGGAGGCTCCCGAGATGGAGGTCTCCAGCACGATGGACGCGATCGTGAAAGGGACGGGCGCGGGGATCGAGCTGCTGATCAACATCGTCGCCATGCTGCTGGTGCTGGTGGCGCTGGTCTATCTCGTCAATGCGATCCTCGGCCTGCTGCCTGATGTCGGCGGCGCTGCGATCTCGTTGCAGCGCCTGCTCGGCCTCGTGATGGCGCCGGTGTGCTGGCTCATGGGATTGCCGTGGGATCAGGCGATCACCGCCGGCAGCCTGATGGGCACGAAAACCGTGCTGAACGAGCTGATCGCCTATGTCGACTTCTCGAAGCTGCCGCCCGGCACGCTCGATCCGCGCTCGCGCCTGATCATGCTCTATGGGATGTGCGGCTTCGCCAATTTCGCCAGCCTCGGCATCATGATCGGCGGTCTCGGCGTGATGGCGCCGGAACGGCGCGAGGAAATCAATGCGCTCGGGCTGAAGTCGATCGTGTCGGGAACGCTGACGACGTGCCTGATGGGAGCAGTGGTGGGGGTGTTGACGTGAAGCTTGTGTGAGGCTGGCGCCCTCGCAGCTCCGATGGGGCGCAGCGCAATCGCGACAATCCTTCCATGTTAATCTCTTCAGGAGATTCGGCTGGAATTGATTCATGAGCAACAGCGCAGGCCAGCGGGCATTTCAAAATGCCCGGCTTCAGAAACGGCAAAAAGCCGAGCTAGGGCCGTTGCTCGCGCGCGCCCTCCAGCTGCACAAGGCGGGACTTCTCCCCGAGGCAAAGACGGCCTATCGCGAACTCCTGGAGCTTGCGCCCGACCAATTCATCGCGCTGCATTTGCTGGGCGCTTTGGAGTCTGAATCCAAAAACTATCGGCAGGCGCAAATTTTGCTGAGCCGAGCGGTGGCCTTGGATCCGCGATCTGCCGAAGCCCATATGAGCCTGGGCGTCGCGCTCAACGGGCTGAAACGTCACAATGAGGCCCGCGAGAGCTATCGGAAGGCCCTCGCCCTTCGACCCAACTACGCCTTGGCCCTGTCCAATCTCGGCAACGCAAGCGCGGCCCTTGAACTTTACCAGGAAGCGCTCGAGAGCTACGACAAGGCGCTCGCAATCGACGGAAGACTTTCCGAAGCCCATAACGGCCGGGGTTGGGCGCTCTGCCGTGTGCGCGCCTATGACGAAGCGATCGCAAGCTTAAACCGCGCGCTATCGATCAAGCCTGACTACGCCTCGGCGCTGTCGACCCGCGCCGTTGCATTGCGGGAGCTTTAGCGATTTGACGAAGCCATGGCGGATTGCAATCGCGCAATCGCCCTCGCACCCGACGACGCGAATGGATGGCTCTGGCGGGCCAGTATCTTGCTCCTGACCCGGCAAGTTGCCGAAGCATTGTCCGATTGCGAGAAGGCTCTCGCGGCCGATCCCGGCTTCTCTCAGGCCCACAGCCTGCTCGGCCAATGTCTCGCGGCACTTGGCCGGGTCGACGAAGCCCTCGCCAGTTTCGACAGAGCTCTCGACATCGAGCCTGATCAGAGCACGATCTCCAGCAAGATATTCACCCTCGATTTCATGGCCGACGCCAGCGTTGCGCAGCATCAGCAAGCGCGACATGTATGGTGGGAGCAGATCGGTGCGAAGATCGCCTCAGCAGCGGCGGGATCGCATGAGAACAGCCGCGATCCGGATCGCCGTCTGGTGCTGGGTTATGTCTCGTCGGATTTTCACACACATTCAGCGGCGTTCATTTTCAAGCCGGTCCTGCAGCACCATGATCGGGCACAGTTCGAGATCGTGTGCTACGCCTGTTCACCGAGAACGGACGCGACGACCCGTGAGTTTCAGGGGATCGCCGATCGCTGGCGCGACGCCTCGCAATGGTCCGACGATCGCCTCGCCGCTCAGATCCGCGCCGATGGCGTCGATATCCTGATCGATCTGTCCGGCCACACCAGCGGAAACCGCCTCGGTGTGTTTGCGCGCAAACCGGCACCTGTTCAGGCGCATGGCTGGGGCCACGGTACCGGCACCGGGCTGCCAACGATCGATTATCTATTCTCGGACCCGGTCGCCATTCCTGCCGCGGTTCGGCATCTGTTTGCGGAGACCATCGTTGACCTGCCGTGCTTTGTGACGCTGGCGCCGCTACCGGCCGGGATTGCGCGAGCGCCGACGCCGGCGCTTGCGAACGGCTTCATCACATTCGGTGTCTTCAACCGCATCAGCAAGATTTCGAACGAGGCGGTGGGAGTCTGGTCCAGGATTCTCGAGCGGGTGCCGGGTTCGCGACTGCTGATCAAGGATACTGCACTGGACGCCCAGCTGGTCCGCGACAATCTGCTGGCGCGGTTTGCCGCTTGCCGATTGCCGGCCGAACGCGTCGATCTGCTCGGAGCCACGTCGCGAGACGAACATCTGGCAACGTTCAATCGCGTCGATATTGGCCTCGACCCATTCCCGCAGAATGGCGGCGTCAGCACGTGGGAAGCCTTGCAGATGGGCGTGCCGGTGGTGGCGAAGCTCGGTCACAGCCTGCCGAGCCGTGCTGCCGGCTCCATCCTCACCGCGCTGGGCCTGCCGGAGTGGGTCGCGGACAGCGATGAGGCCTATGTCGAAATCGCAGCGAGCCGTGGGTTGCAGATCGGCGAGCTCGATAAGTTGCGCAGCGAACTGCCCGGACAGATCAGGGCTGCCGCCGCCGGCAACCCAATCTCATACGTGCAAGCGGTGGACGATGCCTATCGCGCGATGTGGAAACGCTATTGCAACGACGGCGGCTGATCTCCGCCTCGCCTACGCCTTCAACTCCACGGTCCTGAACTCCGCCGGCAGGATCACCTCCAGCAGCTCGACGTCGTCCGAATAGTCCAGGATCATGTGCTTGATCTTCGGCGGCTGGGTCCAGGCGCTACCTTCTTTCATCAGCGTCTCGCCCTCTCCGTCCATATAGGTCTTCACCCAGCCCTTGAGCACGTAGACCATCTGGAATTCGACGTCGTGAAAGTGCAGCTTCGACACTTCGTCCGGATTGCAGGGGCCTTGCAGCCGGATCACGTGCGCCTGCGCGAGGCCCTGGCTGGCGGCGGCGATGCCGAGGTCGCGATATTTCGCGTAGGTACGCAGACCGTCGGCTTTGAAGTCTTCCTCGCGGTGATGGCTGATCGCAATGCGCTGCTTGGGCCGCGCCGGTTTCTTGACGGATGACTTTGCCGTTGTCGTGGGGGCTTTTGCCTTCACCGCCTTGCGCGCCGTGGATCGTGCTGCGGGTTTGGCCCCGCTACGCTTCTTCACCGCGGCTTGCGATGCGCTGCGCGATTTTGCTTTCTTGGCCATGGGCGGCCTCCCCTGTTGTTATGGGGAGAGGCTAGCACAGAATGCGAAATCGCAGGGTGGGTTAGCGCTAACGTACCCACCACTTCCTTGCGCAATCTTTGAAGCATGGGGGGTTACACTGACGCTAACCCACCCTACAGCTCCGCCCTTCAATGCAGCCGGAATACGCCGTCCACCGCGCGCAACTCGGCCGGCTTGATCAGCTTGGAATGCGCCACTGTCACCGAGTGAAGCGGACCGTCGAGCTTTTCCTGCCAGAACGCCAGAAAATCCTTCAGCGCCGGAAATTTCGGAAACATGTCGTAGTCCTGCCAGACGTAAGTCTGGAGCAGCGAGGGATGATCCGGCATCCGATAGAGAATCTGCGCCGTCGTCATTCCGTAACCCAGCAGCTGTTTCCGGAAATCGTCCGAAACGGCTCCACTCCGCAAGCCCATGCCAACCTCCTTTGCAGGAGCGCATTCAAGGGGTGGCTTTCCGGTGCGCCTTAAGAGCCACCCGCTACTGATGCGCTCACATGAGAGAAATGTGACGCAAACTGACAATCCATCTCAAGCCCAAAAGTTTAACAAGCTGTTGAAATTCAATGCGTTAGCAGCAGATCTAGCTCCGTGCTAATACTGCGCCGAGCGCGATTAACGATGGAAAGAGATTTTGGCAGGCGGCGCCTCCGAGTGCTATTTTTCTGCTACAGGCCCTTGCTCCCGCCAAAATCCTGCCTTATCTCAGTTGTGCCTGCGCTGGCACTCGCCGGCGCGACTGCTAACAACCCAAAATTCCCAAATCGTGCAAAAGCTTAGGAGAACTGCATGAATTTCCGTCCGCTTCACGACCGCGTCGTGGTCAAGCGCATCGACGCAGAAGAGAAGACCGCTGGCGGCATCATCATTCCCGACACGGCGAAGGAAAAGCCCTCGCAGGGCGAGATCGTCGCCGTCGGCCCGGGTGGCCGCGACGAAGCTGGCAAGCTGATCCCGATCGACCTGAAGGTCGGCGACCGCGTGCTGTTCGGTAAGTGGTCCGGCACCGAGGTCAAGATCGACAACGTCGACCTGCTGATCATGAAGGAAAGCGACATCATGGGCGTCCTCGACGTCCCCGCTTCCAAGAAGAAGGCGGCCTAAGAGCCCCTCTCTTATCCAGTTAAACACCTAAGGAAAAAATCCAGATGGCAGCTAAAGAAGTCAAATTCTCGGTCGATGCGCGCGACAAGATGCTTCGCGGCGTCGACATTCTCGCCAACGCGGTGAAGGTCACGCTCGGTCCGAAGGGCCGCAACGTCGTGCTCGACAAGTCGTTCGGCGCTCCCCGCATCACCAAGGACGGCGTCACCGTCGCCAAGGAGATCGAGCTCGAGGACAAGTTCGAGAACATGGGCGCGCAGATGGTGCGCGAAGTCGCCTCCAAGTCCGCTGACGCGGCCGGCGACGGCACCACCACCGCGACCGTGCTGGCCCAGGCGATCGTGCGCGAAGGCGCCAAGTCGGTTGCCGCCGGCATGAACCCGATGGATCTGAAGCGCGGTATCGATCTCGCGGTCGAAGCCGTCGTTGCGGACCTCGTCAAGAACTCCAAGAAGGTGACCTCGAACGACGAGATCGCCCAGGTCGGCACCATCTCGGCCAACGGCGACGCGGAG